>DATINX010000233.1:0-30324 GCA_035473835.1 Candidatus Dormiibacterota bacterium | reverse complement strand
CTCGTGAGCGCGCTCGCCTGGTGTTTCTTCCTGGCCGGCGCCGCGAGCTTCATCGGGCTGTCCAAAGAGATGGGCGCCCTCATCGCGGGCGTGAGCCTGTCGACCTTCCCCTACAACCAGGACGTCATGGCCAAGGCGGTCAGCATCCGTGACTTCTTCGTCACGCTCTTTTTCGTCGCCCTCGGCATGCAGATCCCGATTCCGACCCTGCACGTGGTCTACATCGCGCTGGCGGCGTCGGCCTTCGTGATGGTCAGCCGTCTCTCCGTCGTTCCGATCCTCTATTTCTTCAAGCTCGGCCATCGGGCGAGCCTGGTGCCGGCCATCAACCTGGCGCAGGTCAGCGAGTTCTCGATCGTGATCGCGTCGTTGGGTCTAACGCTTGCCAAGCCGCAGATCGACCCCGACGTGGTCACGATCGTGATCCTGACCTTCGCGATCACGTCGGTCATATCGACCTACATGATCCAGTCGAGCCACTGGGTGCAGCGGGCGCTGAGCATGATTTTGAAGCTGCTGAGAGTCCGAGATCTCGACAAAGGCGAGGCCACGCCCGACCAAACAGGAGCGCGCACGGAAACGCTGATCTTCCTGGGGTTCTTCCGCGACGCGAGCTCGATCCTCCTCGAGCTCGAGAGCGATGGGACCGCGGTCGAGGCGCAGGTCCTGCTGGACAAGATCCTCGTCATCGACTTCAACCCGACCGTGATGAGTGAGCTGCGCCGGCGCGGCATCAGCTGCCTCTATGGCGACATCGCGCATGCAGACAGCCTGCGTCACGCCGGCATCGAGAACGCAGAGCTGGTCGTCTGCAGCATCACAGACGACATCCTCAGGGGCACCAGCAACCTGAGGCTGCTGCGCAACATCCGTGCCGGCTGCCCCAAGGCCAAGGTCATGCTGACCAGCGAGCACATCCCTCAGGCGCTGCATTTCTATGAGGCCGGGGCGGATTTCGTCTACATCCCCCGGCTGCATTCGGCGCCCGAGATAGCCCGCACTCTCAGGCAAGGATTGGACGGCGGCTTCGAGGCGCTGCGCAAGGCCGAGATCGAGCGCCTGGCACAGCGTCGTGAGGTACTCGCCTAGTCTCACCTTGTGACCCGCATTCTCGCCATCGCGGATGAGGTCGATGAGGGGCTCTACGGAGACAAGCTGATCAGGCTGCGGCCGGAGGTCGTCCTTTCTTGCGGCGACCTGCCGTTCGACTACCTGGAGTACATAGTGAGCCGTCTGAACGTGCCGCTGCTCTATGTGCCCGGCAACCATGACGCCGACCTGCGGCGCGTTGACGACACCTTCTCACCGCTCCGGGCCGAGGCCCCGGCGCACGGGCCTGAGGGTTGCACCAACATCGACGGCCGGGTCGTCGAGGCGGCCGGGCTGCGCATCGCGGGGCTGGGCGGTTCCATGCGCTACCGGCCTGGCCCCAACCAGTACACGCAGGCCGAGATGCGATGGCGAGCGCTGCGGGTCGAGCTCCTCTCGCGGTTGAAGCGCGACCGCACACGGCGCCGCCTCGACGTGCTGCTCACGCATGCGCCCCCGGAGGGCTTCAGCGGCAAGGAGGTCGACCTCGCCCACCGCGGATTCAGCGCCTTCAATCGTTTGATCAAGAACCTGGCGCCGCGGCTGCATGTTCACGGCCACATCCATCCCTACGGAATTGTTCAGCCGGCCCACCGTCTTGGCGAGACGCTGATCATCAACGCCGTGCCCAGCCGGCTCGTGGAGATCTAGTGGTGTATCGCGGATTTGGTGATCCGGTCGAGCGTGACTTGTCCGCGGGCGACTTTGTCGAGCATCTCGTACTCTTCCGAAATGCGACCCCTTCGGTACTCCATCAACGTCACATTGGACGGGTGCTGCGATCATCGTGCAATCCCCGCGGACGAAGACTTGCATCGTCACGCGGCCGAGAGCCTCAACCAGGCCGATGCCCTTCTCTTTGGCCGGGTGACTTACGAAATGATGGAATCAGCGTGGCGGCCGCCGGCACCGACCGGAGCGAGACCTGATTGGATGGAACCCTTCGCCCAGACGATCAACGCGGCAAAGAAGTACGTCGTATCGAGCACCCTGGAGCAGGTCGATTGGAACGCAGAGCTCGTGCGCGGGGATCTGGGCAAGGCCGTTCAGCAACTCAAGCAGGAGTCGGGCAAGGGACTGCTCGTGGGAGGTGTGAAGCTCCCACTGGCGTTGATGGAGCTGGGATTGATCGATGACTACGAAATCGTGGTGCATCCCAGGCTCGCGGGCCACGGGCCGACGTTGTTCGCGGGGCTATCGAAGCATGTCGACTTGAAGCTCGTGAGCCGGCTGGAGTTCGGCTCGGGGGCGGTGGCGATGCGGTACGAGCCTGGGCTCCCCACACCGTGGGGAGCTCCCCGGCGCGCAGCGCCGCGGTGTGGGGCGGACGACTTTACCTCTACAGCGGCAGCCTGACGCCCGCCCCCTCGGCCTGCGCGCGGTCGTAGACCAGCCTCGCGGTGGCAGCGTCCTCGACGGCAAAACCGGTCGACTTGTAGATCGTGATCTCGTCCGGCGAGACCCGGCCCGGGCGCGTGCCGGCGAGCACCTCGCCGACCTCGGTGAGGTCGGCCGGCTCGAGGCCCTGCAGCTCGTGGGCGCCGGCAGGCGGCGCATTGGTGGCAGCTCCCCGCCACTCGACGAACACGCGGCCGGCACGCATCGTCTCTTGATCGATCTCGGGGCCGAACGTGCCTCCGACCGAGCTGACATGCGCGCCGGGCTTCAACCAATCGCGACGGATGACCGGCTCGCGTGCGTCCGTGCAGCACGCGACCAGGTCAGCGCCGCGAACCGCCTCCTCGAAGGATTCGACCACGCGGGCGCGGGGATGGCGCGAAGCGAGGTCGGCCGCCTTGCGATGATCTCTCGACGCAATGCGGATCTCGTCGAAATTCCGGACATGAGGAAATGTCTCCAGGTGCGACGCGCCCTGGACACCCGCGCCCAGGATGGCGAGGACACTGGCGTCCTCTCGCGCCAGCGCGCGCGCGGCGACCGCAGCCGTGCCGCCGGTGCGGATGGCTGTGATGTAGGTGCCGTCCATGATGGCTAGAGGCGAGCCGCTCCTTTCGTCGAACAGAGCAATGACGCCCTGGTGCGAAGGAAGCGAATGCTCGTGGTTGCCCGGATAGACCGATACGAGCTTGACCTCGAGCGCGATCCCAGGCACGTATCCCGGCATCGAGCCCAGGAGGCCACGGTCGGGCACACGAATCCCGACCCGCGGAGGAACAACCGCGACGCCCGCCGAGTATGCGATGAGGGCCTTGCCAAGGGCATCGAGCATGGCGTCGACGTCGAGCAGGCGCTCGACATCCTCACGGCTCAGGTAGAGGAGCTCAGCCACGCCCGGCCATGATAATGCCCGTCCTTAGATGAACAATTTCCTGCGCAACGGCAAGCTGGTGACGCTGATGCTCGGGCATCTGACGGTCGACAGCTATGTCGGCGTCATACCCGTTCTGTTTCCGGTGCTGATCGGCCGCTTTCACCTGACACTCGCGACGGTCGGTCTCGTGAGCCTGGCTTATGGCGGCACGGCCGCCATCTCGCAGCCGTTGTTCGGCGCGATCGCGGACCGTTATGGGACCCGGTTCACCGGGTACGCCCTCGCGTGGACTGCACTCACCTTCGCGCTCATCGGTTTCGTGCCGACATTCCCGCTCTTGCTGGTGCTTGCATGCGCCTCTGGCCTCGGCTCGGGGGCGTTCCACCCGTTCGGCGCCCTCGACGTGCGTGCGCTGCTTCCGGCCTGGCGCCGCAGCTTCGGGATGTCGATCTATGTCACGGCAGGCACGGTGGGAGTGGCGCTCGGCCCGCTCATCGGGATCGGGGTGCTGGCGCTGTTCGGCATTCACGGGACCGGTTTGCTCGTCATTCCCGGCGTCGCGACCGGTGCGTACTTGTGGTGGCGGGTGCGAGAGCGGATCCCGCGCGCTGCGGCTGTCGCAAAAACGGCTGTGGTCGCGTCGCGCCCCGTGCCGGTGTTCGCTCTCGCGATGGTGATCGGCGTGATGATGTCGCGCAGCTGGACGGTCAACGTGTTCCAGTCGTTCACACCGACCTGGTACAGGCAGCTCGGCTACGGTCCGGAGTTCTACGGACCGCTGGTCACGGTCCTCGTGCTGGCCAGCGCCATCGGCACCGTCGGCTGCGGATCTCTGGCCGACCGATACGGCCGCCGGACATTGATCCTCGCGACGCTGGTGCTGAGCATCCCGGCCATATTCCTATACACGTTGTTCCCCGGGCCGTGGGCCTTCGCGACCGCGATTCTCATCGGCTTCCTGGCCGCGTCGACGGCGCCGTTGATGCTGCTGATGGCTCAGCAGCTGATGGCGTCGCGCGCCGGTCTCGCCTCCGGTCTCGTGCTCGGGCTGGGGTTCGTGAGCGGCGCGTTCGGGATCCCGATCAACGGCGCGATCGCCGACGCCATCGGCCTGCAGAAGTCGCTGATGTCCCATGTGATCCTCGTGCTGGCCACCATTGTCATCGCGTGGTTCCTGCCGGCAGAGAAGCAGATGGAGAGCTACTCCGAGGTGGTGACCTCGGCAGCGACCCCCGCCATGGCGAACTGACTGCGCTGCGAGGAACGTCCGCTCAGGGTTCGCGCTATCGCGATCGCGATAGTCGCGTACACGATCCCGCCGATGACATCGCTTGCGTAATGCTCGCCGAGGTAAACGACGACGACCCAGACGACCGCGGCCCAGATCCACAACAGCACGCTCGCCTTCCGGCTGAGCGGCCAGACGGCGGCGGCGGCGACCACGGGGAAGCCTGCGTGCAGCGACGGGAATGCCGCATAAAGGTTGTAGTCGTGATGCGAATAGAGCCAGACGAGGCTCGACGGCACCCCGCTGCGTTGGATCGTGTCCTCGATGAGGTGCCTCACCGTCGCCGGCTGGGCCAGCCAGGGCGGCGTCGTGGGCGCGATCACGTAGGTGACGAACGCGAGCCCGCAGAGGACGACAAGGGTGAGCCCAAAGCTTCGGAAGGCATGACGGTCCTTCGCCCAGAGCCAGCCGCCAACTGCGATGGGGAGGAGGAAATGGGTCGCGTAGACGAGGCTGCCCATGTCCTCGAACAAGTCGGCGTCGGCCAACTTGCCAACGGCCGCCTGTAGGACCAGAGTCGGCTGGTATCCGTAGAACAGGGTGCGGTCGAGCCGGGCCAGGTCGTGGGCCGGCATCCCGACCGCTGAGGCCAGATCACGCATCAGCTCGTACGCGACGAGCAGCAGCACGAATGGTGCCCAGCCCCGTAAGAGGATCACAACGCGCCGGTCGGCAAGGGCGGCGATCCTCACAATTGCCACTAGATACACGTGACCGCTCGAGAAGGCTTCAGGTTTCTGTAAACGGATGGCGCTGACCACCGACGACCAGATCGAGATCGTCGTTCACGACGACGCCGCCGCCCTACGGCGCCTCTTCACGCTGCCGGCGCCGGCACGGCTGGACGCGCTGGCGGCGATTCGAGGCGTCTCGTCATTCGATACGGCGGGCATGCAGATGCTCCGGCAGATCCACGAGCAGGGCGACGGCTTCAGAGTCGCGGTGGACGATCCACGCTATCCCGCGGCCGTCGAGCGGCTCATCGAGGCCGACGCGTGGGGCCAGATGAGACGCGACCTTGCTCGCGCCTGGGAGTACCAGAGCGTGGCGCTGCCCGGCATCCATCACCCGGACCGCATCGAGGTCTCGCTCACGCTGGGCTACCCCGATGATCCCGTTTTCGTGGAGCACACGCTCGGCTACTACGGCATGGGGGCGACGCCAGGCACGATCTGGCTGGTCGCCTGGCCGACCGACTACAACGAGACGCGGATCGGCGCGTGCGCAGTGCACGAGCTGGCGCACAACGTGCGTACGCCGAACATCGACGGACCCTTCAACCTCGCGGAATGGGTTGTGCACGAAGGACTGGCCGAGGTCTTCACCGTCGAGGTCTGTGGTCCTGACTCGACCGGGGCCTGGTACAAGAACGTCACCGGCAAGGTCCTCGACGAGACGTCGGACAAGGTGATCGGCGCCTTCGGCACCGGCACCACTTTTCAGGAATGGAGCCCGTACGTGCTCGGCGACGAGGTCGCCCGCAGGCTTGGACGGGAGCCCGTCGGCGTACCTCACATGGGCGGGTATGCCGTGGGACGGCGGATCGTCGAGAAATACCTCGACGCGACCGGGCTGAAGGCCGCGCAGGCGATTGCCCGGCCGGTGGAGGAGCTGCTGGAGGGCGCGGGGGTCAAGCAGCCTTCCACCTGATGGCACGCGCGCCGATTCGCACCATGCGTCCTTACATGCCCGGCTACGGGACCAAACCCGCAAGCCAGGGCAGCGGCCTGCTGCCTTGGTCGTGGGCGGAGGAGCGCCTCATCTCATCGCGCAACTACTGGATGGTGAGCGTGTGGCCGGACGGCAGCCGTCCGCATGCCATGCCCGTCTGGGGGATGTGGCACGACCTCGCCTTCTGGTTCAGCAGCAGCCTGCCGTCGCGCAAAGCAAAGAATCTCAGCGCCCACCGACGATGTGTCGTGACCACCGAAGACGCGTCGAACCCGGTGGTGGTGGAGGGCACTGCCCAGCTGTTGACCGACCCGAAGCACCTCGAATTGCTGCTCTCGCTCGAGAACGCGAAATACGAGACGGACTACAAGATCGACCTGCTGGACCCCGCGGTCAACTCATCTTTCCGAGTCCGCCCGCGATGGGCGTTCGGCATCGCAAACGGCGATTTCGAAGGCTCCCCGACCAGGTGGGAGTTCGAGGCCTAGGCGGCTGGGGCGCCGTCGGCCAGGCGGCCGCCGCCGGTCGCGATGTACAGGCCCACCGAGTAAGCGACCACGGCGATCGCCAAGCCGGTGGCCATCAGCATCGAGCTGACGTCTTCGTGATAGTTCAGGTAGCTCCCGCCGTTGAAGCCCGCGCCGAGCACGCCGATGAAGCCGAACACGCTGGACAGCACGATGCCTCGACCGCCCGCACGGATGGCCTGGACCAGGGTTCCTACCGCTGCGATCACCAGAATGAGGCCGAATCCGGCATGCAGCGCCACAAGGATGTGTCCGTGCAGAACCGCCCAGGTGACGCTCTGGGCGACCCCGCTGAAATATTCGGGCGGGTTGGCGCCAGGGTGGTTGGTGGGAATCGTCACGAAGAGGTTGACCGCCATACCGAGCAGGAATTGGATGACCAGCATCACCAGCGCGAAAAGGAAGCTGACCCGAAGGGGCCGGTTCCTGTCCATCTGGCTCAGTCTATGGTCAGAACGATGGATGTGTACGAGGCCGCCGGCGGAGCTGAGACCTTCAAAACCCTGGTCGAGCGTTTCTACTCCGGGGTCGCATCCGATCCTCTCTTGCGTCAGGTCTACCCGGACGAGGACCTCTCAGGTGCAACCGAGCGGCTGACCCTCTTTCTCATCCAGTACTGGGGAGGGCCGGATACTTACAGCGCCCGCCGCGGCCATCCGCGCCTGCGTCTGCGACACCAGCCGTTTGCGATCGGCCAGGCCGAGCGCGACGCCTGGCTGAAGCACATGACCGCGGCCGTGGAGTCGCTCGACCTGAAGCCCGAGGTACGAAAGGCGTTGCTCGCCTATTTCGACACGGCGTCGACGGCCATGATCAACCGCCGCCAGCCGGCGTGACGGCCGCCTCGGGAGCTTTCGGTGCGCCGTTGGACGGCAGCGCCGGGCCAGGCTCGGGCGGCACGAGATCGACCGGTGCGGTGGGTCGCGGATCGTCCAGCTCCATCACCGGTGCGCGTCCCGATGCCTTCGCGCGGCGCAGCGCGGCGCGGAGCCGTGGTATCTCAGCGCGCAGTGGTTCCTCGACCCAGTCGAATGCGACCACCCGCTCGTTGACCTCCCAGAACAACCCGTTCTGCATCACCTCCATGCGGTCGAGGGCGGCCTCGACAAAGTCGGGCGGAGCCGCTGCGATGCCTTCGACGAGGATGTGCGCGATGTCCTTCGAGTCGGAGGCCATCGCCCAGAAGGCCAGCTTGGCAACCGCCTTGAAGAGCCCGTTCAAGCCGATCGGCCTGGCGTTCGGAATCAGCTCGAGCAGGTTGCGAACCAGGAGTACGGCAAGCCGCCGGGTGACCTCGGCATCGCGTGATCGTGCCTCGATGGCCAGGTCGGCCACGTCTTCGGCCGCGGCGCCGAAGATCGCCGGCATGCCGGCTTCGTCGAAGTGCCGGCCGTAGCGGAGCAGGTGCGCGGCGGCTTCGACCGAGATGTCCGGCCGCCACTCGAGGGCTCCGATCGCGAAGCGGCGGTATTCGTTCATGGTCGTGGACGCGAAGGTGGGCGCCGATTGGTTTAGAGCCGCGCGCAGGTAGGTGTTGAAAAAGCGGACCGTGAGCTCTGCGACTTCAGGGTCGCCACGGTCGATCGCCGCAAGACCGATGTCTCGCGTCGCCACCGCGATGGCGTGCACGGCCTCCTTCCTGTGGGCGGGCGTCAGGCCGACGAGGTGGACGAAGCTCGACAGCACCGTGTACTCGACCCAGGTGTGTGCCCGGTTGACCTCCGCGACGATCTGGTCCGAGTCGCCGGGAAGCTCCGCGTGGCCGACCTGGAACCAGTCCGCCCCGAACCCCTTCTTGACCTTCGAGTAGTCCGAGGCGAGGAAGTCGCCGAGCACTCCGATCACCAGGAGGCATACCGGCATGTCCCCGAGAACGACCGACCCGAGGGCGATGTCGGTGACCTGGTTGATGGACGTCAGCAGGTCGTTCCGGTACTTGCCGACACGCTTGCCCGCCGTGGCGTGCGCCAGGTGCCGGCGCGCCTGGCGCCGGATGCTGTTGACGAGGGTCTCGGCGCGCATGACGGCGAAGATGTAGCCGATATAGGGAAAGACGATCGCGAAGTTGATGACTCCGAGTAGAACTGCCGCCGCGACGCTCCACATCGGCACGTAGTTGGGGTTGGTCTTGACCTCGCCGCGGACCAGGAACGTGTAGAGGATCGAAGCGAGGGCAAAGCCGAGGACCATCGCATTCAAAGGATTGGTGGTGAACAGCCCGATGATGCGAGGCGAGTAGCGCGAGGAAGTCATCTGGATGCCGAAGACGACAACCAGGATGACGATGCTCAGGGTCACGCCCTCGGCGCCCCCGACCACGCCCAGGATGCCGGCCGCCGCCGGAGCGTCGGGGGTGAAGAGGCTCTGGATCGAGGTGAAGTGGGTCGCGTCCAGGAAGCCGAAGACGACGACCAGCATGGCGGCGACGGCGATTAGGGCGAAGCCCGAGAGGGCCGCGCCGAACCAGCCTGGCGAGGCTTGAAGGTCACCTTTCGGCGTGAACTGGGATGCTTTGGAGGCCATTGGAAAAATCAGACTGCCATGCGCGATCCTAAGCCTTTGACGCGCCCTCACCTCTACATTTGCGTCACCAATTGATCCGCGCCCTCATCTTCGATTTCGACGGCCTTATCCTCGACACGGAGGGCCCGATCTACCGCTCGTGGCACGAGGTTTACAGGGCCCACGGCGTGGACCTTCCGTTCGAGCAGTGGGTCAAGACGGTCGGCTCGTCGAACGATGCCTTCAATCCCCAGCGCTACCTCGAGGAGCATCTCGGGCACCCGCTGCCGCAGGAGGTCGTCGACCACCGAATCGAGAGGCGCGCGATGCTCGTGCTCGAGCAGCCGCTGCTGCCGGGGGTCGCGGAGCTGGTGGACGAGGCGAAGGCCCTGGGTCTGAAGGTCGGCGTCGCCTCGAGCTCGTCGCGCCTCTGGGTGAGCGGCCACCTCGAGCGTCTCGGCGTGCTCGACCGATTCGACTGCCTGCGCACGCGCGACGACGTCCAGCACGTCAAGCCCGAACCGGACCTCTACATCGCCGTGCTCGACTGCCTCCGCGTCGCGCCGGCGGAGGCTCTGGCGATCGAGGACTCGCCCAACGGGATCGTCGCCGCCAAGCGGGCCGGGCTGCGCTGCGTGGCCGTGCCCAACCCCATCACCGCCGGCCTCGACCTGAGCCTGGCGGACCTACGGCTTCGCTCGCTGGCAGAGCTGAGGCTGCCGCAGGTGCTCGAGCGATTGGCTGCCCGTTTGCCATAAGGCTTTAACCTATCGGCGTGCGAATCGGCATCCTCACCGGAGGTGGCGACGCGCCCGGGTTGAACGCCGCCATCCGGGCTGTAGCGCGGCGCGCATTCCAGCTCGGCCATTCGGTCAGCGGCGTGCAGAACGGCTGGGCCGGCTGCCTCGAAGGCGGCGACATCGAAGAGCTCGGGCCGGAGGACGTTCGCGGAATCCTGCCGTTGGGCGGCACGATCCTCGGTACCTCACGTACGAACCCGCTGAAGATGAAGGACGGAGTCGCGACGGTGATCCGCGTCCTGCGCCGGCACAGTATCGACGCCATGGTCCCCATCGGCGGCGACGACACCCTCAGCGTCGCTGCTGCCCTACATGACGCCGGCTTCAAGACCGTCGGCGTCCCGAAGACGATCGACAACGACCTCAGCGTGACCGAGTTCTGCATCGGCTTCGACACCGCGGTCGGGGTCGTCACCGAGGCGCTCGACCGTCTCCACACGACCGCATCCGCGCACCACCGCGTGATGGTGGTCGAGGTCATGGGCCGGGACACCGGGTGGGTCGCGCTCATGGGCGGGGTCGCGGGCGGCGCAGACCTGATCATCATCCCCGAGTTTCCAGTCGGGCTCGGCGACGTCGTCAGCCACCTGTACAGGCGCCGCGGCGAGGGCAAGCTGTTCAGCATCATCGTCGTCGCCGAGGGGGCGCAGATCCCTGAGCTGCAGGAGGCCGACGGCGGCGCCACGGTGACGGACGCCTTCGGCCACGTGCAGCTCGCCAAGCGCGGCATCGGCGACGCGCTGGCGAGGAAAGTCGAGATCGAGACGGGCTTTGAGACCCGCGTTACTGTGCTCGGCCATCTTCAGCGGGGAGGCTCGCCGACGCCGACCGACCGCATATGGGCCACTCGCCTGGGAGTGCGGGCCGCGGAGTTGATCACCGCGGGCGAGAGCGGCGTGATCCCGATCCGCCGCAACGGCGAGGTGGAGGTGGTCGCCCTGGCCGACGTCATCCGGGAGACGCGACGCGTGCCCGAGGAGCTTTACTCGCTGACCCGCGTCTTCGAGTAACAGCGTCTAAGCTTCGGTGTAGGTACCGATGCCATACATCGTGCTGGTCCCCGCAGCGCTTCTCAGCCTTTACGTCGCGATTTCCTATTACATCTACCGGCGCGCGTTCGTGCCGGCGCGGCCGCGCCCGCTGGACGACTTCACGTTCACCCCATTCGAGTTCCAGGCCGACTACGAAGAGGTGGAGCTGGTGACCGCCGACGGAGTGACATTCGGCGCCTGGCATTTCCGCCAGCCGGGATCGCCGCAAACGGTGATCGTGTCCGGCGGGCACAAGGGACAGAGGCAGGGTTCGCTCGGGATCTCCGCCGCCCTTTGGCGCAAGGGGTTCAACGTCATCCTCTACTCGTATCGCGGCTGGCCCGGCAGCGACCGGGCGCCGATCACCTTCGGGATGAAGGAGGTGCTGGAGCTGGAGGCGGTCATCGCCTTTGCTCGCAAGCGAATCCCGAAAGCGCGGATCGGGCTGCTCGGATATTCGATGGGCGCGGTGGTCAGCCTCCTGGGGGCCGCGGGCGAGCCCGGCGTGCAGGCGCTCGTCCTGGACAGCCCGTTCAGCGACCTTCGCACTGTGATGATCGAGAACGTACGCCGCTCGATCAAGCTGCCGGGCACGCCGTTCGTTTGGCTGGCCGGGTTGATGTTCCGACTGCGCAGCGGTTCTCGGCTGTCGGAATCGAGTCCCCAGGCCGTGCTCAGCTCTCTGGAACCCCGGCCCCTTTTCTTCATCCACGGCGGAGCGGACGCCATCGTGTCGGTGAGCCATGGCCGGCGCCTCTATGACGCATATCGCGGACCGCGTGAGATCTGGATCGTCCAGGGCGCGCCCCACACCGGCGCCTATGAGGCGGACCGACCTCTCTACGTCGAGCGTGTGGCAGGCTTCTTCGCTCGCCACCTGGGCCTGGACGTCAGCAGCCACCTGCGGCTGGTCGAGGAAGAAGAAGTCTCCTAGCACCTGCGTGTCACAAATCGGTCGGCTGGCGACGTGAATAAGTAGGACAGTGCAAAGCGCCAGATGGAAGCCAGGACGACACCTTCCCGACCGCTTCTAGACAGGAAGAGATTCTTGATACGCGTGGCCGACAGCAGCTGGAGCGCGGGTCAGTCCAAGAGTGAGCAGACCTTCACGGACCTGTTTGCTCCGTTGGTAGAACCTGGCTATCGGTTGGCATGCGCCTTACTGCATGACGCGGCTGCGGCCGAAGATGTGGTCCAGGAAGCGTCGCTCATCGCCTGGCGGAAGGTCGGCAGGCTCGAGGACCGCAGCAGGCTTCGGGCCTGGTTCCTGGGCATCGTCGCCAATGAGTGCCGCAACGCCCGAAAGCGGAGATGGACCACCGCGGTGGGCCACGGACTGCCGGCCGGCTTGTCCGTGGCTTCCTCCGAAGAGCATGTGCTCCAGGGGGCCGACCTGCGCAATGCGCTGCGGCAGCTGCCGCACCAAGACCGCCTCGTGGTGATCCTCTATTTCTATCTCGATATGCCGCTGACGGAGGTCGCCGCGGTGGCGGGTGGATCCGTTGGGGCGGTCAGAGCGCGGCTGTATCGCGCTGTGCGCCGCCTGAGGCCGGAACTCGCGATTGAGGAGGCAATCGGATGAGCCTGCGCGCCGACATCCACGCCGCCATCGATGAAGTGACTCCTCCGGCTCCCATGCTGGCGAGTCGGGTGGACGGTTTTGTCGTTGCCCGCGACCGTGTTCGCCCGCGCCCGCGCCGCGGTAGCTGGGCGAGGCCGGCTCGCGGGTTGGTCGGGGCCGTGGCGGCGGTGATGGTGGTGGTCTTGTTTGCAGGCCTGGTCTTGAGTGGGCGCGTCTGGCGCGACTGGACCGGCTCCGTCGCGCGGCCGGTGCCGATCAATCACATCCCGCTGCGGGCCCTCGAGGCTCGACCCCTAAACCTGCCGGCAATCGATTCCGGGGCTGCATGCCCCACCGGCCCACTTCTCAATACGCCGACGGCGTCGGGACTCGGGCCTCTCACGTATGGAGACGGGAACGGACCTGTATTTGCCGAAGGAACGGGAAGTCGATACGTCACGAGTTGGGGCACGTATATCCTCACCTCATACGTCATCAAGCCCCCATACATGGACTGGGTTCTGATCAGAGCCAGAGATCTGCGAACGAATCAGGTGGAAGTGTTTGCGCACAACCCACTCCTCGACTACTACCCAGCCATGCCGAGCGGCGATAAGGTCGGGTCGGATTACGTGCTCGACCACACGGTGCAGCTGTACACGGAACTCGCCATTCAGCCCCAAAACATGTACAGGGCTCCGGGCAATTGGTGGCCGCTTGCGGTGACCCTGCAGGCGTTCCCGAAAGGCTCATCAGGATGTATCGGGTTCCAGGTTGACGGCCCGGACTTCACCGAGCTCTTCGTCGTGAGCTACTGATCGTTCGACGTCCGGCTAGCGCGTCAGCGTGCTCGATAGCGGGATGCCGTCGGCCCAGTAGGTGCGGGTGGGGCCGGCAGGCAGGAGGTCGTACGTCCGGGTGCCGTTATACGGGACCAGCTCCCACACCTTGATGTTCGAGCCGTCGACCACATCGCCGGCGGCCAGCGCCCCGAGCGCTCGGCCGTCCGCCGTGCGATGTCCGGGCGACGCCAGCAGCTCGCGGCCGTCCGCGAGTCGGAGGTGAACCATCAAGTGGGTCGACGGCACCACGGTGCTGCCGACCATCACCACCGGCGCGGCAACTCGCTCGCCGGCCGGCGTCGAAGTCCACACCAACATGCCGGGCGTCACCTCGGTGACGCGCACGTCACCGTGGGGCGTCGCGATGAGCGTGGCGGCGGCGAGACAGATCGGGCATGGCGGCATCGCGCTGCGGCTGCGGGACGTAACCGTGACGACGCCATCGACGCGAACCGAGCCGTCGACGAGATCGACGCCGGCATTCGTGCCCTGATTCTTGACGCGGATCTGGAACGTATACGGGTCGGCGTTTTTCGTGAGAACCAGAGCCCGCAGCACTTTGTACGCGCGGTACAGCACGAGCTTCTGCCCTTCGTCGAGGTCGCCCGAAGGCAGGTGCTCGTGGGCGAGGATGGCGGAGTAGAGCTCGGCGTCGGCACGGATCTGCGGGTAGTGCGAGTCGGCGCTGGCCTGCTCGCCCTCTGGGCGCGCGACGGGGTAGTAGTCCGGGTCGCAGAAGACCGGCGCGCCGACCGTGTCGATGACCTTGAACTTGAGCTGGGTGATCGACAGGGGCGTCCCGACCGCACCGCCGCCGGTCCCGGCCGAGCCGCACCCGATGGCGGCCGCGGCGAGGAAGGCAGCGATCTTTACCCTCATCCTCATGCAAACCAACACGCCGGCCAGAGCCTCAACGTAACGGCCCGCGGAACCATTTGTCCCGCCCGCACGTATTCAGTTTGAAGGTTGAAGGAGGGTCAAATCTATAATCGCGATCATGGGGGCTCGGTGCGCGGCATGGTGACCGACGTCGTCACCAGAGTCACAGAAGCCTTCATGTCGAACGTCAGCCGGGCGATCGTCAACAAGGAAGAGGAGGTCCGGCTCTGCCTGGTCACACTCCTCTGTGAAGGCCACCTTCTCATCGAGGACGTGCCGGGCGTCGGCAAGACGATGCTCGCGAAATCGCTGGCCCGCTCTCTCGACTGCACGTTCCGCCGCATCCAGTTCACGCCGGATCTGCTGCCATCTGACGTCACCGGCGTCCGCGCCTTCAACCAGAAGGAAAACGACTTCGAGTTCAGGCCCGGGCCGGTTTTCGCGCAAATCCTTCTCGCGGACGAGATCAACCGCGCGAGCCCCAAGACCCAGGCCGCACTGCTCGAGGCCATGGAGGAGCGCCAGGTCACCATCGACGGCGACACGCACGACCTGCCGAAGCCGTTCATGGTCATGGCCACCCAGAACCCGGTCGAGTATTCCGGAACGTTCCCGCTCCCCGAGGCCCAGCTCGACCGCTTCCTTATGAAGGTCAAGCTCGGCTACCTGTCGGAGAAAGAGGAATCCAACCTCTTGAGCCACCGCAAGGTCGAGTCGCCGATGCTCGAGCTGCAGCCGGTCGTCTCACCCAACGAGCTCAACGCCGCGCAGAACGCCGTGCGTGACGTCTTCGTGAAGCCCGAGCTCCGCGATTACATCGCGCGCCTGGTCGGACGCACCCGCGGCAATCCGGAAGTCGCCCTCGGAGCCAGCACTCGAGGCACCATCAACCTTTTCCACGCGAGCCAGGCGCTGGCCGCCGTGCTGGGCCGTTCATATGTGATCCCGGACGACATCAAGACCCTGGCCGAGCCGGTGCTTGCGCACCGGATCATCCTCAGGCCGAATGCTGAGATGCAGGGCCAGAGCGCCGGCAAGCTGGTCGCGGGACTGCTCGAGCGCGAGCACGTGCCCCAGCTGGCGTACGACGGCTAACACCTCAACGGTGGTCCGCTAGGGCGCAGATGAATAAGATCGCCCTCGCGGTAGCGCTCGGCCTTCTCCTCTTCTTCACCTACCTGACCGCGGTCCGCCCGGCATATGCCTTCGCCTATGCCCTGTGCCTTCTGTTCTTGATCGCATGGGTGTGGCCGCGGGTGGCGATCCGAGGCATCAGCCTTGCCCGCCATCTCGACCCTGGGACGCCGACCGTGGGCGAACCGTACGAGGAGGTCATCGAGGTGCGGCGAACGGGCTGGATACCCGCACCGTGGGTCGAGGTTCGCGACCTTGGCCAGGTCCCTGATTATCAGCCGGGCCGCGTCATCTCGGTAGGCGGTGAGCCCGTGAGCTGGAAGTCGCGCGGCGTTTACCGGCGCCGCGGATGGATGTCGTTCGGGCCGACCTCGGTCACCGTGAGGGAGCCGTTCGGCCTCTTCAGCCAGCAGCTGAGGATGGGCAACCGCACCACCGTCCTGGTGTATCCCCGTGTGCGTCCGATCCCCGACCTTATGACACCCAGCGCGCAACAGGTCGGCAGCTCGCAGAGCCTGGGCGCCTGGGCCGATTACCCGCCTGAGACCGGAGGGGTGCGCGACTATACCCCCGGCGACAGCTTCGGCCGCATCCACTGGCCGCTGTCGATGCGCCACGGGCGCTTGATGTCGAAGACTTTCGAGCAGCCGCTGACCACCGACCTATGGATCCTGCTCGACCTGGACCGGAACGTCCACTGCGGCGAAGGCGAGGAATCCACCGTTGAATACGCGGTCAGCCTTGCCGCGTCGATGGCCTCCCAGGTGCACAGTCGCGGCCGCCAGGTCGGCCTGATCGCCAACGATTCCAAAGGCACGATCCTCGAGCCACATCGAGCCGTGAGGCAGGACCGCATCATCCTCGACTACCTCGCGGTGGCCACGGCCGACGGCCGCACGCCGTTGACGAAGACCCTGGCCTGGGACCGCATCAGGCGGCTGCCGCGTCGCGCGATCGCCGTCATCACACCGAGCGCCGACGAGGGTTGGGTCAGGCTGCTGCAGGCTGTGCGCGGCCGTCGTTCCGCGATGATCGTGTTCTACCTCGACGTGGCCAGCTTCGGGGGGCCGGATCAAAACCCGAGCTTCGACCTCGGGCAGGACGTGGACCTGTACGTCGTCCGCAAGGGCGACGATTTCGCACGTCTGATGAGGACGCGAGATGCAATCCGCATCGCCTAGGGCTTATACGGCGGCCGCGCGGCGCATGCGAGCCGGGCTTCCGGGAGGAGTGGTCTGGACCTCGCTTCTGATCTTCCTGCTCACGCTCGCGCTGGCGAAGTCGACCGTCACGGCCCAATGGGTCCCCGGCATCGAGGTCGCGACGCTGGTCGCGCTGACGGGCGCGATCGTCGTCGGCCTGATCGCGCTCACTCCCGTCGCCTGGGGCATCGGCCTCGGGTTCGGGATGGCCCTCGGCCCGATCGTAGCCGGCTTCGCGGCGTGGCCCGCCCTGTACGCGCTGCACCCGACGGATCCGGGTGGGCTCGGCCTGCTGCAGGCGTGGTGGGGCCGGCTGCTCGATGGCTCCGCGATCACGGACGCGGCCTTCGACCTCTATCTCATCTGCTGGTTGATGTGGGTGACGGGCGCATGGCTCGCCTGGTGCGTCCTGCGCTGGAGGCGCCCTCTGCTGGGCCTCATCCCTGGCGCTGCCGCGTTCGCCACCACCCTGCTCAACATCCCGCGCGATCAGAACGGCTACGTGCTCGCCATCCTTGTGCTCACGCTCGCCCTGCTGCTCTGGGCGAACTACACCAACTCGATCGCGGACGCGACGCGGGCCCGCGTGAAGCTCACCGGCGACGCACGCTGGGACTTCTGGGAGAGCGGGCTCGTGGCGATGGCGGCTCTGATCGTGCTCGCGATCATGCTACCGCCGCTGTCAACGGTCGATCGCACCGTGGACATGGAGTCGAGCGCTTTCACCAGTTGGGCTCAGCTCCTGCAGACGCTCAGCCATCCCGGTCTACCGGGAACCGGCGGGACCGGGGCGGGGACCACCGGTTTCTCGCCCGACGTCCTGCTCAACAGCTCGCTGAAGAGGACTCGCGACATCGTGTTCACCTATACGGTCACGGGCGACTACGTCGGCCCTCATTACTTCCGCGGGGTCGATGAGACGATGCTGGCGGGCGGTGCCTGGCGTTATGGCGACACCCTCAATTCCCTGAAGGAGGCCATCCCCAAGGACAGCGTTCCGCAGAACGCGGAGGACTACGTGAAGCTGGCGGTGGCCCGCTTCAACGTTCGTATGGTCTCGCCACCGGCCGGTAACGCAGACATCCTTTTCTATCCAAACCGGCTCTACAGCGCGAGCCGCGACTCGATGGCCACCGAGATCCTGGTGCCGCCGACGACTGCGGGGCTGTTGAACATAGACCGCCTCTCGAGCGTTTCGCCGCATTCGTCTCTGGGCACCTACAACGTCAGGGTCGAGTACTCCACTGCGACCGACGCCGATCTCCAGGCGGCGGGGACGGCCTACCCGGATTGGGTCAAGTCGTTCATTGGGATACCGAACGGCTACCGCAGCAACTCCGTGAACCAGAGGATCCACGCGCTGGCGGTGCAGGTGGTGCAGCAGGCAGGCGCGAAGAACCCGTACGACGCGGCCAGGGCGATCGAGGCTTACCTCCGCAACCCGGCGAACTTCACCTACGACCTCACCACACAGACTCCAAGCGGGGTGGATCCTCTCGCCTACTTCCTCTTCAACTCGCATCGCGGATACTGCGAATTCTTCGCTTCGGCCATGGGCGACATGCTGCGCTCACTCGGGATCGCGACCCGCCTCGTCAGCGGCTACGGCCCTGGTGCCTACGACAGCACCATCAACAGCTTCGTCGTGCGCAGCGAAGACGCCCACACATGGGTCGAGGTGTACTTCCCGACATACGGTTGGATCGAATTCGAGCCTACCGCTGATGGCGTCTACAACTCGATTCCGCGTGGCGCGAGCGGCACCAACAGCTGTTTGCATGACCTGGGGTGCGACACGCCGGGCGGCGTCGTCGGTCTACCGGGTGTGCTGCCGAGCCCGAGCGGCATCGCTCGAGGTTTCCGCGACCCGGCCACTGTGCCCAACGGAGGCGGCGCCTTCGGTCTCGGGGTCCCGGACACGGGCACCCTCACGAAGATCGTCGCAGTGATCGTGGCGCTCTTCTTGCTCGTTTTCGCTGCGGCGTCCCGTTACCTGCGCCCTCGGTCGGTGATGGGAGTCTGGCGGCGCATGCTTATGCTCACCCGTCTCGCGGGCGCAGATCGGCGATCCGGGGAGACACCTTTCGAGCTTGGCCGCCGGCTCGCGGGAAGCTTCCCCGAGGTCGCCGAACCGATGCGCTCGTTGACGAGTGGGTTCGTCGTCGCGGCGTATGCGCCTGCCGAGGAGGCGCGTTCGGCCCGCGCGTCGGTGATGGAATCGTGGTCGGCCCTGCGCCCGCTGCTGCTCAGGCGCGCGTTTGCCCGGCTCCGCCCGACCAGAGTCTGACGCTTGGGGGTCGAGGGCAAGACCTACCCTCCGGTGACCTCGGTGATCGAGCCGGATAGGGTCTCGGCGTTTGCCCGCTCCATCGGCGCAGACCCGGCTGACGGCGTGCCGCCGACGTTCGCTGCCGTCTACGCCCTGGGGGCCACCGCGCCCCAGCTGTTCGGCGACCCCGATGCTGCGGTCGACTTCGCGCGGCTCCTGCATGCCGACCAGGAGTTCGAGTGGGAGCGCCATCCGCGCGTGGGGGAGAGGGTGACCACGCAGGGCACGATCGTCTCGGACATCAGCCGCCGGGGCATGCGCTTTCTGACCTTCGAGGCTCGCACGACGGGCGAGGACGGCGAGGGCATGTGCCGATCTCGAACGCTCTTCGTGATCCGCTCGTGACGCGATCCGAGCGCGCCGTCACCTTCACCGTCGAGCAGATCGCCGCCTACGCGGAGGCTTCCGGCGATCACAACCCGATCCATCTGGACGGCGATTTCGCGCACAGCGTCGGCCTGCCGGGGGTAATTGCCCACGGGATGCTCCAGATGGGAATCCTGGCCTGCGTCGCGGCCGACGCGGCCGGCGGTGCCAAGCGCCTGAAACGTCTCTACTGTCGCTTCGCCGGCATGGTCGAACCCGGCGACACGGTCACGTTCACGGCCGAGGATGCCGGGCCGGGCAAGCTGGCTCTCAGTGCCGTCAACCAACGGGGCGAGCCCATCCTGACGAAGGCGTCGGCCGAGTACCTTTAGTCGCGCATTGCCGCTCGACTTCTCGTTGACGCAGGAGCAGGAGGCCATCCGCGACCTCGCCCACGACTTCGCGGTCAACGAGATCCGCCCGGTGGCTGCTCACTACGACGAGACCGAGGAATTTCCATACGACGTCGTCGCCAAGGCGCACAAGCTCGGCCTGACTCCCGCCGCGTTTCTGCCCGAGGAATTCGGAGGTCAGAACCTCGACTACCTCACCGAGCTCATGCTCAACGAGGAGCTGCACTGGGGCTGCGCAGGGATCGGCGTGTGCATCCAATCGATGGCGCTGGCCATCGCCGGAATCCGCGCCAGCGGGACCGAGGAGCAGAAGAACCGCTGGCTGCCAGAGTTCACCAATCCCGACCGGCTCGTGCTCGGCGGCCTTGGTTTGACCGAGCCGGACTCCGGATCGGATGCGCTGTCCATGAAGACGCGCGCCACGCGAGTGAGGGACGGATACCTGCTCAATGGCACCAAGCAGTTCTGCACCAATGGCGGCATCGCCGACTACCACGTCATCTATGCCAACACCGACCCGCCGAAAGGACCGGCGGGCATCGCTTCCTTTCTCATTCCCAAGGGGACGCCTGGATTGAAGATGGGTCGCAAAGAGAAGAAGCTTGGCGTGCGGGCGAGCCACACGGCGCAGGTGATCCTCGAGGACTGCCACATCCCGCTCGACCACCGGCTCGGCGGCGAACCTGATGCCGAGAACGCGGGTCCTGGGGCGCTGGGCGCGCTCATGACTCTGGAGGCGACACGCCCGGGCGTCGCCGCCGGGGCGCTGGGCATCGCGCGCGCCGCCTTCGAGTTCGCGCTCGACTACGCGCAGGAGCGCAAGCAGTTCGGCAAGCCGATCTGGCAGCACGAGGCGATTGGTTTCAAGCTCGCGGACATGGCCATGAAGATCGATGCGGCGCGGTTGCTAATCTGGCGCGCGGGATGGATGGCGACCCAGGGCCACGCGTTCGGGCGCGCTGAAGGATCGATGGCGAAATGCTTCGCCGGTGACGTCGCCATGGAAGTGACGACAGACGCGATTCAGGTTCTCGGCGGCTACGGGTACATCAAGGAGTACCCGGTCGAGAAATGGTTTCGCGACGCGAAGATCTATCAGATCTGGGAAGGCACGGCGGAGATCCAGAGGCTGGTCATCTCGCGCGCGATCGCGGGCCAGCGCGGCACCATCAATTTGAGGGGATAAGACATGTTCGATCTCACGGGAAGGGTTGCTGTCATCACCGGCGCCTCGCGCGGTTTGGGCCGCCAGGATGCGCTCACGCTCGCTCGACAGGGTGCCGACGTCGTCATCACAGATGTGCTGGTGGAAGACGACCCTGACCTGCAGAAAACGGCCGAAGCGCAGGGCAGCGCGTTGGCGCAGTACGCGGTCTTGGAGGGCTGGGTGCACTCGAATGCGACGGCTGAGGAGATCCGCAAGATGGGGCGCAGGTCGCTTGCGATCAAGATGGACGTGACCAACCGCGAGCAGGTCCGCGATGTGTTCAAGAAGGTCAGGCAGGAGTTCGGCAAGATCGACATCTTGGTCAACAACGCCGCGACGCTCGACCACGCCGCGCAAATTCCGAATCAGTCCTACGAGCTGTGGGATCGCGACGTCCGCGTCAATCTCACCGGCGCCTTCAACTGCACGAAGGAGGTCTGGCCGTACCTGGTGGAGAACAAGTTCGGCCGCCTTATCTTCATGTCGTCGGTCGCAGGCACGCTCGGCGGCTTCGGCCAGGCGAGCTATTCGTCGACCAAGGCGGCGCTGATCGGGCTTGCGAAGACGGCGGCGCTCGAGGGCGGCCGGCACAACATCACCTCGAACGCGATCGCGCCAGGGATAATCGAATCAGAGGCCGGCAAGGCAGCAGCGCAGAGCAACCCTTTGTACGAGCGCTTCAAGTCGCGCACTGTGTTCAAGCGGTTCGGGCAGCCCGAGGACATTGCCAACACGATCGCGTTCCTCTGCTCCGACGAGGCGGGCTACATCACCGGCGCCGTGATCGAGGTGACCGGCGGCATCCCGTTGTTCACTGCTTAGAACGCTCATGGGAGAGTTTGTCGATATCACGCGCGACGGCGCTGTCGCGCGCGTGGTCATGCATCGCAAGGGCAACAATGCCATCGCCGAGGACCTGATGGCCGAGCTGGCCGCCGCCTTCAACGAGCTCGGCGCGGATCCTGGCGTGCGGGCCATCGTGCTCGCCTCCGCATACGAGAAGTATTTCAGCGTCGGCGCCGACCTGACGATGCTCGGCGGCATCGACCGTGAAGGGCCGGATGCGGCCGACGAGATCGCGGGCTTCATGAAGCGGATGAACTCTCATTTCTCGGCAGTCGAGCGGTGCCCGAAGCCGGTCATCGCAGCCATCAACGGGCATGCCCTTGGCGGAGGCAGCGAGCTCACGCTCTGCTGCGACTTCCGGATCATGGTCGAGGACGGGCGCTCGAGGATCGGGCAGACGGAATCGTCGCTCGGCATCATCCCTGGCGCGGGGGGCACGCAAAGGCTCCCGCGACTCATCGGCAAGGCGCGGGCGCTCAGGTACATCATCGAGTCGACGCGGCTTTCGGCCAAGGAGGCGGAAGCGGTGGGATGGGTCGACCAGGCGTTCGAACCGGGCGATTTCGCCGCTGCCGTCGACGAGCGTGCGCGCAAGCTCGCTGGCTCAGCGACACTCGCCATCGCGATGATCAAAGACGCGGTCCGGCGCGGCTACGACCTGCCGCTGGCTGAGGCCCTCGAGATCGAGGCCCAGAACTTCGCGCAGGCTGCGCTCAGCACCGACGCCGCCATCGGCATCATGTCTTTTCTCGCCAAGCAGGATCCGGAATTCTCCGGGTCCTGATCGTGTCGATTCGCCAAGACCCCGTTCGTCGTGTGAATGAAGCGGCGACCCAGACCGCTCTGATTTGGAGATTCGAATGAAGTACGTCCTCATGTTTGCGGGCAGCGTCGACGAGCAGGCTGAGTGGGAGAACATGCCCGAGGAAAGGCGCGCGGCCGCCTACGAGCAGGTCAGCAAGTGGTTCGAGGAGCACGGCAAGTCGGGCAAGCTGGTCGGCGGTGAGGAGCTGCAGGGTCCGAGCAGCTCAACGACCGTGCGCATCAAGAACGGCAAGGCCACCGTGACCGATGGCCCGTTCATCGAGGCCAAGGAGGTCATCGGCGGCTTCGCAGTCGTCGAAGTCAAGGATCTCGACGAGGCGCTCGCGATGGCCAAGTCATGGCCTGGCGGCGGCATCGTCGAGGTGCGGCCCGTGGTCGACCACTCGAACGGCTGACGGAAACGCATACCGCCGCCGACTCCGCGGTTGCGGCCGTCTTCCGGGAGGAAGCCGGCCGGCTGACTGCCGCGCTCGTGCACGCGCTGGGCGACTTCGACCTCGCGGAAGAGGTGGTCCAGGACAGCCTGGTGGCGGCGCTCGAGAAGTGGCCGGAACAAGGCATCCCCGACAAGCCGGGCGCGTGGTTGATGACCACTGCCCGGCGCCGGGCGATCGACATCCTGCGCAGGGACAAGAGGTATCGCGAAAAGCTCGTGTTGCTGGAGCGGTCCGACTTGCGGCCTGACGCTGCCGAAGCCGACGATCGGCTTCGGCTGATCTTCACATGCTGCCACCCGGCCCTGTCGCAGGAGGCGCAGGTGGCCCTGACGCTGCGTGCTGTGGCCGGATTCACCACGGCCGAGATCGCGGGCGCTTTCCTCGTGGCGGAGGCGACTGTCGCGCAGCGAATCGTGCGGGCCAAGAGAAAGATCGTCGACGCGAAGATCCCGTATCGAGTGCCGGCAAGCGGCGAGCTGGCGAGCCGCCTGGACGGAGTCCTGTCGGTGCTGTACCTCATGTTCAACGAGGGCTATCTGAGCCGCGGCCCGCTTACCGCGATGCGCCGCGACCTGGCCGATGACGCGCTCTGGCTGACCGGCCTGGTGGCGACGCTCATGCCCGACGAGCCGGAGGTGATCGGCCTGCTCGCGCTGATGAAGGTGAACCTGGCCAGGTCGCCGGCGCGGTTCGATGCGGCGGGGGAGATGATCCTGCTGCCCGATCAGGACCGCAGTCTGTGGGACCAGCGCTCGATCGCCGAGGGCGTCGCGCTGCTCGAACGGGCCGGGGGGATGCGGAGGACGGGTCCGTATCAGGTCCAGGGTGCGATCGCGGCCCTGCACTCGGAGGCCGCCTCGTGGACGGACACCGACTGGCATCAGATCGTCCTTCTCTATGACGCGCTGGTGCGGATGGCGGACAGCCCCGTGATCAGGCTCAACCGCGCGGTCGCACTCAGCCACTTCGCCGGACCGGAGGCGGCCCTGGGTGAGGTCAACGACCTCGCCATCGAGCTGAGCGGCTACCACCTGTTCCACTCCACCCGCGCGGAGCTCCTGGATCAGGTGGGCGAGCCCGTCCTGGCCCGGACGGCGCGACGCCGTGCGCTGGAGCTCTGCCAGAACCCGGCCGAGCGCTCGTTGCTCGAACGAAAGCTGAGGACCTAGCGGTCTTCGGAGATCATCCCGAGCTCCGCGCTGCGCCGGCGCACAACCTCCAGGACTTCCTCGACCTGTTTGGGGTCGTCGCCCAGGCAGCGGATGACGAGCTCCTTGGTCTCGAAGTTGGGATACGAGCCGACCGACACGTCCGGGAACTTCTCTTCAAGCTCTCGCATGAGCGGGTAGAACCGCGCCTCGACGGCGAAGGTGAAGCGCAGCTCGCGAACGGTCGCGGCCGAGCCGCCGGACAGGAACTGCGGCTCGAGCTCCTCGGTGAAGATGCCCTTCAGCTCCATGGGGACACCCGGCAGCACGAAGATGCGCTTGCCGCCCGCCTCATAGACCACGCCGGGCGCCATTCCGCGCTTGTTCTTGAACACATGGAGCGGAGCGGCGGGGATTCGCGCCATGCGCAAGTTGCCTTCGGTCAGGTCTGGCGACTCGAGCAGTCCGGCTTCGTGCAAGCGGCGCACCCTGCGCTCGATGCGGGCGCGGGTCTCCTCCCAGATCACCAGCTCACGGCCCAGCGCCTCCCCCAACGCGGCGAAGGTGCGGTCGTCAGGGGTCGGCCCGAGGCCACCGCTCACGAACACGTGCGTCAGGTCGGGGTCGGCGAGCTCGCGCCGGACCTGCTCGACGATCTCGCCCGGGCGGTCGCGGATGGCGGTGACGCGCTTGACCGGATAGCCGAGCAGTCGCAAGCGCTCCGCCATCCAGTGCGAGTTGGTATCGAGCGTGAAGCCGCCGACCAGCTCGTCCCCAACGGCTGTGATGGACGAGTTGGAGCGGGAGATGCCAGCCGGATCTTTGGAGCCCATGCGGCCCAATCCGCGCGTTAGGGGGCCCGGCGCTTCGTCGTCACGCATCACAGATGCGCTCCTCCTAGCGCCACCCCTGCCTTCGGCTTGGGCCACCTGGATCTCCAAATCTCTCGGCCGGCCCTCCCGCTCCAACTCGATGATGCCGTGGCCATTCGGGGGACGATATATCAGTCGTGGGTCCGGAACGCCTTCATGCGATCGTCCGTGGCGACGTCCAGGGCGTCGGGTTCCGATTCTTCTTGATGCGCGAGGGTCGCGCGCTCGGGCTTCGAGGTTGGGTGCGCAATCGCGACGACGGCACCGTCGAGCTCGTTGCCGAAGGGCAGCGGCCAGACCTGGAGCGCCTGCTCGAGTCTGCGCGCCGAGGTCCGAGCCAGGCCCGTGTCAGCGACGTTCGCGCGGAGTGGTCCTCCGCGAGCGGCAGCCTCAAACCTTTCGACCTGACCTACTGAACGTGCAACCGAGGGCCCTCCAGCCTCTGTAACACTTCTAAGACTTTGATCGAGGTTCAGGGGCTCACCAAGTTCTACAACGAGCGCCCTGCGATCCAGGACCTCACCTTCTCTGTGCCCAAAGGCCAGGTGCTCGGCTTCCTAGGTCCGAACGGGGCGGGCAAGTCGACCACGATGCGAATCCTCACCGGCTTTCTCGGCATGACCGCCGGCAGCGCAAGCATCGACGGCTGCGACGTGTCGAGCCGCTCGCGCGAAGCGCGCCGTCGCGTCGGCTACCTTCCCGAGACGGCTCCGCTCTACAACGAGATGAGGGTCGCCGGGTTTCTGGACCTCATGTGCCGGCTGAGGGGCGTCCCGCCTTCGAGGAGGCGGGCGCGGGTCGACCACGCGATGGAGGCCTGCGGCCTCGAGGAGCGGCGCAGCGAGATCATCGGCAGGCTGTCGAAAGGACTTCGCCAGCGCGTCGGCCTGGCCCAGGCGATCGTCCACGACCCGAAGGCACTCATCCTCGACGAGCCCACGGCGGGCCTTGACCCCGCACAGACACGCGCGACCCGAACCCTCATCAAGCAGCTCGGACGCGAGCACACGGTGATCCTTTCGAGCCACCTGCTTCCGGAGGTCGCGGCCACATGCGAGCGGGTGCTGATCATCAACGAGGGCAGGATCGTGGCCGACGACACACCCGGGAGGCTGACCGAACGATTCGGGAGCACCCGTGGCCAGGAGATCGAGATGCTCCTGCGCGGCGAGACGACCCCCGCGGCCATCGACTCGTTGCTGGGCGCGGTCGAAGGGGTCGACGAAGTGGTGGTCATGTCGGAAGGCGACCGCCTCTGGCGCGCCAGCGTCAGCGGCACCAGCCCTGGCCTTCGCGAAGAGCTCACCCGCGCGGCGGTCGAGGGCGGGCTCGGCGTGCGCGAGGTACAAGCCCGCAGGCTCACTCTCGAGGACGTGTTCCTGAGCCTGACCGTCGAGGACGGCCGGGCTGAGCCGGAAGAACAAGAATGAGCAAGTCATCGCGACGGCGCGCTCGCACGAAGGTTCGCAAGAAGTTCGCCGATCGAGGCGCCCCGGCCCAGGCGCCGGCACGAACCGCAGCCAGGCCGGCGCTTACGGCCGGCGCGGTCCAGGTTACGAGCCCGCGCCCAGCCCGCAAAGCGGCGCCGGTGGCAGCCACATCGGAACCTGGTCTTGCCGATGCGGTCCATGCGGTGCTGTGGCGGGCCGGGCTGCTGAACGTGGCCGCCATCGCCCGCCGCGAGCTTGGTGCCGTGTTCGTCTCGCCGATCGGCTGGGTCGTCGCGGCGGTCTTCACCTTTCTCGTCTCTGGCTTCGGCTTCGTCGGCAGCGTGCTCGCGGGCCAGCAGGCGACGATGGACGGCGTCTTCGGCGTCATCACCGGATTCTTGACACTCGTCCTCGTACCTGTCCTGACCATGCGGCTCATCGCCGAGGAGCGCAGCCAGGGCACCCTCGAGCTCGTGCTGACATCGCCGGTTCGCGACTGGGAGCTCGCCGTGGGGAAATGGCTCGGCACGTTCGTGTTCTACACACTGCTCGTCGCCACCTCCGTCGTTTACGTCGTGGTGCTTGCGATCTACGTGCCGGTCGGCGCTCTCGACCTCGGCCTCATAGCCGCGACCTACGCCGGCCTGCTGGTCGTCGGCGCGGCCGCGACCGCGATCGGCGTCCTGGCATCGAGCCTGACGAAAAACCAGATCGTCGCGTTCGTGATCTCGATCGTCGCGCTGCTGGCGATCTGGTACACGGCCTTGCTCGTGGGCTCGTTCACTGCGCCCCCGCTGGGCCAGTTCCTTGAATACGCCGCAGGCTACTACCGCTACCAATCGTTCAGCCTGGGCCAGCTGGCGCTGCGCGACGCGGTGTACTTCTTGAGCCTGGCCGTGGGAGCGCTCTTCCTCACCACGCGGGTGCTGGGCTCGCGGCGATGGCGATGAACCACTGGGCGCGGCGGCTTCGCGCCGGCTCGCTGACGCTCATATCCACTGCGGTCGTACTGGCCTTGCTGGTCGCGGCCAACGTGCTGGCTTCGAGGTCGACGGCGGCGGTCGACCTCACCCGCGGCGGTCTCAACACGCTCGCACCGCAATCGGTCGACGCGGCCAAGCGGCTCAATGCCAACCTCCAGGTCATCGGGCTGTTCCGCACGGGCACCGGCAACGGACAGGGCGAGACAGAGGCGCTTGTCAGCCTGTACGCAGCCCAGAGCCCGCACGTGAAGTACCGCCGCGCCGACGTCGACAGCGACTCCGCCGACGTCAAGCGCTATGCGATCAAAGAGCCGAACACCGTCGTGCTTGACTACAAGGGCAAGACCGCGCTGCTCGCGCAGGGTTCGCAGGGCGAGGTCGACTTCACCGCCGCACTCCTCCAGCTGGAATCCAGCCGCGTGCCACTGGTCTGCTGGTCGGTTGGTGATGGCGAGCGGGGACTCAAGGACATCAACGCCGGCACCGGATACTCGAGCGTCGGCGACGTCCTGGCCAACAACAGCTTCGCGACCAGAGACGTGCTCCTCTCCCAGATGACGGCGATCCCGAGCGATTGCGACGAGCTGGCGATCGTCGACGCCACCACCGCACTGCCTGCGCCGGCAGTGAAGGCGATCGATGTATACCTGGCGGGCGGCGGCAAGGTCCTGATCGCGGCCGAGCCATGGGCGAAGGACGCCAAGACGACCGAGTCGCTGAACTCGGCGCTAGCGCCCTACGGTCTGGCCTTCACGGGCGCGCTGGTCATCGAGACCGACCCTGGTCGCCGCGCCAGCTCCGACCCCACGATCCTCGCTGTGACCGGTTACGGCCGCTCGCCGATCACCAACGACATCCAGGGCCGGGTGTCGTTCTTCCCTCTCGCCACCGCGATCACGGCCGCGCCGGACTCTGCCTCGACCAAAACTGCAATCGCCACGACTTCGACGACGTCCTACGCCATCGCCCAGCCGCGGGCGGTCCAGGATCTCGGGCGCAAGGCGGGCGATGCATCCGGTCCCTTCACCGTCATGGAAACGCTGGAGAAGCCTTCAGCCGGAGGCAACACCCGTATCGTCGTCGTGGGCACCGCGGGGCTGGCCGAGAACCGCACCCTTCCCCCCAACAACAACGACGCCAACCTCGAGCTCACGCTGGCCTCGTTTCAGTGGCTGGCTGGGCAGGACTCGCTCGTCTCCATCCCGCCCAAGCCCCGCCGCACCGTCCCGCTGCAGCTCACGCAGCAGGACCAGAGCATCGTGATCTTCGTCACGACTGTCGTCCTGCCAGGCGTGTTCGTGTTCGGCGGCGTGATGGTCTGGTGGCGTCGCCGCGTGTCCGGTTGATGGTTCGTATAACCTTTCGCTCCGCGCTTCTTTCTTTCTGATCGTGGAGGGGTTGGTGGATCCGAATTTGGTTCTCTATGGGGTGGCCGGGGGCATCGCGGCCGTCCTCTTCGGCGTGGTCCTGATCGCCCTCGTCCTGCGCCAGCCCTCCGGCAACGCCCGCATGCGCGAGATCGCGGCGGCCATCCAGGAGGGCGCCTCCGCATATCTGAACCGCCAGTACACAGTGATTGCGATCATCGGCGTGATCATCGCGGTGGTCATCGGGCTGGCGATCAACTGGACGACCGCCGCCCTCTACATCGTCGGCGCCGTGCTTTCAGCCGCTGCAGGCTACGTCGGCATGAACATCGCGGTGCGGGCCAACGTGCGCACCGCCGAAGCCGCGCGCGGAGGCTTGAACAAGGCGCTGCAGGTCGCCTTCCGCGGTGGCGCGGTGACGGGCTTTATGGTCGTGGGCCTGGGGCTCCTCGGCGTTTCCGCCGCCTATTACGTCTTCAAGAACCCGGACGCTCTGGTCGGCCTGGCGTTCGGCGCGAGCCTGGTATCGGTGTTCGCGCGGCTGGGCGGTGGCATCTACACGAAGGCGGCCGACGTCGGGGCGGACCTCGTCGGCAAGGTCGAGGCGGGCATCCCTGAGGACGACCCGCGCAACCCGGCTGTGATCGCGGACAACGTGGGCGACAACGTCGGCGACTGCGCCGGCATGGCCGCCGACCTGTTCGAGACGTACGCCGTGACGATGATCGCGGCGATGCTGCTTGCGTCGCTGCTCTTCAAGGGGCAGGTCGCATGGGTGATCTATCCGCTGCTGCTGGGAGCGGTGAGCGTGGTGGGTTCGATCGTCGGCACGTTCTTCGTACGGGTTTTCAACCCGCGGTGGATCATGGGCGCCCTTTACGCAGGCCTTCTGGTGGCGGTGGCCGTCGCCATCGTCGGCTTCTACTTCGTGACGCAGTACATGACCGGCAACGGGTACCTCAAGGCCGGCGGCGGCGTCAGCGATCCCAACCACCTGTTCTTCGCCGGCCTGGTCGGAGTGGTCATCACGGTCCTGATCGTCGCCATCACTGAGTACTTCACCGAGACCGCATACTGGCCCGTGCACTTGATTGCAAAGGCGTCGGTGACCGGCCACGCGACCAACATCATCGCGGGCCAGGCGATCGGGATGATGGCGACCGCCTTGCCGGTGACCGTGATCGGCATCGGCATCCTGGTCAGCTACAACCTCGCCGGCCTCTACGGGATCGCGATCGCGGCTGTGGCGATGCTGTCGATGACCGGGATCATCGTCGCCATCGACTCGTACGGCCCGATCACCGACAACGCGGGCGGAATCGCCGAGATGGCCGACCTGCCCGACGAGGTGAGAGGAGTGACC
>DATINX010000232.1:0-3451 GCA_035473835.1 Candidatus Dormiibacterota bacterium | reverse complement strand
CGGCTGCGCGACGGGCGCACCGGCGAGGAGTTTGACGAGCCGGTGACCGTGGGCATGATCTACATGCTCAAGCTGGCGCACCTTGTCGAAGACAAGATCCACGCCCGCTCGACCGGTCCGTACAGCCTGGTCACCCAGCAGCCGCTGGGAGGCAAGGCGCAGTTCGGTGGACAGCGGTTCGGTGAGATGGAGGTCTGGGCGCTCGAGGCCTATGGCGCGGCGCACGTCCTCCAGGAGATCCTGACCGTCAAGTCGGACGACATCGTCGGACGCGTGAAGGCGTACGAGGCGATCGTCAAGGGCGACAACACCCTCGAAGCCGGCATCCCGGAATCGTTCCGTGTGCTGGTCAAGGAGCTGGAAGGGCTCGCGCTCGGGGTCGAGATCCTGAGCGAGGACGAACGCCAGATCGTGCTTTCTGAGGAAGACATCCCCGAGATCCCGCTCGATTTGGGCATCAGCCTCGAGCGGGAAGAGCTCGGGGAAGACTCTGCCGAATGAAGTTCGGCAGAGTCACTTTCAAGCAAGACGGAGTCCTCGCGAAATCGCCGATTTCGCGAGGTGCGGCTGAATAGATAGAGGAAGAGAGAAGAATTTGCTGAAGCTTGAAAATTTCGATGCACTAAAGCTCTCGCTGGCGTCGCCGGAAACGATCATGTCCTGGTCGCACGGCGAGGTCACGAAGCCGGAGACGATCAATTACCGCACGCTGCGGCCTGAGCGCGACGGTCTTTTCTGCGAGCGCATTTTCGGTCCGACGCGGGACTGGGAGTGCCACTGCGGAAAGTACAAGCGGTACCGCTACAAGGGCATCATCTGCGACAAGTGCGGCGTCGAGGTGACGCGCTCCAAGGTGCGCCGCGAGCGCATGGGGCACATCAAGCTCGCGTCGCCGGTCAGCCACGTCTGGTACTTCAAGGGCATCCCAAGCCGCATGGGCTTGCTGCTCGACATGTCGCCGCGCAACCTCGAGAAAATCCTCTACTTCGCCAACTACATCGTCACCGACGTCCACGAAGAGGCGCGGGCCGACATGCTCGCCGCCCTCAACATGGATAAGGACGAGCGTGCGATCCGCCTGCGCGCCGACATCGACGCCAAGTCGAAGGAGCTTCGCACCGAGCACGAGGGCAGGACCAAGAAGCTCAAGGGCGAAGTCGACGCCGAGGTCGCCAAGCTTGAGGAAGAGCTCCAGGAGGCTGTCGACCAGCTGACCACCCAGGGCAAGAAGGTCACCGAGGCGATCAAGGCCGGAGTCGGCACCAAGGCCCGCCGCGATTTTTCCGTCGGCCTGGAGGGTGAGGAGGAGGTCGTCGTCGAGAAGGGCGAGACCTTCACACGCGAGATGTCGCGTGCCGTCCTCGGCAAGGTGCAGGAGAAGATCGAGAAGCTCGAGGCCAACACCAAGGCCGCGCAGAAGCGCGCCAAGGATCGCCTCGACGCGGACAAGAAGGCGCTCGAGGCCCAGATCGAGGCCGCGACCAAGACCCAGCGAGAGGGGATCCAGGGTGAGCTCGAGGCACTACAGCAGGAGATCGAGGCCACTCGCACGGACCTCGAAGCGCTGCACGCCAAGCAGATCCTCACGGACACTCAGTACCGCGACTACTCGGAGCGCTTCGGGCGCACCTTCCGCGCCGGCATCGGCGCCGAGGCCGTCCGCGACCTCCTGTCGCGCATCGAGCTGCAGTCGGAGATGTACCGTCTGCGCGAGGAGTCGAAGTCCTCGTCCGGCCAGCGCAAGCAGAAGGCGATCAAGCGCCTCAAGGTCGTCGAGGACTTCCGCAAGTCGAACGCCAGCCCGACGTGGATGGTGCTCGAGGTGCTGCCGGTCATCCCGCCCGAGCTGCGCCCGATGGTTCAGCTGGACGGCGGCCGCTTCGCGACGTCCGACCTGAACGACCTCTACCGCCGCGTGATCAACCGCAACAACCGCCTGAAGAGGCTGCTCGAGCTCGGCGCGCCCGAGATCATCGTGCGCAACGAGAAGCGGATGCTCCAGGAAGCGGTGGACGCGCTCATCGACAACGGCCGCCGCGGCCGGGCGATCACCGGCACCGGCAACCGCAAGCTCAAGTCGCTGTCCGACATGCTCAAGGGCAAGCAGGGCCGGTTCCGCCAGAACCTGCTTGGCAAGCGCGTGGACTACTCGGGCCGCTCAGTCATCGTGGTCGGCCCGGAGCTGAAGCTCCACGAATGCGGGCTGCCCAAGAAGATGGCGCTCGAGCTGTTCAAGCCGTTCGTCATGCGCGAGCTCGTCAACAAGGGCTACACGACCAACATCAAGTCCGCCAAGCGAATGGTGGAGCGCAGCCGCACCGAGGTCTGGGACGTCCTGGACGAGGTCATTCGCGACCACCCGGTGCTGCTCAACCGCGCCCCGACCCTGCACCGCCTGGGCATTCAGGCCTTCATGCCGGTGCTGGTCGAAGGTTCGGCGATCCAGATCCACCCGCTCGTCTGCGCCGCGTTCAACGCGGACTTCGACGGCGACCAGATGGCCGTGCACGTGCCGCTGTTCAGCGGGGCGATCGCCGAAGCCAAGAACCTGATGATGTCGTCGCAGAACATCCTGTCGGCGGCGGACGGCCACCCCGTGGTGGCGCCGACGCAGGACGTCGTGCTCGGCTGCTACTGGCTGACCGCAACCCGCGGCGACCAGCCCACGGGCGAGTCCATCAAGAAGCTTCGAACCTTCAGCTCGGAGAGCGAGGTGCTGCACGCGCTCGAGAGCAAGGTCGTCAAGCTCCAGGACTGGATCCGTGTGCAGAGCGGTGGCGAGCTGCTCGTCACCACCTCGGGCCGCGTGGTCTTCAACCAGCCGCTGCCTGTCGGCAAGGAGCCCGTCGAGAGGTCGATGAAGCCCCTGGCCTTCCAGAACGCGCACTTCGACCGCAAGCTGCTGCGCACGCTCGTCGCGGAGCTGTTCCGTCTCTACGGCAGCGAGACCACCGCGTACGTCGTCAACGACATCAAGCGGCTCGGTTTCCGCTACGCGACCCAGGCTGGGATCACTGTGTCCGCCATGGACATCCCGCACCCCGAGTCGAAGTGGCAGATCATCCACGCCACCGAGAAGGAAGTCGCAGAGGTGGAGCGAATGTACCGGCGCGGCGTCATGACCGATGACGAGCGGTACCGCAAAGTCATCGAGCTCTGGCAGCGTGCCTACGAAGAGGTGGGCAACGCCACCGAGCAGGCATTCGACAAGTTCAGCCCGATCTGGATGATGATGGGCTCGGGCGCCCGCGGAAACATCCAGCAGATCCGCCAACTCGCGGGCATGCGCGGCCTGATGGCCGACCCCACCGGCCGGATCATCGACCTGCCGATCATGGCCAACTTCACCGAGGGCCTCACGGTGCTCGAGTACTTCATCTCGACGCACGGCACGCGCAAGGGATTGGCCGACACCGCACTCCGCACCGCCGACTCCGGTTATCTGACGCGC
>DATINX010000231.1:0-2642 GCA_035473835.1 Candidatus Dormiibacterota bacterium | reverse complement strand
GCCTCAGGCAATCTTAAAGAAGCTGCGGAAGCACTCGCCGAAGGCTTCACAAGGGCTGGCGTGGTTGAAGCAATGTCAGATGGCACTGTTGATTTCCACTGAGAGCTGACCCGGGCGCCACGGGTTTTTCCACCGAGAACTGACCCATGTTCGAACCTTTCCCCCTTGGCCTAAGCAGGGGGCATCGGAGTGATCGACATGGAGTTATTGAGCGTCATCCGACGCTGGCGATATCGGGACCACTATTCGATCCGGGAGATCTCACGGCGCACGGGGCTGTCGAGGAACACGGTGCGCAAATACCTGCGCACGGACAGCGTGGAGCCGAAGTTCAACGTCCCTGACCGGCTGAGCAGGCTGGACCCCTACGCCGACAAGCTGTCGCATATGCTGCGTCAGGAGGCCGGGAGGTCGCGCAAGCAGAAGCGGACGATCAAGCAATTGCACGCCGACCTGACCGTCCTCGGCTACGACGGCTCCTACAATCGCGTGGCCGCCTTCGCCCGCGACTGGAAGGCCGCCCGGCAGCGAGAGCAACAGACCTGCAGCCGCGGCGCTTTCGTGCCGCTGGCGTTCCTGCCCGGCGAAGCGTTCCAGTTCGACTGGTCGGAAGACTGGGCGGTCATCGCGGGCGAGCGCACCAAATTGCAGGTCGCCCACTTCAAGCTTTCCTACAGCCGCGCCTACTTTCTCCGGGCCTATCCCCAGCAGACCCACGAGATGCTGTTCGACGCCCACAACCACGCCTTCCGCGTGCTGGGCGGTGTGGCGCGACGGGGCATCTACGACAACATGCGCACCGCCGTCGACAAGGTCGGCCGCGGCAAGGAGCGCCAGGTCAACGCCCGGTTCTCAGCCATGGTCAGCCACTTCCTGTTCGAGGCCGAGTTCTGCAACCCGGCCTCCGGCTGGGAGAAGGGACAGATCGAGAAGAACGTCCAGGACGCCCGCCGTCGGCTCTGGCAGCCTCCTCCGAGCTTCCCCTCCCTGGCGGCGCTCAACGACTGGCTGGAGCAGCGATGCCGGGAGCTATGGGCCCAGACGCCGCACGCCTCGCAACCGGGCGCGATCGCAGACGTCTGGCGCGAAGAAACGCAACACCTGATGCAGCTCCCCCGGCCGTTCGACGGCTTTGTCGAATACGCCAAGCGCGTTTCGCCGACCTGCCTCATCCATCTCGAGCGCAATCGCTACAGCGTGCCGGCGTCCTTCGCCAACCGACCTGTCAGCGTGCGGGTCTATCCCGAGCGCATTGTCGTCGCCGCCGAGGGGCAGATTGTCTGCGAGCATCGTCGCTCCTTCGCCCGCTCCCACGAACGGAAGAGCGCCACAACGGTTTACGACTGGCGGCACTATCTGGCGGTCATCCAGCGCAAGCCGGGAGCGCTACGCAACGGCGCCCCCTTCGCCGAACTGCCGCCCGCCTTCCGGGCTCTGCAACAGCGCATGCTCAAGACGCCGGGCGGCGACCGCGAGATGGTCGAGATTCTGGCCCTGGTCCTCCAGCACGACGAGCAGGCCGTGCTCGCCGCCGTCGAACTGGCGCTGGAGGCTGGCGCGCCGACCAAGACGCACATTCTGAACCTGCTCCATCGCCTGGTCGACGGGAAGCCGATCGACGCGCCGCCGGTGAAGCCGCCCAACGCCCTCAGGCTGACAACCGAACCGCAGGCCAATGTCGAGCGCTACGACGCCCTACGCGAAGCTCGGGAGGCGCGCCATGCGTCATAATCCCGCCGCCGGCGCCGTCGTCATCATGCTGCGCAGCCTCAAAATGCACGGCATGGCTCAGGCCGTCGGCGAGCTGACCGAGCAAGGCTCTCCGGCCTTCGAGGCCGCGCTGCCGATCCTGTCGCAGCTTCTGAAGGCGGAGACGGCCGACCGGGAGGTCAGATCAACGGCCTACCAGCTCAAGGCGGCGCGCTTCCCGAACTACCGCGACCTCGCCGGCTTCGACTTCGCCAGCAGCGAGGTCAACGAAGCCCTGACGCGCCAGCTTCACCGCTGCGAGTTCCTCGAGGACGCCCACAACGTCGTGCTGGTCGGCGGGCCCGGCACGGGCAAGACGCATCTCGCGACCGCGATCGGCGTCCAGGCGATCGAGCATCACCGCAAACGCGTCCGGTTCTTCTCCACCGTCGAACTCGTCAACGCCCTCGAGCACGAGAAGCTCCAGGGCAAGCCCGGTCAGATCGCGGCGCGGCTCACGCACTCAGATCTCATCATCCTCGACGAACTCGGCTACCTGCCGTTCAGCGCCTCCGGCGGCGCCTTGCTCTTCCACCTGTTGAGCAAGCTCTACGAGCGAACCAGCGTCATCATTACGACCAATCTCAGCTTCGGCGAGTGGGCCGCCGTGTTCGGCGACCCGAAGATGACGACGGCTCTGCTCGACCGTCTCACCCACCGATGCCATATCCTCGAAACCGGAAACGACAGCTTCCGCTTCAAGAACAGCTCGGCGAAAGCCGCTAAACCCGCCAAGGAGAAAGCCCGAAACTTGACGAACGCCTGACCCGCAAACCATCATCAAGCCGGGTCAGTTCTCAATGGAAATCACGGGTCAGTTCTCAGCGGAAATCGACAGGCACATATCTTGGCCTCACGCCGCTAAAAGCAATCAGGCGAGACTGACACAATCG
>DATINX010000230.1:0-3231 GCA_035473835.1 Candidatus Dormiibacterota bacterium | reverse complement strand
CACCTGCGCGCGGTGGCTTCCACGTCGCGGGGGCGGCTCGTGCTCGTAGGCGGGGAGGCCGGTGTGGGCAAGACCGCGCTGGTCCGCGAATTCGCCGACGCGCAGCACGTGGCTCGCGTCCTCTCGGGTTCATGCGATCCGCTTTTCACGCCACGCCCGCTTGGCCCGCTTCGCGATATCGCGGAGTTGGTGGGAGGGGACCTGAGAGCGCTGGTCGAGGGCGGGCGGATGCCTCATGAGGTCGTCTCGGCGCTCCTGCTCGAGCTGCGCGCGAAGAAGCCGACCATCCTGGTCTTCGAGGATGTTCATTGGGCGGACGAGGCCACCCTCGACGTGCTGCGGCTGCTCGGCCGCCGCGTCGGTGGATCGTCCGCACTGGTTGTGGCCACCTACCGTGATGACCAGCTCGATCGCGCCCATCCCCTGCGCATCGCGCTCGGTGATCTGCAAACGGCGGAGGGCATCACGCGCCTCAAGGTCGCTCCACTCTCGGTGGCCGCGGTCGCTGAGCTTGCCCAGCCCTATGGGGTCGATGCCCGGGAGCTGCACGAGAAGACGGGCGGGAACCCGTTCTTCATCGCTGAGGTCCTGGCCGCGGGAAGCGACCAGATTCCAGACACCGTTCGCGATGCGGTCCTTTCGCGCGCCGCGCGATTGAGCGAGCGAGCGCGGACGCTGGTCGAAGCCGTAGCGATGGTGCCGCCCCAGGCTGAGTTCTGGCTTCTCGAAGCCCTGGTTCCCGATACCTTCGACCGGCTCGAGGAGTGCCTCACCGCGGGCATCCTCACGTCAAGGCTAGGGGCCGTCGCCTTCCGCCACGACCTCGCCAGGCTGGCGATCGAAGACTCCATGCCTCCGGATCAGCTGCTCTCACTTCACCGTCGCGCGCTTGCCGCGCTGTCAAGGCCAGCGTCCGGCGTGCGAGACCTCACGCGGCTCGCCCACCATGCTGAAGGCGCTGGAGATGCGCAGGCGGTCATGGAGCTCGCGCCGGCGGCGGCCGAGCAAGCCACCTCATTCGGCGCTCATCGCGAGGCCGCCGCGCAGTACGCGCGGGCCCTTCGGTTCAGCCACGCGATGTCGCGGGAGACGCTCGCCGATTTTCTCGACCGCCGCGCCTACGCCTGCTACCTAAGCGGCCAGTTCTCGGAGGCAATCGATGCGCAGCGGCGTGCGTTCGAGTGTTACCGCAGCCTCAACCTTCCGCTCAGAGAGGGCGATTCATTGCGCTCACTTTCGCGGCTCCTCCGCTACGTAGGTCGCAGGAGCGAGGCCGTTCAGGCGGGCAATGAGGCGCTCGCGATTCTGGAGCGCCTACCGCCCGGCCGCGAGCTGGCGTTGGCTTATTGCAACGTCTCGCACCTCTTCGCCAACGTGGAGGACGTGCAGGGCGCCGCGGTGTGGGGTACACGCGCGCTTGACCTGGCGAACCGCATCGGCGATGTCGAAGCGCGCGTGTACGCGCTTATCAACCTCCAAATGGACGAGCTCCTCTCAGGAAACCCGGAAGCGACAGCGGAGCTGGAGCGAACCCTGAGGATGGCTCAGGAGGGCGGGTTGGACGAGCACGCCGGCCGGGTCTTTGTAGCCCTGACATGGTGGTCGCCTCGCGGCAAGTCGTACGCGGTCGCCGACCGGTATCTCGAAGCCGGTCTCGAGTTCTGCATCGAGCGCGGCCTCGATCTGTGGCGGCACTACCTGCTTGCATACCGAGCCCGAAGGGACCTTGACCAGGGCCGGTGGGACGACGCGGTCAAGACGGCCGAGCTCGTGGTCCGCGACCCTCGCACGTCGCCGATGCCGCGGATCGTCGCCCTTTCAGTCCTGGGGCTGATTCGCGCACGGAGAGGCGATCCAGGGTGCTGGGCGCTGCTCGATGAGGCGTGGTCTCTGGCGGAATCGACCCAAGAGCTGCAGCGGCTGGAGCCGGCGGCGATGGCACGGGCGGAGGCGGCATGGCTCGAAGGCCGTAACCAGGCTGTCCTCGACACCACCGCGGCTGTACTGGACATCGCCGTGCTTCGGCGCGCCTCGTGGATCGTTGGTGAGCTGGTGTGCTGGCGCCGGCGGGCAGGCCTGCGGGAAGCTGTCCCCGAAGAGATTCCCGATCCGTATGCGATGCAGCTCCGGGGCGAATGGCGGCTTGCACACAGCGCCTGGAGCAGTCTTGGGTGTCCATACGAGGCGGCGATGGCGCTGGTGGAGGCTGATGACGTGGAGGCGCTGCGCCAGGCGCTCGATGAATTCCAGCAGATGGGAGCCCGGACCGCCGCGGCCGTGGCAGCTCGCCGGCTGCGCGAAAAGGGCGTGCGCGGATTGCCGCGCGGGCCGCGCCCGAGCACCACGCGTAATCGCGCCAATTTGACCTCGCGCGAGATCGAGATACTGGGCCTCGTCTCCGAGGGTCTTGGCAATGCCGAAATCGCCCGGCGGCTCTTCCTGTCTAAGAAGACGGTCGACCACCACGTCTCGGCGATCCTGCGCAAGCTGGGCGTAAGCACGCGAGGCCAAGCAGCAGCCCAACTTAGGTAACCCCGCGCGCCGATATGGGTATCCGTCCCGATTCGGACCTTGGCCACTCGCTCCTACGGTGGTAGCAACGCCGGCAAACGACGGCGAAACGAAAAAGGAGCAGCGAATCACATGCCTAGATACGTCGTCGAGAGGATATTTCCGAATGGCCTCAACATCCCGGTGGACGCGGGCGGGGCATCGATCTGCCTGACCGTAGTCGACCGGAACGCGGAGGAGGGCGTCACCTGGGTTCATTCGTACGTCAGCGATGACAAGAAGAAGACCTTCTGCATCTATGACGCACCGAACCCGGAGGCGATCAGGAAGACCGCCACTCAGAACTCCATCCCGGTCAACAAGATCACCCAGGTGAGCGTTCTCGACCCCTACTTTTACCGGTGATTCGGAATTCCTGAGGAGCTGAAAGACATGCAAGCCCGACTCGAAGTCAAGCGATTCCCATCGATGCTGTTCGTGGTCCTGTTCGCGCTGGCCGTGACGCTTTTGCTGGGTGGTGCGCTCGGCTACGCGCTGAAGCCCGCTACCCAGGTCAGCGGTCCCACCCACGTGGTTGTGCTGCCGGGCACCCAACCCGGCCCCGGGTACATAGGCGAGGACTCTTGCCAGTTCGTCGGCCACCACAAGCAGTGCTAGCGGTACCGATACCCATCAGCGAGGCCGGGCACAACGCCCGACCTCGCTGACGCTGCAGCGTGC
>DATINX010000229.1:0-3531 GCA_035473835.1 Candidatus Dormiibacterota bacterium | reverse complement strand
CGATTGTGTTGGGTTTTGTGCTGCGCGCCCTGATCGCCGCCGGAATCCCGCCATCGCTGACCTTGTCGGGCGGCCTGTTCTCGTACCTCGTCTACGCGATCTGGTTCCTCAACCTCTCGCTTTTCGCCTTCCACCTGCTGCCGATTCCGGGGCTCGACGGCTGGGACGTCATCGAAACCATCTTCAGGCCGCGCAACCCTCGGTTCTTCTTCAACGTCTCGGTACGCCGCCGAGAGGTGGTGGTGGGCGTCGTAGCGGTGATCATCATCGGCCAGTTCATCGGCTTTCCAGTGCTGAGCGTGGTGATGTCGCCCTTCTACCAGCCGGCGAGCCTAATCTCTTTAGGCAGATGCGCCGGCTACGGAGTCCCGGGGTTCAACGGCCTGTATCCCTGCCTGCTGTAGGCAGGCTGGTCAACCAGCCGCAGTACGCGGGTCTCATCGAGGAGTTCGGTCGCGTCCGCGTGGTGGAGGCCATCCGCGAGCAGGTCGAGGCCGAGCGCAACGACCAGGTCCTCGAAGATCACGAGCGCAGCCGGCGGGTCTCCGCGCGCCTGCGCGCGGGCGCCGCCCCTCGACTCGTACGTGTCATCAACGCCAGCGGGGTCATCCTGCACACCAACCTCGGCCGCGCGCCGCTGTCGCGGGCGGCGATCGAGGCCCTCGCCGTGGCGGCCGGCTACAGCAACCTCGAGCTCGACCTCGAAACGGGCCGCCGTGGCGAGCGTGCCGACCTGCTCGCCGGGCCCCTGACCAGGCTTTTCGACTGCCAGGCTGCGCTGGTCGTGAACAACAACGCAGCCGCCGTGCTGCTGGCGCTGACAGCCCTGTGCAAGGGCCGCGAGGTCATCGTGTCGCGCGGCCAGCTCGTCGAGATCGGCGGTTCGTTTCGCATGCCCGACGTCATGCGCCTGTCCGGCGCGAAGATGGTCGAGGTCGGCACCACCAACCGAACTCGCGTCGCCGACTACGAGGAGGCCGTCACTCCGAAGACCGCCGCCCTCTTGCGTGTGCACACGTCCAACTACCGGGTGTCGGGCTTCACCGAGACGGCGTCTCTGGTCGAGATGGAAGCGGTAGCGCGACGGCACGACGTGCTGCTCATCGATGACCTCGGCAGCGGCGCGGTCGAACCGATGGCCGGCGAACCAACCGTGGCCGAATCCCTCGGGCTCTCGGATGTCGTGACGTTCTCCGGCGACAAGCTCTTTGGCGGTCCCCAGGCGGGCATCATGCTCGCGCGAAAGCCCCGGGGCGTGGAGGCCGTCCGCAAGCTCTCGAAGCATCCGCTCGCGCGGGCCGTGCGAATCGACAAACTCACGCTGGCGGCGCTCGAGGCGACGATCCGGCAGCGCCTGGCCGAGCACCTCGAGGAGGTCCCCATCGAGCGAATGCTGCGCGCGCAGATCTCCGAGATCCAGAGGCGGGCGCGGCTGTGGTCGGTGAAGCTTGAAGAACGAGGCGTGAAAACCACAGTCGTTCCGGGAGAGTCGGCCGTCGGCGGCGGCTCAATGCCCGGCCACGGCCTCCCGACGATGCTTGTCGCCCTGGCTGGTCCCGCGTCGCGGCTGGCGGCCGCGTTGCGGCACGGGGAGCCGCCCCTGATCGCCCGCATTGAAAAGGATGCGTGCTGCCTCGACCCGCGCACGGTCCTGAGGGGCGAGGACGAGCAGCTTATCGATGCCGTGGAGGCGGCGGTCAAGAGCGTCCTTAAGTGATCCTCGGCACCGCGGGGCACATCGACCACGGCAAATCGACGCTGGTCACAGCGCTCACCGGCATCGATCCCGACCGCCTGGCTGAGGAGAAGCGCAGAGGGATGACGATCGACCTCGGCTTTGCGCACATGCGCTTGCCCAGCGGCCGCCAGATCGGCATCGTCGACGTGCCTGGCCATGCCCGGTTCATCCGCAACATGCTCGCCGGCGCGCATGGGCTCGATGCGGCACTGCTGGTCGTGGCGTCGGACGAAGGTGTGATGCCGCAGACGAGGGAGCACCTCGAGATCATCGACCTGCTGGACATCCGCCAGGGCGTCATCGCTCTCACCAAGGTCGATCTCATCGAGGCGTCGTGGCTGGAGCTCGTCGAGTCGGAGGTGGCCGAGACCGTCAAGGGAACAGCTCTGGAGGGGATGGAGGTCGTCGGCGTGTCGGCCGTCACCGGCGCCGGCATGGACGAGCTGATCGCCGCGCTCGACCGCGTTTTCGCGAAGGTTGCGCCTAAGCCGGATGCCCGCCGGCCGCGACTGCCGATCGATCGCGTCTTCACGATGAGCGGATTCGGCACCGTGGTCACAGGCACGTTGATCGACGGCTCCATCGCGGTTGGCGACGAGCTCGAGGTCCTTCCCGGCGGCGCGATCGCCCGAGTGCGCGGGCTGCAGCAACACAACGTGAAAGTCGAGTCGGCGGTACCGGGCAGCCGGGTCGCGGCCAATCTCATCGGCGTCGAAAAGGAGTTGCTCCAGAGGGGCCACGTCCTCGCCCCACCCGATGCCCTCCAGGCGACACGGCGCATCGACGGTCGCGTGCGCGTTCTTGCGTCCGCGCCTCGCGGACTCCGTCATGGCGCTGAGCTGCTGCTCCACACCGGCACCGTCGAGGTGGGCTGCCGCGCGATCCTGCTCGAGGGCGACACGATCGAACCGGGCGCGCAGGGATGGATCCAGCTCTACCTGGAGCGACCCATCGCGGTGGCGAACGACGACCGCTTCATCCTGCGCATTCCCAGCCCGTCATTGACAGTCGCCGGCGGTCAGATCAACGACGTGGCGCCGCGCAAGCATCCGCGCCACGACGCCGCCGTCCGCGAATCCCTCGAGCGCCGCGCGGCCGGCGACGTGCTCCAGGAAGAGCTCCGCAAGTACCCTCGGGGCGTGGCTGCGAGCGCGCTGCTCAAAGCGACGCTCGCCAACGACGCCGACGTTTCGCGATTGCGGGCCCATCGAGTGGGCGACTGGCTGTTTGCTGAGGACGCGTGGTCCGCCATCGCCGACCGAGCCACACGGGAGCTGACCGCCTACCATGCCGCGCACCCACTCCGCCGTGGCATGCCTCGTGAAGAGCTGAGGAACAAGCTTGCGATTCAGCCGCATCTCTTTGGCGCGGTCGTGAAAGCCCTGGCCGAGGAAGGGCGGCTCGAGGACAGGGAGGGGGAGATCGCCGCTCCTTCGCACAAGGTCGCCATCGAGTCGTCCGACGGTCCGGCATCGAGCCTCCTCGATCTGCTTGGACGCGAGCCGTTCGCGCCGCCGTCGCTCGCCGAAGCCATGCGCACCGCAGGGGTGTCCACCGAGGTCGTTCGCGCGATGGCTCAACGCGGCGATCTGGTTCGCGTGAGCGATGACGTGGCCTTCACTCGAGATGCGTATGAGCGGGCGGTGGTCGTAGTCAGGGAGCTGATCGCAAGCTCGGGGTCGGTGAGCGTGGCGCAGGTGCGTGACCGACTTGGCGCGAGCCGGCGGCCGGTGCTCGCACTGCTCGAGCATCTCGATGCCGCGAAGGTGACTCGCCGTGTCGGCGATGCCCGC
>DATINX010000228.1:0-3235 GCA_035473835.1 Candidatus Dormiibacterota bacterium | reverse complement strand
GCGCGGGTGGCGAGAGGAGGAAGGCATCTTTCGATGCCTGACGACGATCGCCGGGACCCGCAACGCAGGCATCAGCGCCCGCAGGGCGCCCGGCCGTCTGGGACGTCGGATGCTCCAGATATGGCCGGTACGGTCCACTAGCTTCGGCCCTCGCTCAGCATCGCCATCGTCTTGGCGATGCGCCGCTCCCTGGTTTCGGCCGACTTGATCTCGTCGATCGGAATCAGCAGCCGGCGCTTGTTGCTGTAGGACAGCGCATCGAAAGTCTTCTTCGCTCGGGCGTCGCGCTCGAGCGCTGCTGCGAAGTCGACCGGGACGGGTACCTCTCGCGGCTTGGTATCAACCTCCAGGTCGATGTCGACCATGTCGCCGGCGGCAACGCCCGCCCCATCGCGGAACTCTGGCGGCACACCGAGCATGAACTTGCCGCCCATCGAGGCCACACTGCTGCGGTAGGTGAAGCCATTGATCGTGGCGCGAACTGGTGGCCGCTTGCTCGAACCGAGGGCGGCCACCACTTTTGCCGGAACTTCGATCCCCGCGGCAGTCTTGCCCGACTGCAGGATCTTGGCCCGAAATCTCATTCGCTCGCCTAAGCCTTCGCCGTCCTGGGCGCCGGCTCATCCAGCGTGATCGGAAGTCCGTTCGGGTTGTTCGTCAGCTGCGTGAACCGAAGCTGGTTGCCGAACGGGTCCCGAAATCCGCAGTCGATCCCGTAGAAGTGCTCCGTCGGCTCAGACGTGAACTCCACACCGCGCGCCTTGAGAGTCTCGTACGTCTTGCGGCAGTCATCGGTGGTCAGACCGAGCGAGAAGCCCGTCGCGCCCTTGCTGACAAGCTCGCGGATCTGCTCTGCGCTCGCGTCGTCCATTCCGGGAGGGCCTGGCTTCTCGAGCAGCACAGAGTGTCCCGGCTTGCCCGGCACCCTTACGGTCAGCCACCTCATGAAGCCGAGGTTCAGGTCCTGGTCGACCTCCAGGCCGAGCTTGTTGACGTAGAAGTCGTAGGCCTGGTCCTGGTCGAAAACGAAGATGTGCGAGATGTTGAAACTGGTGAACATCGAATGAATCCTCCTGGTGTTTGTGGTTGGCACGAAACCGATGCTAGGCACCGTTCTTTGGCCTGGCTTCTCCAAAACTGCTCGGTCTCGTCCACGTCATCGAGAAGCACATCGGGACGGCCATCACGACGCCCCGAACGCGATATTCGGTCGGTGTGACGCCGACGATGTCGCGAAAGGTGCGGCTGAACGTGCCCAGGCTCGTGAAGCCGACATCGAGGCAGACGTCAGTCACGGTTCGCCCGGACTCGCGGAGCAGGAACATGGCGCGCTCGACCCGGCGACGCTGGAGATAACGGTGTGGTGTCTCGCCGAAAGTCGCTTTGAACGTCCGGATGAAGTGCGCCTCGGAGACGTACGCCACCGCGGCCAGGTTCGGGATGTCGAGCGGCTGCGCATAGGTACGGTCGATCGCGTCGCGAGCGCGCAGCATCCGGCGGTTGATGTTTTCGACGGCCTGGGTCATTCCTTCACCAGATCACGATGCTAAACGGCTGATCGGCTGTCCATCTCGCGCAGCAGGCGCTTGGGAGCGATGCGGCGGTAAGCACGCTCGACGATGATGCCCACCTCGACCCAGTCGACCTCGACGTCGAGATAGACGCCAAGCCATCCCCGGTGGCCCACATATGGAGGCCGGAAGAAGCGCTCCGGTTCTGCCTTGACGAGCATCTCCTGTGCGCCCTCCGGTGCGGCGCACCACGCGCTGAGGCGGTCGTCGTGGTGGTGGTCGGCGGTGGTGACGAACTGCTTCCCGGCGACGAACCACGACGGCTCGCCGTGGCTGAGCTTTTCGGTCACCTCGGGCAGGATGAGGCAGAGGTCGCGAAGTCGGCCCACGGTGGCCGGGTCGCTGGGCCTGTTCACGGCCACCCTTACGTCGCGGGCGTCACGAACCGCCCGCGCCCGCTCAAGAGGTCGATCTCCTCGAGGCCGTGCCGGCGTCGGCAACGTGGGCTGTGGTGGCCCAGATGGGCCAGTTGTGCGGACCGGGACGCCACGCGAGCTGCTCGGGCGAGAACGCGCCGATGGCCTCGAGCAGGCGCTGATTGGTCAGCCGCCAGCCGTCGTAGAACGGAGCAATCGCGCCAGGCGATTCCGTCATGGGATTCCAGTATGCCTCTACGGTAAATTTGGACTTCAATTGGAACAGGACGCGATCCGCCGATACGTAGTTGACCGATTTGCCGGCGTCAACATCAGCATCGCTTCTCAAGAGAGCGGCGCTCCTGAACTCGCCTGGGGCGACACGTTCTTCATCTACGACCCGGATGGAAACCTGCCGGCGAATCGACAGTTTCCCTTCGCCACCATCGTTACCAAGGACTACGGCGACTTCGACAGCGCTTCCAACCTGAACCGTCCCTCGGTCTTCCGCCTCAACATCGGCGTCGGCAAGGAGACGTTCAGCAAGTTGTTTGGCTTGCAAGCCGCCCCCGGCACCCCGAGCGGTGTCGTCGATGGCGCGTTCGACTTTGCCGAGCTCGACCGCTTGCTTCCGCATCCGATCTACGGACGCAACCACTGGGTCTGCGTGCTGAACCCAAGCGATGCGACGTTCGAATCTCTTAAGCCGTTGCTGGCCGAGGCGTACGAGATCGCGGTCGGTAGGCTCTCCAAAGCGCGTCCAGCTGGATGATCGATGGGCGGACCCGGCAGAATACGCGTGTGCGAGAGAGCGCAGAGCTGACACGACTCGAGGAGGGCCTCGATCACATCCGCAAGGCGCCGGCGGACGGTGGGACGGTTGAGCTGATCGCCCGGCGTCCGGCCGTTGACCAGCGGGAGGTGCTGACCGAAGCCCGGCTCGACCTCCGCGAAGGCCTCAAAGGCGACACCTGGCGAGCTCGTGGCAGCAGCCACACGCCCGATGGTGGCCCCAACCCGGAGTCGCAGCTGACGCTGATGAGCGCGAGGGCTGCCGCCGCGATCGCGGGTGATCGCGAGCGCTGGCCGCTGGCCGGTGATCAGCTCTACGTCGACATCGACCTGTGTCGCACCAACCTTCCGCCAGGAAGCCGGGTTCAGATCGGTTCGGCTGTGCTCGAGTTCAGCGAGACGCCGCACACAGGGTGCGCGAAGTTCTCAGCCCGCTTCGGCAACCACGCGATGGTTTTCGTCAACTCGCCAATCGGGCGCGAGCTGCGCCTGCGAGGAGCGAACTGCCGCGTGGTC
>DATINX010000227.1:0-3282 GCA_035473835.1 Candidatus Dormiibacterota bacterium | reverse complement strand
CCCGGGCCCACCCCTTCACCGCGGCCGCATCCACGTGCTCACGGAGGTCCAGCGTCAGATCGAGACCGTGCTCGAATCGCTCGGCTACAAGGTCGAGCTCGGCCCTGAGGTCGAGACCGAGTGGTACAACTTCGAAGCCCTGAACATCCCGCCGGGCCACCCGGCGCGCGAGAACTGGGATTCCTTCTACTTCACGCCCGACCTGCTGCTCAGGGCGCACACGTCGCCGGTGCAGATCCGGGCGATGCAGCGGATCAAGGAGCCGCCGATCTACATCATCACTCCAGGGCGCTGCTACCGCCGCGACGCGCCGGAGGCGACGCGGCTGCCCTACTTCAGCCAGGTCGAAGGTCTGGCCGTCGACAGGGGGCTCACCGTCGGCGACATGAAGGGCACGCTGCTCTACATGATCCAATCGCTCTACGGTGAGGATCGCAAGGTGCGGGTCCGGCCCAGCTTCTTTCCTTTTACTGAGCCAAGCTTCGAATTCGATGTGACGTGCGGCATCTGCGCCGGCGCCGGCTGCAAGGCCTGCCGCCACAAGGGGTGGCTCGAGGTCGGCGGCTGCGGAATGGTCCATCCCCAGGTGCTGCGCAACGGCGGCATCGACCCCGAACGATGGAACGGCTACGCGTGGGGATTCGGAATCGAAAGGATGGCGATGCTGAAACACGACGTCGACGACATGCGGTTGTTCTACGAATCCGACCTTCGCTTCCTAGAGCAGTTCTAGGCGTCCATGAAGATCTCCTACGAGGCGCCGGTGAAGCGCCAGATGCAAAGCCCTCGCTTGGCCCGGACCGGGAAACCCGGTCCGGGGGCGCTTCAGCGGCTTCGGTCCGAAATCCGCACCCCAGCACCGCGATTTCGGACCGGGAAAGGTAGGGGTCTTGGATTAGCGCGATGAAGATCTCTTACGAATGGCTTGGCGATTTCGTCGACCTCGACGGCGTGACGCCGAAAGAGGCTTCGGACGTGCTCACGCGCCTGGGGGTCGAAGTGGAGTCGCTGACCGTGGTCGACCTGTCGCAGATCATCGTCGGCCGAGTCCTTGAACAGAAGAAGCACCCGAAGTCGCGCAACGACCTCTGGATCCACCAGGTCGACCTCGGCGGCCGGACCGAGCAGATCATCGCCGGCGCTCCCAACGCGGTGCCCGGCTCGCTGGTGCCGGTCGCACTGCCGGGCACAACGGTGCCCAACGGGAAGATCGTGAAAGACCTCAACATCGCGGGGTTCAGCGCCAAGGGGATGCTGTGCTCGGCTGAGGAGCTGCTGCTGAGCGACGACCACGCCGGCATCCTGATCCTCGAGTCCGGAAACCCGGGCGATTCGCTGGCGTCGGTGATACCCAGCCAGGCGGTGATGGACGCCGAGATCACGTCGAACAGGCCCGATTGCCTGGGCCACCTGGGAGTGGCGCGGGAGCTGGCGGCTGGGCTCGACAGGCCGCTGAAGGTCGATTTCATGCCCGCATTCACCGGCAAGGCTGACCCGCCTGGCCGAGACCTGATCAAGGTTTCGATCGACGACCAGGATCTGTGCAGCCGCTACATCGGCGGCGCTATTACCGGCGTCAATGTCGGCCCCAGCCCGCAGTGGGTCCAGCGCCGCCTGCGCGCTTGCGGCGTGCGGCCGATCAACAACATCGTCGACATCACCAACTACGTCCTGCTCGAGTACGCCCAACCGCTGCACGCATTCGACCTGGACAAGATCGCCGGGGGAGAGATACAGGTCCGGCGCGCGCATGCCGGCGAGAAGCTGCTCTGCCTCGATGGCATCGAGCGCGAGCTCACACCCGAGATGCTCGTCATCGCCGACGCGGTGAAGCCTGTTGCTATCGCAGGAGTCATCGGCGGCGAGGAAACCGCCGTCACCGACGCCACCACCAAAGTGCTCCTCGAGGCAGCCACGTTCAATGGTCCGAGCGTGCGTCAGACGGCGCGCGCGTTCGGTATCCGGACCGAAGCCTCGGCCCGTTTTGAGAAAGGGCTCCCAGCTGAGCTCGCCCTGGCCGGCGCAAGGCGCGCCGCCGCGCTGATCGCTGAGCTGGCCGGGGGCGACGTGCACCGCGAGTGGGCCGACGTCTACCCGCGGCCGCAGGAGCCAGTCCTGATCAGGCTGAAGCCCTGGGTGGTGGACGAGGTGCTCGGTATCCACGTGCCGCTGGAGGAGTCCGAGGCGATCCTCATCCGCCTCGGCTTCCACGTCCGGGTCCTCGGCGACGGCGAATGGGACGTCCTGCCGCCGGTCTTCCGGCTCGACGTGAGCATCCAAGAGGACCTCGTCGAAGAGGTGGGCAGGGTCTGGGGCTATGACCGCGTGCCGCCGACGCTGCCCGGCCGGCGCCACGACCGCTGGGCGCCATCGGTGCCCAGCCTGGGCCGGCGGCTCGACACCGCGCGCCAAGTGCTGGCCGGTGCCGGCTTTACCGAAACCTGGAACCCGGCACTGGTATCGGGCCGGATGCTCGAGCAGCTGCGTGTCGCAGCGCGAGCGCTTCGGGTCATGAATGCGTTAAGCGATGACATGGACACGCTCAGGACTTCCCTGCTGCCCTCGCTCGTCAACGCCGTCGCGCTGAACCGGGATCGAGGCCGCACCGAGGTCAAGGTGTACGAGATGGCGGCGGTCTTCCTCGCGCGGGTGGGCGACAAGACCACACAGCAGCCTGAGGAACCGCAGCGCCTGGGCGTCGTAGCCGACGCCGGGCAAACGGCCGAGTCCGGACGCGAGGCTTTCTACGCGATGAAGTCCGTGCTCGACGGATGCATCCTCGAGCTGGGTGCGCCCGCATGCCATTACCAGCGAGCATCGTCAGACCTGTTTCATCCTGGCCGCTGCGCGGCGGTGCTACTGGAGGGTCGCCAGCTTGGTTACATCGGCGAGCTGCACCCTAGTGTCGTTGCACAGTTTCACCTGGAAGGGCGCCTGGTCGCGATCGAGATCGACATCGAACCCGTCCTCGCCACCGCCGGCGTCAAACGCGCAGAGCCGCTGCCGCGGTTCCCCTCCATCGAGCGCGACCTTGCCGTCGTGGTCGAGGAGAGCGCGGCCGCGGGAGCTCTGCTGGCGACGATCAAGGAGGCGGCTCGCGAAATCTTCGAGGGTGCGAGACCGTTCGACGAGTACAGGGGCGCGCAGGTTCCCGAGGGCTACAAGAGCGTGGCATTTGCCTTGACTTTCCGGAGCCCCGAGCGCACCCTGACGGACGCCGAAGTGGACGACGCCATAGGAGACATCAGGCTCGCATTGGAAAAAAAGCACGGCGCCAGGTTC
>DATINX010000226.1:0-2600 GCA_035473835.1 Candidatus Dormiibacterota bacterium | reverse complement strand
AACCCCACGCGTCTTGCCCGCGGGGCTGCGCAGCCGTGAGAGGGTCGCCTCGTCGAAGCCGCGCGCGTGAAGGGCGTGCCGGACAGCGGCGGTGCGCCGCGTGCTGGCGATGAGGCCGACGTCGACCGCCGGGTAGCCCAGGGCGGCTTCGATCGCGTCCTCGTCGTAGTGCCCCATGGTGGCGACGACCGCCCAGGTATCCGGCCCTGGGTTGGCCGCGGCGAGGTCCAGGCTCGGAAGCACGATGTCGGCGCCCGGGAACTCGTCCGGGCGCGCGCCAGGGTGGGCGGAGCAGGTGCGGAAGCCGGCCAGGGCACCCATGTGCACCAGCGTCCGGGCTGCCGGGCTTTCGCCGAAGACGAGCAGCAGGGGTCGGGGTAGGCGCGGCTCGATGAAGACGTCGAGCGAGCCGCCACTCGGACAGGTTGTCGCCACCATCAGCTCGCCTCGCTTTCTTGTCTGCTTCACGTCTTCGGCCCCGACGATCTTGACCAGCTGCGGGCTGCCCTCCGCCAGGGCGCGCAGAGCCTCGCGCCTGACCACCGGCTCGGAGCAGCTGCCGCCGATCCAACCGCGCAGGCGGCCGTCCGCGGTGATGACGGCCTTGTCGCCGGGGTGTGCCGACGTGGGCGGCTCGCACCGCACGACCGTCGCCAACGCGCACGGCGTGCCGTTGGCGGCGTATTCACGAAGCAGCTCCAGTACGTCGTCGGCTATGGGTGGCTCCTAATCCGTGACTCCCTTTGATCGTAGAGCCGCCCACACCTTGTCTGAGGTGACAGGCATGTCGATGTTCGTGATCCCGTAGGGAGAGAGGGCGTCGATCACCGCGTTGACGTACGCGGCGGGCGAGCCGACCGTCGCCGACTCGCCGACCCCCTTGGCGCCCAGCGGGTGATGGGGAGAGGGCGTCGTGGTCTCGCCCATCTCGAACCTTGGCGTCTCCCACGCCGTCGGGAGCAGGTAATCCATGAAGTTCGAGCCGATGCAGTTGCCGTCGGCGTCGAAGGTGATCAGCTCCATGAAGGCGATCCCGAATCCTTCGGTGAGGCCGCCGTGGATCTGGCCCTCGACGATCATCGGGTTGATACGGACGCCGCAATCGTCGACCGCCACCATCCGCTTGACCTTGACCTGGCCCGTGCCCTTGTCGACGTCGACCACGACCGCGTACGTCCCGAACGGGTACGTCATGTTGGGCGGGTCGTAGTAGTGGACGCCCTCGAGCCCCGCCTCCATGCCTTCGGGCAGGTTGGTGTAGGCGGCGAACGCGATCTCCTGGATCGTCTTGGCGCGGTCGGGCGAGCCCTTGACGTAGAACTTGCCCCGCTCCCACTCGAGGTCTTCCTCGGCGGCTTCGAGCAGGTGGGCGGCCAGCTTGCGGGCCTTCTCCCGCAGCTTGCGACTGACCATCGCCGTGGCAGCGCCCGCCACCGGCGTGCTGCGCGACGCATACGTACCGAGGCCGTAAGGCGCCGTGTCTGTATCACCTTCCTCGACCGCGATGTCTGCGGCCGGGATGCCGAGCTCCTCGGCGACGATCTGGGCGAACGTCGTCTCGTGGCCCTGGCCCTGCGACTTCACTCCCATCCGCAGCAGCGCCTTCCCGGTCGGGTGCACTCGCAGCTCGGCGCTGTCGAACATGCGGAGGCCGAGGATGTCGAAGTCGGCGCCATGGCCCGCGCCCACCACCTCGGTGAAGCTGGCGATCCCGATGCCTGTCACCTCGCCCTTTTTGCGTCGCGCCTCGACGTCCTTGCGCAGCGCCTCGTAGCCGAGCTTCTCGAGCGCGACGTTCATCGCCTTGGGATAGTCGCCGCTGTCATAGACCCAACCGGTCGCGGACGTGTACGGAAACTGCTCAGGCTGGATGAAGTTGTTCATACGGAACTCGGCTTGGTCGATGCCCAGCTCGAGGGCCGCGTTGGTCACCAGCCGCTCGATGAGATAGCTCGCCTCGGTGACCCTGAACGAGCACCGGTACGCGACACCGCCCGGCGCCTTGTTGGTGTAATAGCCGTCTGCCGTGACGTGGGCGGTGGGGATGTCGTACGAGCCGGTGACGATGTGGAACAGGCCGGCTTTGAACTTCGACGGCTGAGCGTCGGAGAAGAACGCACCGTTGTCGCTGTCGAGATGCACGCGGAGCGCGGTCATCTTGCCCTTCTCGTCCAGAGCGAGGTCGCCCGTCATGTGAAAGTCGCGCGCGAAGCCGGTCGAGATGAGGTTCTCGTTGCGGTCTTCGATCCACTTCACCGGCCGGCCGATCAACAGGCTGGCCGCCGTGGCGACCACGTAGCCGGGGTACACGGGCACCTTGTTGCCGAAGCCGCCGCCGATGTCAGGCGAGATGATGCGGATGTTCTGCTCCGGCAGACCGGTCACGAGCGCGAACACGGTCCGGATCGCGTGCGGCGCCTGGCTCGTCATGTAGATCGTGGCCTTGCCCGTGGCCGGGTTGACGTCGGCGATGCAGCCGCACGTCTCCAGGGGAGCGGGATGACAGCGCGGATAGAACGTGTGCAGCCGCACGACCTTGGCCGCCTTGGCGAACGCCGCCTGTGTCCGCTCCTTGTCGCCCGACTCCCAGTGATAGATGT
>DATINX010000225.1:0-2920 GCA_035473835.1 Candidatus Dormiibacterota bacterium | reverse complement strand
CTGGTGGTGGCGGTGCTCGCGGTGCTCATCGTGTCCCAACTCTTCTACGCATTCCTGCGCTACCGCCGGCGTGCCTACCTGCCCATCCTGCTGATGACGGCGGTCGGTTTCGGGCTGGGCCAGCTGTGGGACTACCTCGGCTTGCCCTCCGCACGTCTCGGGCAAGCCGACGTCCTGCCCGCGGTGGTGTTCGCGCTCCTCCTGCAGCCGCTGGCACGATTCGTGCCTCGCTTTCAGAGCCAGCCCAAGGAACCTTCGGCGGCGGGTGGGCAGCCACGCACCTGAGAGGTGGCCGATAGGCCGGATTATCCGGCCGTCCCAAGCGCGGCATCGCACCACCTGACATGGCAATCACCAAACCATTTCGATAATCCCAACCGTTGCGGAAGTAGAGCAGCCGCGCGCCTAGCGCCCGGCGATGAGACGGAACCGGTCGGGTTCCGTCTCATATACCCTTGCGTTTGTTTATGGGCCCCTCCAAGCGGGTATTCCAAGAATGACCTCACAGAGCTTCATGTGGTTGGCGTTTGGGGTCGCCGCCTTGGTGGTGGCGCTTGCCCTCGCCGCGGTTCTGCTGAGGTTGCGCCGAACGTTGGGCGCCGTCCAAGAACTGCTGGAGACATCGAACGAAGAGATGAAGGAGACGCTGCCGGAGGTGCGCCAGACAATTGGCAACGTCAACGACATCACTGCGGGCTTCAACATCGGTCTTCGCACCGCGGGCAGCGGAGCGGCGGCTGTGGGCCGCGGTGTCAAGGCAGCCGTGTACGGAGCAAGGGTGGCGGGCAGGAGCCTATTTCGACAGGTATTAGGAGGTTAGCTGTGGCCGAAGACAACGGTGGCGGCGGCGGGTTCGGCTGGTTCATCCTCGGCGGCCTTGTGGGCCTGGTCGCCGGCGCGTACATCGCATCAGGACCGGGACGTGGCCAGGTCGACAGCTTGAGAAGCAAGACCATCGAGCTCTCGACCAGCGAGCCTGTGCAGAAGGCCAAGGACGCCGCGCAAAAGGCGCGCCATATGGTCACCGACCCCGACCATCCGGTGGGCAAGGCGATCCAGGACGGTGTCGCGGCCGCAAGGCGAAAGCGCGAAGAGCTCGAGTCGGCCGCGTCGAAGAAGACGCAGCAGATCAACGGCGAGGAAGCCAAGTAGGGCGAAGGTGGCCAAACGAGACCTCGCTGAGCTCAAGATCCCGGCCACGGCCGCATTCATACCGGTGGCCAAGCGTGTGGCCTTCACCCTGGGCGGCCAGCTGGGCCTCAGCCTGGTCGACCTCGACGAGCTTTCCATCGCCCTGACGCAGGCGTGCGACAGCGCCATCTCGGCGGCGAAGAACCTGGACGGTCCAGCGGACCTCAAGCTGAACTACTTCGCCACTGACCGTGCGCTGGTGGTGGACGTGGACCTCGTCTCGGGTGAAAGCCACTTCAAAGTCGCTCCCGTCCGCCCCGACCCGGAGGCGGATGCGGAGCTGCAGAGACTGGCTTACGAGATGATCCGCTGCTTCGTGGACGACTTCCGGCCGGAGGTGGAGCCGATCACAGGTCACGTCCGCTTCCGCATGGTCAAGTACCTGGCTTCCTGACAGCGCCACACTAGACGCATAGTGGCTGCGAGGCAGCGACTGTCCCGCGAGGAGCTGCGGGCGCTCCACCGTCGATATAAGGAAACAACGGACCCCGCAGAACGCGATCGGATTCGCGCACAGCTCGTCGACGCCTATCACGACTTCGTGTACTTCCTGGCGCGCAAGTTTCAGAACCGAGGTGAGCCTCTGGATGACATCGTCCAGGTCGGATACCTCGGATTGATCAAAGCCATCGAGCGCTTCGACCCGGACCTCGGCTTCGAGTTCACGACATTCGCGACCCTGACCGTGGCCGGAGAGATCAAGCGCCACTTCCGTGACAAAGGCACCGCCATCCGCTTTCCGCGCCGGCTGCAGGAGCTACATCAGTCGGTGGTCCGCATCAACGAGGAGATGAAGAACCAGCTGGGGCGTGAGCCGACAGTCGCCGAGGTGGCGGAGCGGTTGGGGGTGACCCCCGACGACGTGACGGAGGCGATCGAAATGGGGCCGGCTTACTCGCCGCTCTCTCTTGACCAGCCTGTTGGCTCCAGCGACGGGCAAGACGCTCGCGCCATCGCCGAGCAGATCGGGAGCGCCGACCCGGAGCTCGATCGCGTGGAGATGCGCGACCTGCTGAACCGCGCCATGGAGCACCTCACCCCGCGTGAGCGGGCGATCATGGCTATGCGCTTCTATGAGCAGATGTCTCAGTCGGAGATTGCTCGCCGCCTGGGCATCAGCCAGATGCACGTGTCTCGATTGCAGCGTGCGGCCCTGGAGCAGCTGCGCAAGTACGTGCCCCAAGAAACCCCGTAACGGTGCCGCTCCTCGAGTCGCGGGTGCCGGCGGATCCATGGGCTCTGTTCCGCCGCTGGTATCGAGAAGCTGAACGCAAGGGCGCGCTGCAGCCCGAGGCGATGACGCTGGCGACGGCGGATGCCCGCGGCGCGCCATCGGCCCGGATGGTCCTTTTCAAAGGTCTGGACGACTCTCGTTTCGTTTTCTATTCCAACTACGCGAGCCGAAAAGGCCGCGATCTCGCGGCCAACAATCGAGCGGCGCTCGTCTTCTACTGGCCGCTTCTGCGTCGGCAAGTCAGGGTGTCCGGGCGGGTCAGCCGGCTGCCACGCCCCGAGTCGATCGCTTACTTCCGCTCGCGGCCGCGCGGCGCCCAGCTCTCGGCCCTCGCATCTCGACAGAGCCGCATCATCGGCTCGCGCGCGGACCTGGAGAAAGAGGTGGCGACTCTGGACCGCCGGTATCCCGGGTCGGTGCCGCTGCCGCCGGATTGGGGCGGCTACGCGCTGCGGCCCGCCTGGATCGAGTTCTGGGAAAACCGTGCCGATCGCC
>DATINX010000224.1:0-3361 GCA_035473835.1 Candidatus Dormiibacterota bacterium | reverse complement strand
CTGCTGGCACAGGGCTTGACTGATGTGGGAATCGCGTTGGAGCTTGGGATAGCGGTCGCCACCGTGCGGACTCACCTGGTCAGGTTGTACCGCGACAATGGATTCGCAAATCGAACCGAGGCGGTGGTGGCGTGGCTCGAGATGCCCTCAGCCCACAGCGGTTCGGCGACCGCGGACAGACGTCGCACGATGGACCGGCGCGCAGGCCCGGATTTCCCCTAGTCGAGGCCCCGGTGCTGTAGTTCGCGTCTCTTGTCGGCGGACGCAGGACGGCGGAAGTCGCCTCGAAACCATCGCAGTCTTGGCGAGGGCAGCCATCGCTCAGGCAACCACAGGACAAACGCCGACCAGCCGAGGCCGAGCAGCACGCCGCCCAGCACATCACTCGGCCAGTGAGCGCCGGCCCACACCCTGGCCAGGCACGTCAGCACGATCACTGTGACTGCGAGCACCCAGACGAGCGGGCGCCAGACCGGCTTGATCCGCGGCGCGAGGGACACGGCGAGCATGAAGCTCATCCACGTGAAGAAGACCGCGTGACCGCTCGGATAGCTGTAGCCGGCGGCCGGGGTGAGGATGTGGACGAGGTCCGCCGGCGGCCGCTGCCTCGAGATCACAAGCTTGAGCACGTTATCGAGCACGCTGGAGATGCTGCCGATCGCCATCAGCCAGCCGGCCCGGCGGTCGATGAAGAAGAGCAGGATGATTGCGGCGATTCCGACCAGCACCTGGATGTAGCCCGAGATCGCGTTGATCAGCTCCATCGGGTAGACGATCGGGCCCCAGTTGACCTGCTGGATGAATGTCGTGATCGGGATGTCGAACGGCAGCACCGACCGGGTCGTCACGAGGTCTGTGTCGATCAGGAAAAGCGCGAGGACGACGAGCACTGTCGGAGCCAGCCAGCGTCGCGCGGCCGCCCGCGGCTCGCCGGCGAGGACCTGCTCCGCCGCCTGCTTCGGCTCGGCACTCATCGCGGCAGAATCACCTTCAAGGCGCTCAGCTCCGCCGTTATGGTGGCTGGTGTCCGGCCGACCTGGGCGTTGTCGGCGTAGATCCGCACCTTCGGCCGTGTCGTCACCTCGAGCTTATGGAACTGAAACACCTGGCCGAGGCCCTCTTCGCGATGCTTGGACAGCACGGTCCCCGCGAGGGCGCGCTTCACGATGTCCCTGCGGCTGCCGCCGGCGTGAACCGAGAGCTCGAGGTAGGGGTCGACGGGGGTCTTGTCGCTGACCGGCATCTGGGAGCCGATCGAGGTCGTGTTGGTGAAGACGAGCGACATCACGGTACCGCTGCCTTTGATGTCCCCGGTCAGCTCGTAGCGGAAGGGGCTTGCCTCCACTACGTGCTTCATGTCTTCGGCCAACGCGCCAAAGGCACGATCCTTGGCGGATTCGCCGGCGGCGATGGTTTCACCGAAGAGTCCGATGGCGGCGGCCTCGAGAAACACCTTCCCGTTCAGGCGGCCCAGCGTGATCGGATGAGGCTTGCCGTTCTTGATCACGCGGATCGCCGCGTCGACCGTCGTCGGCAGGTGGAGCGACCTGGCGAAGTTGTTGAATGTGCCTAGGGAAAGGATGCCCAGCGGGTGCCGCGAATCCACCAGCCGGCGCACCACCCATCCGATCGTCCCGTCTCCGCCGGCGACCACGACTTGGGCATTCGGCGTGACGAGCTTCTCCATGTCCATCTTCGGATCGAACTCGACGATGAGGCTCCCTTCGAACGCCTTGCGCAGTTTGGCCTCGATCTCTGGCGTCATCGACCCCGCCTTGGAGCTGATGATCACGAGACTGGTTGCGCGTTCGGCTGAGGCGTTCAGAGGCGTGTGGTGATCATTTGGCGGCGCTCCCCATCAGCCGAATCCACCGCGCGCAGGCGAATGAGAAGAGGCCCAGCGCCACGAATCCCAGCGATACAAATGCCATCAACAGGTGACCATACGGCTTGGACAGCAGGAACAGAAAGGCGCCGCCGAAACCCTGGATCTCGCCGGCATTGTGGTGCACTCCCGCCTGCATGAGAGACCAGCTGATGACCAGAAATGTGATGCCGCGGGCGAAGACCCCGTAGCGACCGAGTGCGACCGCCACGTTCATCTGGGTGGGACTCATCTCGGCGCCTTTCAAGTCGAACTTGAACGGGGCGCGAACCGCCTCGACGAACTCGCCGACGGCCACCCCGAGAGCGAGTAGCCCGATCCCGATCGTGACCCAACCGCCGGCTGGGTGCGCGAGCAGGGTGCCGATCGATTTCTGGGTGCTGTCTCCCGAGCTGCCGGCCGACCCCACGAGGATCTGCATCGCGAACAGCACGATGAGGCCGTACGACATGGCGCTCGTCAGGAAGCCGAACCGTGCCGCGTACCCGGAGGCGTCGCTGCCGCGGTGGAGCGGGTCGAAGATGGCTCTGATGAAGCCCCACGCCGAGTAGGCCGCCAGGCCGACGATGAACACGATCAGGATCAGCGTGCCCAGCGGGTTGTGGATCAGGAAGAGCAGGCCGCCGGTCAGGTCGGTGGCCGCGCCACCACTCTGCCGTAGCGCTATGCGCAACGCCAGGATGCCCACGACGGCGTACAGAACCCCTCGCACCACGTAGCCCAGGCGCATCAGGAGCTCGAGCTTCGGGTTGGCGGCCGCCTCCTTCACCCGGTTGGCGGGCGCGTTCGTGATCGACGACATTGCTTCCTCAACGCTTGGGGATGCCGCCCGCACCCGACCCTGAAGCTCGATGAGCCAAGAACCGATGGTGGTCGGGATAATCACGTAGACTGGATGACCTGGGCCGGCTTCCGCCGGCACGCTCGCTCGGGTCCTCTCTCCCGTCATCGGTGACGGTGTCCTGATCGTCGCGCCAAATACGACCGTGGAGAGGATCAGGAGAATACGTTGCAGTCATTCGTAGACGCGGGCGTGCGCCCGCATACTCTGGCGGCCCTGGCCGCCCTCGGCATCACCGACCCGGTGCCCGTCCAGGCTCAGGCCATCCCCCTGCTCATGGGCGGACGGGACGTGGTCATCGAGGCCCCGACCGGCTCGGGCAAGACGTTCGCTTACCTCATCCCGATGGTCGAGCGGTTGCCCCGGCGGGGCGCGGGTCCGCGGGCCCTCATCGTCACCCCGACGCGTGAGCTGGCTCTGCAGGTCGAAAAGGTCCTGCGTTCGCTGGCCAGCGACCTCCGTTCGGCCGTCCTCTACGGCGGCGTCGGGTACGCGACGCAGCGGCTTGCGCTGAAGAGCGGCGTCGACGTGGTGGTCGGAACGCCCGGCCGCATCCTCGACCTCGTCACCCAGGGCCGCCTATCGCTTTCCCGGGTCGAGTACCTGGTGCTCGACGAGGCGGACGAGATGCTCGA
>DATINX010000223.1:0-8670 GCA_035473835.1 Candidatus Dormiibacterota bacterium | reverse complement strand
CGCCAGGGCGCGAGCGAGCTCGGTCTTGCCGACGCCGGTTGGTCCGAGGAAGATGAACGACCCCACGGGTCGATTCGGGTCTGATAGCCCCGACCGGTTCCGCCGCACGGCATTCGCGACCGCGGTGACGGCTTCGTCCTGCCCGATGACCCGCTCGTGCAGCCGCTCTTCCATCTTGATGAGCTTGGCGATCTCGCCTTCCATCAAGCGCGAGACAGGAATGCCGGTCCACCGAGCAACGATCTCGGCGATGTCCTCTTCGTCGACCTCTTCCTTGAGGAGGGGGTGCCCGCCTTGCAGATCGCCCAGGCGCTTCTGTGCCGCCTCGATCTGCTTTTCGATCTCGACCGCCTTGCCGTAGCGCAGCTCCGCGGCCTTGGCAAAGTCGGCGGCGCGCTCAGCTCGATCGGCCTCGGCGCGGACCTCCTCCAGCTGAGCCTTGAGGCTGCGGATCTTGCTGATGACTTCCTTTTCCTGCTCCCAACGCGAGCGCAGCGAGGTGCGCTTCTCGGCCAGCTCAGCGAGCTGCCTCTCGAGGTTCGCGAGTCGCTCCTTGGACACCTTGTCGGTCTCCTTCTTCAGCGCTTCGCGCTCGATCTCGAGCTGGCGGATCTGCCGCTCGATCTCATCCAGCTCCGCGGGGAGTGAGTCGATCTCGGTGCGCAGCCGGGCAGCTGCCTCGTCGATCAGGTCGATGGCCTTGTCAGGCAGGAAGCGGTCGGTGATGTAGCGGTTGGAGAGCACCGCCGCGGCGACGATCGCGGAGTCCTTGATGCGAACGCCGTGGTGGATCTCATACCGCTCTCGCAGCCCGCGAAGGATGCTGATCGTGTCGTCGACCGTGGGCTCCTTGACGAGGATCGGCTGGAACCGGCGCTCCAGAGCCGCGTCCTTTTCAATGTGCTTGCGGTACTCGTCGAGGGTGGTGGCCCCGATCGCGCGCAGCTCGCCGCGCGCCAGCGCCGGCTTCAAGAGGTTGGCCGCGTCCATGGCGCCTTCCGCGGCGCCGGCGCCGATCAATGTGTGCAGCTCGTCGATGAACAGGACGATCTGCCCGTTTGAAGCCTGGATCTCTTTGAGCACTGCCTTCAGTCGGTCTTCGAACTCGCCGCGGTACTTCGTCCCGGCGATGAGGGCGCCGAGGTCGAGGGCGATCACGCGCTTGCCCTTCAAGCCTTCGGGGACGTCGCCTGCGGCGATGCGCCGCGCCAGGCCCTCGGCGATGGCTGTCTTGCCGACGCCCGGATCGCCGATGAGGACGGGGTTGTTCTTCGTCCGGCGCGAAAGCACCTGGATGACGCGGCGGATCTCCTCATCGCGGCCGATGACCGGGTCGAGCTTGCCGTCGGCGGCGAGCTTGGTCAGGTCACGGCCGTACTTCTCAAGTGCCTGGTACTTGGACTCGGGGTTCTGGTCCGTCACTCGCTGGCTGCCCCGGATCTGGCGCAGAGCGCGCAGGAGGGCGTCGTGCTGGGCACCCGCCTCCTTCAGAACCTTGGTGTCGGCCAGGGCTAGCAGCAGGTGCTCGGTCGAGACATACTCGTCCTTGAGCCGCTCAGCCTCCCGGTCGGCCTGGTCGAGGGCCTTCTGCAGAGCGTCGCTCAGGTAGGGCTGCGCGCCACCGCTGACTTTCGGGAACCGCTCGATGATCGAGACCAGCGCGGGCTCCAGCGCCTGCACTGATACGCCGGCGCGTTCGAGCAGCGTTCGACCGACGCCTTCGGGCTGACGGATGAGCGCCAGGATCAGGTGTTCCGGCTCGATCGACTGCTGGCCGAGCGAGCGCGCCAGCTCTGCTGCTTCCTGAAGAGCCTCTTGGGCCTTTTCGGTGAGTTTTTCCAAACGCATGTTCTTGAATTTCCCCTCCGCCACCGGTGTTCAAACCGAGGGCCGTATCTTGGCTCCATGCCAGAGTTGCCAGAGCTGGAAGCACTTCGAATCCGGCTCAGCCCGCGCCTTGAAGGCCGACTGATCACAGCCGCCTCGGTGAACCCCAAGAAGGCTCACATGCTTCGATACCCAGTCGAGCATTTCGCCCACGAACTCCCCGCTCGTCGCATCGTCTCACTTTCGCGGCGCGGCAAACACCTCGCGTTCGCCACCGAACTCGGTGGGGGCGGCTCGGAGCGATGGCTGGTGATCAACCCGATGCTGGGGGGCCGGTTTCAGATGGCGGACGGAGAGACACAGGTGCCCGCGACGGAGGTCTTCACGATCCGGGTCGACGGCCGCCAGGAAATGCGGTACCTCGATTTCCGCGACATGGGCCGGATCTACTGGGTGGAGGATCTGGACCGGGAGGTACCGGGTTGGGCGCAGCTGGGCCCCGAGGCAGACTCGGTGACGGCGATGGGAATCGATGCCTTCCGAAAACGGCTGCGGCGATTCCGCGATGAGCTCAAGGACCTGCTGCGCAACCAGGAGTTCCTCGCCGGGATCGGCAACGCCTATTCGGACGAGATCCTGTTCGAGGCGCGGCTGCTACCGCTGCGCCGGCGGGCGTCGCTCAAGCCGCCGGACGAGGAGGCGCTGTTCGCCGCCATTCCGACCGTGCTGTCGCGCGCGGTGGAGGCGATCCTGGCCAATCCGAACTACGAGGAGTCGAAGCAGGACCGGTCGTTCATGGCCGTGCACATGAAGGGCGGAAAGACCTGCCCGCGGTGCGGGCACCGGATCAGCCAGCTGGGCTCGAATCGCGAGCCGTTGAACTTCTGCCGGGGCTGCCAGGTCTGATCGGGCATACCTTTGGCGGGCCCTCCCTGATCTTTCGGGCCCCTCCCCCAGCCCAACACACCTGACGGCCTCGACCTTAAATGAGGCGGGTGGAGGCGGACAACCCAGGTTGTTAAGAGCGGCGGGGCAGGTTCTCCGCGATCGATTCCAAGAGCCTCTGGGACGCGAGCGCGATCTCGTCGACCGCCCCCTCGAACGCCAGCTCGTGCTTGCCGGAAGGCTGGCGAAAGCCGCTGACCTTCCGCACGAACTGCCGCGCGGCAGCCCGAATCTCCTCCTCGCTGGCAACCACCTCAGCCTGGCGCAGGGTCTTGATGCTTCGGCACACGCGACAACGATACCGGGAGATGAACCACGCGACCCTACTCTCGCCGACCCCGCCGGTGAGGCGGCAGCTCCGGCAGCTCTGGCGGCGCCAACCTCCCCGGATCCAGCCCGGCCCGCTTGAGCATCGCCGCCGCCAGCCGTTCATATCGCCGCTCAGCGATATCGCCCACCGGATCCGCGCTCGCCGACATCAGCTGCCGGAAGCTCAGCGTCGACACGGCGCGGTACGCCAGCACCGCCCGTGCCTGGTCGGCGCGGCCGGTCATCGAGGCGATACGCACAAATGCGAGCGCCGACCCGATCTCGCGCATGTCGCGCCACCGCCACGCGCCGTATGGCAACAGGACGAGCAGAATCGGCGGCAGCGCCACCAGCACCGCCAGCACGATGGCGACCTGGATGATCGCGTCGTGGACCTGGTGCCCGGCGGACACCAGCGGGTCGCCCGAGTACTTGCGCAGCGCATCGGCCACGTTGAACAGGAACTGTGAGACACCCGGGATGCCGCCCGGGATCGCTGCGCGAAACTGCGCGATCCAGCTGTTGAAAGTGGTGCCCGTGCTCGTGATCCCGTTGGCGATCACCTCCAGGCCGAGCACGGTGTTGTAGATCAACCACCCGAGCACCGCCCACGCGATCGTCCAGGCGGTGGCGAGCAGGTCCGCGAAGACGCGCAGGACAGCGGCGACAGGGCGATCCGGATAGACCTTGATCATGGCCCGGGAAGATAAGTCACTTCCCCTGAAAACGCGCGGTTGGCGGGCTCTGGCTCAGCCGTCGATCGCGAAATCGACCTCGACCGACACCTGAACGTCCAGCTGGCCGATCGGAACCTGCGTCGTGGTCGTCGAAGCCGCGGCGCCGCCTTTGATCGGGTAATACGCGGACGGATATCCGGAGAAGCCGACGTCGCTGACCCGCACCACTCTGCCGAGCTTGACGCCGGCGGCGTTGGCCATCGCCTGCGCCCGTGAACGCGCGTCCGCTATGGCCAGCGCGCGCGCTTCTGATTGCGCCGCCTTGGGATCGGCGAGGGTGAAGCCGACGCCGATCTGCGTCGCGCCGCCCTCCTGGACCAGCGCGTCGAGCGTCTTGCCGACCGTGTCGACGTTGTGCCACTTGAGGCCCAGCTGCTCCGAGGCGACGTAGCCGTCGACGCTGCCGCCGGCAACGTAGTTCGCGTTAACGGAATAGCCCGACGTCGTGATGTCCTTGTCTGCGATCCCCAGCGCTTTGGCCTTGGCGATGAGCTTGCCCGCCTTGGTCGCCAGGTCCTGCTGCGCCGCCGATGCGGTGCCCTGCTTCGAATCGACCCCGACCGAAATCAAGGCCAGGTCGGGCCGCTTGGACACGATCGCGTCGCCGCCCGCGAAAACTCCTGGGTCTGAGGTCGGCGACGTCGAGGCGGAAGAGGTGGACAGAAGCACGGGAGGCCTGCTGACCGCGAGCACCGCCAGGGTGGCGACCAATGCACATGCAGTGGCGGCCGCGGCCGAGAGCGCAACCGCGTGGAAGGACGTCTTCATGATGCGAGCCTCATGTCGTACAAACGCCGCCCGCCGAGGCCTCGTAACAAGCGGTTGCTAGATTCGCGTGAGCCGCCAGAACCTGCCCGGCGGGTAGAGCGCGTCCCGTGTCGTCAGTGGGATGTCGAGGTCGTAGTTGCCGAGAGCGATGTGGAGGGCGCCCCCGCTGCTTCCCGGTGGGAGCGGTTGCGAGAGCGACAGAGCGGGCGCGCGCAGGCTCTGGATCAGGATCATGCCAGGCCATTCGACGAGGTCCACGTTCACCGTGGACAGGAGGTCCGAGTGGCCTCCCCAGGCGGGCTCATAGCTGCCGACCGCCTCGTACTTGGACAGCACCCGCGCAATCTTCAGTTGCGGCTGCATGGCGGCGATGAGCGCCTTTGCGGCAGCGAACGCAATGTCCAGCGTCGGTTGGCCCATGACACACCCGAACACCGTCAGCGTGAAGTTGCCTACCGTGGCGGAGGCGGCGAAAAGGAAGTTGGCGCCGAGATTCAGACCGGAGCCAGTCTTGATGCCGATGATGCCGCTCTGTCCGAGGACGTAATTGACGTTGTACACGATGCCTGCGACGGGCAGCTTGGCCTGTGTCATGGCAACGATCTGGGCGAGCACCGGCTGCTTCATCGCCGTCATGCCCAGGGCCACGAGATCGCTAGGTGTGGATACGGTTTGAGCCGACGCGCCCGCCGCATCGGCGAACTTCGTGTGCGTCATGCCGAGCGCTTTCGCGCGCTTGTTCATCTTCGCCACGAATGCGGCGACCGAACCGGCGTCCCAGTTGGCCAGCGTGAAAGCGATGTTGTTGCCGGATGGGATCAGCAGGCCCTGCAGTGCCTGGTACTCGGAAAGCTGCTCGCCAGGGTTGACCGCGACCACCGATTGCTGCTCTGCCTTGTCGGACTGGTATGCCTGCACGTCGGCGTCCGTGATCGTGATCGCAGGGCCGGGGTCGTTGCCCACCATCGGTTTGTCCTCGAGGACCACGAGCGCAGTCATGACCTTGGCCACGCTCGCCGCAGGAGCCGGAGTCTCGGTGCCCGAGATCGCGATCAAGCCGAGACCAGACACAGCAACCGCCGCCGATCCGACGCTCGGCCAGGGCAGCGCCGGCGTAGTTCCGGAGATCCTGGTCGAGGCCGGCACCGACGCGGTGGCCGCGATCGCGGGGATCGGACGGAAGAAGTTGAAGGTCAAGAAGCCGATCAAGAGCAGCAGCAGCACACCCACGATCCGAAGTCGCACCGCGAAAAGATAACCGCGGGCAGCATGCGTGCGTCCAGGCGCCGAGGCCGGTCGATCAGCCCCGCAGGCGCTGCTTCAGCTCGATTTCCAGTTCCGGAATGCGCTCATCAGCTCTGCTTTCAACGGCTCGGGCACCGGTTCGCTGGCAACCCGACCCATCAACATCCGCGCGGTCCGGAGCTCGCTGAGGTAGGCCTTGCAGCCGTCGCAGCCGGTCATATGCTCTTCGAACCTCGCGCGGTCGCGAGTCGACAGCATCCCGTCCAGGTAATCGGTCATCAGCTCGACGACCTCCTTGCAGGTCACTTCAGATACTCCTCGAGCATCTTGCGCACCGCGGCCCGACCGCGATGGAGCCGCACCCGCTGGTTCGCCGCTGAGATGGCCAGCAGTGCACATACCTCGCCGGCGTCGAAACCGGCGACGTCCCGCAGGATCACGACCTCGCGCTGCTTGGCCGGCAGCTCCTCGATCGCGGCTCTGACGTGGTCGATCGTCTCGCGATCGAGCAGCCTCGACTCCGGGATGTTGCTCCAGTTGTCCGGAGGATCCGACCACAACCCGTCGCCGCCGAATCGATGCGGATCGACGGTTGGCCCACGACCTTCTCCCGTGACTCGCCTTAGCAACGCCGTGAAGGGCAGGATCCGTGACTCTTTGCGGCGGCGCGCTCGCGCGACGTTGAGCAGGATGCCGAAGATCCAGGTCTTGAAAGACGAGCGGCCCTCGAACCGCTCGATGGTCTTCAAGCAGGTCAGCCAGGTCTCCTGGACGGCGTCCTCGGCCGCGCCGCGATCCCGGAGGTATGTCATGGCCAGCCGCATCATCGGCCCGTGATAGCGGCCGATCAGCGCTTCGAATGCGGCCTCGCCGCCCGACCTCAACGCGTCGAGGTCACGGTCGATCGGTTCTCTCACCACGCGGGGGCCAGGATAGGGGGAGCGGCCCTGTGACAAAGGTGGCAGGCTCGAGAAAAGGGACACGCTCATCGTCATTCCGTGTCGCGGGGCGGGAGTTCGTTACAGCAGTTTCGGTAACTTCTTGCACGTGCTCAGCCTCAGCCGAGAACGCGCACGCCCGCTCGCGATGGGAACGCAGCTGCTCGACGCAAACCGACCTCGCGGTGTGTATGTTCAATGGGGTGAGCGACAAACCTGAAACGGTGATCTCGTGGCGAAGCATCGGAGCGCATGCGCCGGTGATCGCCAGCGACGGCGTCGAGGTTGGCCACGTGACCGAGGTGGCGGCGCTACCCGAAGAGGACATCTTCCACGGCGTGGTGTTCAACCACCGCGTACTCGGCCACCACGTGCTGGCCCCGGCGACTGACATCGATCGGATCACCGAGCGGGCCGTCTATCTCAAAGCGACCAGTCAGGGCACCGCGGGATACGAGCACTTCCATGAGCTGTCGGTGAAGCGCTTAGGTCTCAGTGGATTGTTCGGCTGGAAGCACCTGGGCTGGAAAGACTCGTCAGAGTAGCTTTCGCGACCGGCAGGCTCAGCTCAAAGCAGAGGTCCCTGCTGTCGATCGACGTGGCGGAGGGGCAGGGATTTGAACCCTGGATAGGCTTGCACCTATAACAGTTTTCAAGACTGTCGCCATCAACCGGACTCGGCCACCCCTCCGAGGGGGATCAAATTGTAGGAATCAGCGCTCGCCGATGACTTCCAACCCGCCCATGTACGGCCGGAGCGCTTCCGGGACCGCCACCGTCCCATCCAGGCGCTGATACGTCTCCAGGATCGCATCTATGGTTCTCGTCAGCGCCAGCCCGCTGCCGTTGATGGTGTGGACGAAACGCGGAGGCGCGCCGCGCGCCGGCCGGTACCGCACGTTCGCGCGCATCGCCTGAAAATCGTTGAAGAGCGAGCAAGACGACACCTCGAGGTAGCGCCCCAGTCCAGGGCACCACACGTTCATGTCGTATTTCTTGTACTGCGCAAAGCCCATGTCGCCGGTGCACATCGCCACGACCTGGTAGTGCAGCCCCAGCCGCTGCAGGATGTCCTCGGCATCGGCGGTAAGCTTCTCGAACTCGTCCATCGAGGTCTCCGCGGTCGTCAGCTTGACCATCTCCACCTTCGAGAACTGATGGAGGCGGACGAAGCCTCGCGTGTCCTTTCCCGCCGCGCCTGCCTCTGAGCGAAAGCACGGCGTGTACGCGGTGTATTTCAAAGGCAGGAGGTCGGCATCGATGATCTCGTCGCGATGGAGGTTGGTCAGCGGCACCTCCGAGGTCGGTATCAGCCAAAGGTCGTGTCCCTCGACCTTGAACGCGTCAGCCGCGAACTTCGGCAGCTGCGCCGTCCCGGTCATCGAGTTGCTGTTGACCAGGAGCGGCGGCCACACCTCCGTGTAACCGTGCTCTTGCGTGTGCACGTCGAGCATGAACTGCGCGAGCGCACGCTCGAGGCGCGCCCCTTCGCCCATGAGAAACGCAAACCGCGAGCCCGCCACGCGCGCGGCCCGCTCGAAGTCCATGATGCCGAGCGCCTCGCCGAGGTCGAAGTGCGTGCGCGGCGTGAAGCCCAGCTCGACCTTCGATCCCCACTCGCGCAAGACGACGTTGTCCTGCTCCCCATCCCCCACGGGCACCGATTCGTGAAACAGGTTGGGCACCCGCAGCAGCAGGTCGTCCAGCCGTCGTTTGACGGCTTCCGCCTCCGCCAGCTCCGCTTTTGCGCGTTCGGCCATCTCGCGCAGCTGCTCCTTCAACTTCTCGTCGCGAGACTTCGCGAATTCCTTCGAAAGACGGTTTTGCTCGGCCTTGATCGTCTCAGCTTTGTGCAGGTGGCCACGCCACTCCTCGTCGAGCACGAGGATCTCGTCGATCGG
>DATINX010000222.1:0-5671 GCA_035473835.1 Candidatus Dormiibacterota bacterium | reverse complement strand
GGTGCCGATGAAGTTCGTCTTCGGCTTCCTGGCCACGTTCTTGATCGGCGGCATCACCGGTATCTATCTCGCCTCAGTTCCTGTCGACACTCAGCTGCACCAGTCGTACTACGTGGTGGCCCACCTCCACTACGTGCTCTTTGGAGGCAGCGTGTTCACGATCTTCGCCGGCATCTATTACTGGTTCCCGAAGATCACCGGCCGCATGCTCAACCGAACGCTCGGCGAGTGGAACTTCTGGACGCTTTTCATCGGCTTCAACGGGACCTTCCTGATCATGCACACGCTCGGCCTGGAAGGAATGCCGCGCCGCATCGCCACCTACACGAATGCTGCGTGGGCGACGACCAACCTGATCATCACCGTCTCCTCTTTCCTGATCGCGTTCTCGGTTGCGCTGTTCTTCATCAACATCATCCGCAGCTGGCGAAGCGGCGAGATCGCCGGCGACGACCCGTGGCGTGGCAACACCCTCGAATGGGCGACGACGTCACCCCCGCCTCCTTACAACTTCGGAAGGGTTCCGCCAGTGCGCAGCTTCATGCCATTGCGGGACCTGCGCGAATCGGGCGAGCTCCCCGCGGAACCGGCTCCCGAGCCGGTGCCGGCTTAGCCGTAGTGCTCGTCCTCGCCGGGGAATGGGTCGCCGGTTGGCTCGGACTGAGCCTCACGTTTCTTGTCGCGGCACTGGGAGTTGTCGGATTGGGGTGGTGGGTGCTGCGGGGCGACGCGCGCAACCGGGCCTCGGAAGACGTAGGAGAAGCTGAACCCCACGACGTTCACCACTAGCAGGGTCACCTCCCTCTGACTGTAAATGTCGTAGACCTCGCGATCGTGGCGGCGGCCGTGATCGGCCTGGTCAACGGATACCGTCGAGGCTTCTGGCTGTCGCTGGCACAGTACGCGGGGCTGTTCATCGGTGTGCTCCTCGGCGCGGCCGCGGCGGGGCCGCTGCTCGATTACATCGGGATCCACAATCCCGTGGCTCGGCCGCTTGGGGCGGTGCTGGTACTTGTCATCGGCGGCAGCCTCGGATCCAGCATCGGATTTGCTGCGGGCGAGCCGATACGCCGCAAAATCCTCCGGCAGGGCCTTCATACGACGCCAGACTCCATCGGGGGCGCGGTGCTTTCGACGTTCGCGGTGCTCGTGATGTGCTGGTTCCTGGGCTTGAGCTTTTCACGCGGCCCCAGCCAGGAGGTGGCGCAGCAAATCCAGCGTTCCACCGTCCTCAGGACACTCGACCTGGTGGTCCCCCATCCGCCCGAGTTCCTCGCCCGTGTCGAAGGCATTCTGTCGGGGGTCACCTTCCCGCCAGTCTTCGCGGGGCTCGAGCCATCGCTGCCGGCGCCCCTCCCCATCCCGGCAGTGGTCGACACCCAGGGCGTGAAACACGCCGCCCAGGTCGTGGTCAAGGTGACCGGCACCGGCTGCGGCGGGTTGGTCACCGGCAGCGGCTTCCCGATCGGGAACGGTTACTTCGTCACCAACGCACACGTCGTGTCGGGGACGGGCAACCACAGCGTCGAGACCCCTGACGGGAGGGCCCTGCGAGCCGAGGTCGTTTATTTCGATCCCGATCGCGACGTGGCCCTCCTCTTCGTGCCCGACTTCACCAACGCCGCGCTCTCGCTCGCGCCGGCCGAGCGCGGTACGCAAGGAGCCGTCATCGGCTATCCGGGCGGTGGCTCGGAATCGGTGCAGCCGGCAGTGGTCGACGGGGCGGTCGAGGCCGCCGGCCGCGACATCTACAACCAGAAGCCTGTGACGCGCGAGATCTACGTGATCCAGGGCAGGGTCAGGCCGGGAAACTCAGGCGGCCCGCTGGTGGACCTGACCGGACGGGTGCTGGGGATCGTATTCGCCACGTCGGCCAGCGAACCCGACCAGGCCTACGCGCTCACCGACGACGAGATCACCACTGCGGAGCAGAAGATGCCCAGCCCACCATCCCCCGTGGACACGAGCCACCTCCAATGCGCGGCTTAACCTCCCCGCATCGCGGGGAGGACGGCTTGCTCGCGAAGCGAGCAAGCCAGGTGGGGCGAACCACTTGTGAGGAAGGTTTCTTACGCCATCCAACTTGTTGGAAAGTCACTTGCCCCACCGCCGCGGCCGGTACGCGGCCGGGGCGACTCCCCGCGGTGCGGGGAGTAAAACTCTAAATTCACCTCCCCGCATCGCGGGGAGGACGGCTTGCTCGCGAAGCGAGCAGGCCAGGTGGGGCAGGCGACTTGACTAGGAGGTCTGCGAGACCTCCGGCTTCCCTTCCTCGATGAGCAGCACCGGGATGCCGTCGACGATCGGATAGAGCACCTTGCACTTGGGGCAGCGGAGGTGGTCCGGCTCCTTCAGCTCCAGCTTTGTGTGGCACTTGGGACAGGCCAGAATCTCGAGCAGTTCTTGAGAGATCACGTGGCCATGGTAGTACCGTTCGACCCGTGATTCTGCGGCGCCTCTACCTCTACCTCGTGAGCATCGCGGCTCTTGGCGTGCTTGCCTTCGGCCTGATCTCGCTGGGCGACACGATCCTCCTGTTCGCCTTCAACCGACCGGACGCGCAGTACAGCCGGTCTTCCCTTGCCGGGTACACCGCGATGGTCGTGGTCGCGTTTCCGGTGTGGGCCGTTCACCAGTGGTTCGCGCGGCGCTTCGCCCACCGCGACTCTGCCGATCGCGGGTCGGCGATTCGGCGCCTTTACCTCTACCTCGCTTGCGCGGGCTCAGCAATCGGCGCCGCCTTCGCCCTGAGCTCCACCGTCGCCGCCGCCACGCAGCAGCAGCTCGACGCGTTCGCGTACGACCCGCTTGCCGTCGCGCAGAGCGCCTGGGCGACCGCGGTTCTGCTGGCGATCTGGGTATTCCACTACGGCACGGCGGCGCGCGATCGAGCTTTGGTTGGCGAGCAGGGATCCTCGGCGACCCTTCGCCGCTGGTACATGTACCTGGCCCTGCTGGTCGGCTTGCTGATGATGCTGTCCGGCGCGCAGACGCTCATCCAGGTCGCCTGGGTCAAGGCCGTGCAGAGCCTCGACGTCTACACGCCCATGTCGTCATCGCTGGGCGAGTTGGTCGGTGGGGCCCTGTTATGGGGATTCCACGCCAGGGCGCTGGCGACGCGGTTCGCCACCGACGACCGCCGCTCGACGCTGCGAGCCGTCGAGGGTTTCATCGCGGTGGGCGTTTCCATCGTCGCCGCCCTCATCGGCGCGAGCCAGATCCTGTACTACGGCCTCGCGCGCGCCCTCGGCGTCGACAACCCGGGCGGGCTCGGTAACAACCTGCTGGCAGGACTGGCTCAGCCGGCTTCTTACGTGCTGGTCTATGGGGTTGCGTGGTTCTTGATCCGGCGCCGGCTCTCGCGTGACGCCGCCTCCGGCGAGGCAGCCCGCCAGGCGGGAATCCGGCGCCTGTACACAAACCTCGTCGCGCTCGTCTCGATGGGCGCGTTCGCTGTCGGCGCGGCCGGCTTGCTGGGCACGCTCGCCGAGCTCGCCGAGGCACCGCTGATCGGCGTCGGGGAGCCCAGCTGGCGAGACCCGATCAGTCTCTGGCTCACCCTCCTGATCGTGGGCGGCGCCGTCTGGCTCGCGCATTGGCGACAGGTCCCCTGGCTCGAGGAGCGCTTGGCATTGAGCCGCCGCCTGTACGTTTGGGCGGCGCTGCTGGCCAGCGTGCTCGCGGTGCTGGGTGGCGGCATCGCATTGCTGTACGTCGTGTTCCAGCAGCTTTTCAGCGCCCAGCCCCGGTTGAACGACACCGCCAACCTGGCGTTCGGCCAAGCGCTCGCGGTCATCCTCGTGGCGGCCGCAGTCGGCATCTACCACTGGCGGGTGATGAGGTCGGACGCTGCGGCGCGGCCGGCCAAAATCCAGGCCGCTGGTGAGCCGGCCGAAACGCAGGTCGTCATCGCCCCGCCGGCACCCACCGGCCGTGAGGTTCCCTCGCAATCTGCTCCTGACGGCCGGCTCTTCGAGCTGTCAGTCGTCGGCGCCACCGAAGACGACGTCCATCAGGCCCTCGCGAACCTTCCGCCAAAGGCGAGCTACAAGCTCATCCCGTCAGATCACACCGCCTGACCCGCCAGAATTGCGGTGATGGACGCGCATAAGATCCTGACCACGACCCGCGCCGTGCGGAAGCGACTCGACTTCGATCGCCCGGTGTCGCGCGAGGTGATCGTGGAGTGCCTCGAGGTCGCCGTCCAGGCCCCGACCGGCAGCAACTCGCAGGGCTGGCAGTGGATGATCGTGACCGACCCCGAGAAGAAGAAGGTCATCGGCGAGTACTACCGGCAGTCGTGGTACGCGTACGCGAGCAGCGGCCGGCAGAGATATGCGGAAGGCGACCCGCGCCGCCGCCAGCTGCCCAAGGTCGCGTCGTCAGCGCAGTACCTGGCCGACCGCATGCACGAGGTTCCCGTCATGGTCATCCCGTGCATCGAAGGCAGGGTCGACCGACCGGGAGTCACCAACCTGGAGATCGCCGGTCTGTACGGTTCCATCCTTCCCGCCGCCTGGAGCTTCATGCTCGCCGCGCGCGCTCGCGGCCTCGGCACCGCGTGGACCACGCTCCACTTGAAATATGAGCGCGAGGTGGCAGAGCTGCTCGGCATCCCATATGACCGCTACACACAAGCGGCCCTGATCACCGTCGGTTTTCACACCGGCGGGGAGTTCAAGCCGGCGGAGAGAATCCCGCTCGAGCCGATCGTGCACTGGGACAGGTGGTGAGCCCAGACCCGGTCGCCCTTCTCGACCTTGTCGACTGGAGGCGCCGCGTCGGAGACCTCTACCGAATTCGCGGCGAGGATGCTCTCGTCACGTTTCGAGAAGGGCGCGACCGGCTGTTCAAAACCCACCCGCAGTCGCCGATCGAGCCGGAGGAGCGCGCCTCTTTCACCGGTCTCCACTACTACGCTGCCGATCCGACATATCGCGTCGAGGCCCGGATGGAACCCGCCGATGGCTCCGAGCTTCTCATCGACACCGGCGGCGACGACGGCGCCGTGCGCTACAGGCGAGCGGGAACGTTGGTGTTCCAGCTTGGAGGTCAGCCGTGCCGGCTGACCGTGCTCGGCCTCGTCCAGTACGCAGGCGGACTCTTCGTCCCGTTTCGCGACACCACGTCCGGCAAAGAGACCTACGGAGCCGGCCGCTACTTGTTCGATACCGCGAAGGACACCGACGGCCTGGTGATCGAAACCAAGCTCGGTTCGGCCGAGGTGGTGATCGACTTCAACTACGCGTACAACGCCTCTTGCGCGTACAGCCCGCGCTGGGCGTGCCCCCTGGCCCCGCCTGAGAACTACCTACGCGTGCCGGTGCGCGCGGGCGAGCTCGTTTACAAAACGCTGGACTAGGCGGCTGACCGGGCTCCGGCCATCAGCTTGATGAGCTCCCCGCCGAGCGCGATCGCGTCTTTGCTCGGAAGCGTCTGATTGCTCAGCGTGAAGCCGCCGAAGCCGGCGTCGACGAAAGCCTGAAGCCGTTCCGCGGTCTCCGCCGGCGGCGCTACGATCACCATCGCCCTCCGCTCCTCGGGAATTCGATCGAGGACGGCTTTCGCGTCAGAGCTCTTCTCGACCAGGACGGCCAGCGCGCCAATCAGAAGCAGGACCTCAGACGGATCGCGGTGGACCGCCTCGCAGTGCTCTTCAAAAACTCGCTTC
>DATINX010000221.1:0-2083 GCA_035473835.1 Candidatus Dormiibacterota bacterium | reverse complement strand
GTCACCGCAGACGTGGTGCCGTCGGCGTTGAAGAGCTGGGCCATGCCCAGCTTGCGAGCAAGTAAGCCCTTCAACTCTTTATCTCGATGCTGACGCCGGCCGGAAGACTGAGTCGCTGGAGCGCGTCGACCACGCGAGGGTTGAAGTCGAGGATGTCGACCACGCGCTTGTGCGTGCGCATCTCGAACTGCTCGCGCGAGTCCTTATCGATGAACGGTGAGCGAATCACGGTCAGCTTGGCGATCTCGGTGGGAAGCGGAATCGGGCCCGCGGTGCGCGCGTTGGCACGTCGAGCGGTGTCGATAATCTTGTCCGCCGCCTGATCCAGCACTCTGTGGTCGTATGCCTTGAGCCGGATCCGAATCTTTTGCGCCACTGTTAGAGCCCTCTCCTCCCTACTTCTTTACTTGATGACTTCCGTGGCGGCGCCGGCACCCACGGTCTTGCCGCCTTCACGAATGGCGAACCGGAGGCCGGACTCGATCGCGATGGGCTCACCGAGGGTGATCTCCATCTCGACGTTGTCGCCGGGCATGACCATCTCGACGCCTTCGAGCAGCTTGACTTCGCCCGTAACGTCGGTGGTGCGCATGTAGAACTGTGGGCGGTAACCCGTCAGGAACGGTGTGTGGCGCCCACCCTCTTCCTTGCTCAGGACGTAGACCTGGGCCTTGAAATGGGTGTGCGGCTTGATGGAACCTGGCTTCGCGAGCACCTGGCCGCGCACGACGTCCTCACGCTTCACGCCGCGAAGCAGCGCGCCGACGTTATCGCCCGCCTGGCTCTCGTCCATGTCCTTGTGGAACATCTCGATTGCGGTCACGACCGTCTTCGTGCTCGTCGGGTGGATCCCGACGATCTCGACTTCTTCGTTCCTCTTCAGCCTGCCGCGCTCGACCCTTCCGGTCGTCACGGTGCCACGACCTTCGATCGTGAACACGTCCTCGATCGGCATCAGGAACGGCAGGTCCACGGGCCGCTCGGGCTCGGGGATGTACGCGTCCACCGCGTCCATGAGCTCGAGGATCTTGGGCGTCCACTCGGGGTCACCCTCCAGAGCTTTGAGCGCCGAGATACGGACGATGGGAATGTCGTCACCGGGGTACTCGTACCGGCTGAGCAGCTCGCGCAGGTCGAGCTCGACGAGCTCGATGAATTCCTTGTCGTCGACCATGTCGCACTTGTTGAGCGCGACGACGAGGGAGGGCACGTTGACCTGGCGGGCAAGGATGATGTGCTCGCGGGTCTGCGGCATGGCGCCGTCGTTGGCGGCCACGACGAGGATCGCGCCGTCCATCTGGGCGGCGCCGGTGATCATGTTCTTGATGTAGTCCTGGTGCCCCGGGCAGTCGACGTGCGCGTAGTGGCGCTTCTCGGTCTCGTACTCCACGTGAGTGATCGAGATCGTGATACCGCGGGCCTTCTCTTCAGGCGCCTTGTCGATCCGGTCGAACGGAGTGAACTCCGCCAATCCCTTCTCAGAAAGCACCTTGGTGATCGCAGCCGTCAACGTCGTTTTGCCGTGGTCGATGTGACCGATCGTCCCGATGTTGAGGTGCGGCTTGGTCCGCACGAACTTCTTCTTCGCCACTGTCTCCTCCTAACTAACTTTGCCCAACGAACTCAGAGGCTACGCCGTGAGTTCGTGGGGACCCCTTCATGACCGCGACGTTGTACGGCGGCCCACAGCCTCCGCCAAATTCCCTGGCATTTCCGCGTAATGACTGAACTCCATCGAGTAGGTCGCCCTACCCGAGGTCATCGATCGAAGCTCGGTAGCGTAACCGAACATCTCCGCCAGCGGCACGCTGGCACGAACGTTCTGCGACGTTCCACGCCCCTCCATCCCGAGGATGTGCCCGCGCCGAGACGCGAGGTCGCCCATGACGTCGCCGAGGTGCTCCTCGGGCATCACGACGTCGACCTTCATGACCGGCTCGAGGAGGTAGGGGCTCGCCTTGCGCATCGCGTCCTTGACGGCCATCGAACCGGCGACCTGGAACGCCATCTCGCTCGAGTCGACCGCGTGGTACGAGCCGTCGACCAGCGTGACGGTGATGTCGATCACCGGGTATCCGGCCAC
>DATINX010000220.1:0-3857 GCA_035473835.1 Candidatus Dormiibacterota bacterium | reverse complement strand
GATATTTCGGCCTCAGGGGCCGCGCCTCCGAAACTATCGCTTGACCTCGGGGTTGAGCAGGTTCGGCGGGCGGCCGCCCCGCACGGCGGTGGCCATGTTGCGCGCCGCCATCGCCGACATCTCGGAGCGTGTGCGGACGGTGGCGCTTGCGATATGCGGGGCGAGGACCACGTTGGGCAGGGAGACGAGGCCCGGGTGGACCGCCGGCTCACGCTCGTACACGTCGAGCCCGGCGCCCGCGATCTTCTTGGCATTCAGCGCTTCGACCAGGGCAGCCTCGTCGATCACCGGACCGCGAGAGGTGTTGATGAGGATCGCGGACCTCTTCATGCTCTCGAACTGCGGCGTGCTGATGAGGTGCTGTGTGTCCTTCGTCAGCGGCGTGTGTACGGACACGAAATCGGACTCTGCCAGCAGCCTGTTCAGGTCGACGCCCGTGGCGCCGAGCTGCTGCTCCGCCTCCGGCGGCAGCGGGAAGGGGTCGTAGTAAAGGACCCGCATGTTGAAGCCCTTCGCACGGTGCGCGACGCCACGCCCGATGCGTCCGATGCCGATGATCCCGAGCGTGGCCCCGAACACGTCGGTGCCCAGCATCATGTCGATCGCCCAGCCCTTGTAGCGTCCCTGGCGAAGGAAGGCGTCTGCCTCGACGACCCGGCGCGCGGTCGACATCAGCAGCGTGAACGCAAAGTCTGCTGTCGTGTCGTCGAGAACGCCGGGGGTGTTGGTGGCCATCACATTGTGCGCCGTCGCCGTGGGCACATCTATGTTGTCGAAGCCGACCGCCACGTTGCTGACGATCTTCAGCCCCGGTGTCGAGAGCACCGTTTCGCGAATCGGGTCCATGAGCTGGCTGACGATGCCGACGCAGCCCTCGGCCGCCTCGCGGATGCTCGCCTCGTCCAGCGGGCGATCGGCAGGATACGGCGTGACCTCCGCGGCCTCTGCCAGGATCGTGGGCCCGGGCTCGAGGAACGGGTGCATGAGAAGAACTCGTGGCTTGCCGCGCGTACTCATGGATTCAATCCCAACTCACCTGCGATCGGCTTGAGAGCATCGCGGACGTTCTCCACGTGCTCGTCGAAGGGTATACCGAGCGACTCCGCGCCAGCTATGAGCTCTTCCCGATGGACACCGCGCGCAAAGGCCTTGTCCTTCATCTTCTTGCGAACCGTGCTCGGCTCGACCGAGCTCAGTGACTTGTCCGGCTTGACGAGGGCACACGCGATGATGAAGCCGCACATCTCGTCGACGGCGTTGAGCGCTTTGCGGATGTTGGAGTCGCGGGGGACGTTGAGGTAGTCGGCGTGCGAGGCGATGTCGTCGAGGATGTCCTCCGGCCAGCCTTTCTCGCGGAGCATCGCGATGCCGCGCATCGGATGGAGGTCGAGGGTCGGGCCCGTCTCGTAATCCCAGTCATGGATCAAGCCGAGCACGGCCCAGCGCTCCTCGTCCTCTCCGAATCGCCGGGCGTATGCGCGCATGGCCGCCTCGACGCTCCGCATGTGCCGGCGGAGCTGCTCGGACTGGGTCATCGACGCCACCAACTCCCAGGCCTCGTCGCGGGTAGGGGCAGTCCTCACAGGATCTCCTTCAGAGCTGACAACAGCCGCACGTGCTGGTCGCGAGTGCCTACGGTGATGCGGAACCAGCCCGCGATGGGGTCTCGATCGTAATGCCGGACCAGCACCCGCCGCTCGCGTAGCGCGTCGGCGACGGCTGCCGCGGAAGCGCCCAGCGGTGGCTTGACGAAAACGAAATTGGCCGCTGACGGCGAATGCTCGAAGCCTGCCTCCCGCAGCTGCTCCTCCAACCAGGCCCGCTCGCCGACCACGTACTCGACGATTCTCCGATGATGCACCTCGTCTTTGATGGCGGCGACGGCGGCGACGATGGCAATGCGGTTGAGGTTGTACGAGTCCTTGACGGCATCGAGGGCCGCGATCAGCTCTGAATTGCCGAGGGCGAAGCCGATCCGCATGCCGGCAAGCGCGTACGACTTCGACATGGTGCGAAGGATGAGAAGGTTTGGGAACGCGCCGATGAGCTCGAGCTGCGATTCGGGCGCAAAGTCGACGTAGGCCTCGTCGAGCACGACCACCCCACGCGACCGTGCCACCATGCGCTCGACAGACAGGCGGCTGTGATGCGTCCCCGTGGGCGAGTTCGGGTTGACGAGAAACTTCAGCGGAGCGGGGTCGTCGGCGAGCTCGGGAGTCCACGTCCAACCCTCGGCAGTCGGATGGAGAGAGGGCATCACCTCGTGCAGCCTGCAGAGGGGGTCGAGAAGCGGATACGTCGGCGTCGAGTACGCGACCCGATCGCCCACACCCGCGAATGCCCGAAAGCACATCTCGATCAGCTCGTCGGCCCCGTTGCCGAGGGCGACCTGGTTCGGCTCGAGGCGGAAGTGCTCGGCGATCGCCTCGCGTGCAGGAGCGGCGGTCGGGCTTGGATACAGGCGCAGCGATTCGTCGGTCGCGGCGTTGATCGCCGCGATGACCTTCGGCGACGGTGGCAGCGGCGACTCGTTGGTGTTGAGCTTGACCCAGTCCTCATCGTCCGGCGGCTGCTGGCCCGGCACGTAGGGCTGGTAGCCCTCGAGCGATTTCCTTAGGAGGCTTTTCGACATTCGAGGAGGAAAGTCTCGAACGCCAGGCGCGGGCTGACGTTCTGCTCGAGGTAGCCGAGGGTGTCGTATGAGAGCTCGAGAAGGCGAGCCCACCGGCCCTGCTCTTTGCCGCGGCTGGAGAGCATGCGCCGTCGCAGCTCGATCTGCCAGCTGGCGATCGCAAACAGAGCCGGATCCTCAGCCTCACCCTCGCTGCGACGCCATGCCATCTGGCTGCCGTCGAGCTCGGCCGCAACGCGCAGCGGGACATCGGCGGGGGCGCCGAAAACCTCCTCGAGCCGTCGTGTCCATTCCTCGTGGAGGTCGATCACGCTTTCGTCTCCGGCCACGCGCAAAGCCCAGCCCGGCCGGCCGCGCGCAAGGTCCGCCAGCAGGTGCGCCCGCCCGGGCTCCACGCCGAGGTCGAGCAGCAGGCGCTCGATCTCGGGCGCCGCCACCGGGTGAAAGAAGAGCCGCTGGCACCGTGAGACCACCGTCGGCAAAACGACGAAGGGATTGAGGCTCGGCGTCGTGAGAACGATCACCCGATGCGGGTGTGGTTCCTCCAGCGTCTTGAGAAGAACGCCCTGGTCCTGGTCGCGCAAGCGGCCGACGTTGGTAACCAGCGCGACCCGTCTGCTCCCGATCGCCGGCTTGAGGTTGAGGAAGGCCTGCAGCGAGAGCTCGTGGAACTCGGGGGGCTTGTCCGGTAGAAGGCGGATCTCGTTGATCGACAGCGCCTTGATGCGGTCGTCCTCCCAGAAGTCGGGATGGCGGTGCAGCCGCGCCTCCGGCAGCAGGGCGGCAGCGAGCGCGCGGGCGACCGTAGCCTTGCCCAGGCCGGCTTCCCCTACGAAGAGGTATGCATGGGCAAGGCGTCCGGACTCTAACTGCGATTCGAGCTGAGCCAGCGCCCGCGCGTGCCCGGCGATTCCGGAGAATGCATCCCCCACGCCCAAAGACTAGAGCTTGCGTAAGGGAGGGCAACTGCCCTCCTTTACGCCGTTTAAGGCTTGACGGGCTGGCCGCTGCGCACGGCTTTCGCGGCTTCACGCTACCGCGCGAGACGCTGCGCGCGGCCCTGCATCCAGACCTCGCGGATGCGCTGCACAGCGGTGAGGTTGGTGAGGACCGCGAGCAGGACGACGACCGCTGCGAGCACGACTCCGCCGAAGATCAGCCCGATGACGGTGACGACGACGCGCTCCGGCCGCGCGAACAGCCCGGTCTCACACGTGAAGCCAAG
>DATINX010000219.1:0-2656 GCA_035473835.1 Candidatus Dormiibacterota bacterium | reverse complement strand
TGCGTGCTGGTCACACGAAGGGGTGCCAACGCCGCCATCTCGAGGACGCGCCTGCCCAGGTAGGCAAGCGGATCCTTCTCGTTGACCGTGATGCGGCCTTCGCCAGGCTGCAAACGGACGCGAGCGATCGCGTTCTTGCGCCGACCGGTGCCGCGGTTGAACGTATCAGCCAATCCTGATGTCCCCTCTCGTATCGAAGGTGATGACCTTCGGCTTCTGAGCCTCGTGCTCATGGGCGGCGCCGGGGTAGACACGCAATCGCTTCAGCATGTCCGCGCCCAGCGTGTTCCGCTGCAGCATCCCGCGCACGGCGTTCGTGATCGGGAAGGTCGGGTCGAGCTCCTGCTGGCGTCCTAGCGTTCGCTTGCGCAGGCCGCCCGGGTATCCCGTATAGCGCGTGTACTCCTTGCCGAGGGATTTCGCGCCGCTGACTTTGATCTTGCCGGCGTTGATCACCACCACGTGGTCGCCGGTATTGAGGTGCGGCGTGAACGTGGGCTTGTGCTTGCCGCGCAGGATTTTCGCCACGCTGCTCGCCAGGCGACCCAAAACCTGGTCCGTGGCATCGACCACAAACCAGTCACCGTGTAGATCCTCGGCCTTAGCCGTCCACGTCTTCTGCTTGCTCACGGGCTCCCTAGTAAATCACTTCCATCAATGTCAGGGCCCCCGCCGGGGCCGTTTTCGGCGCCAGGCGCCTGTCTTTCGCTCTCAAAACCTCGCCGACCCACTCCGACCGCTGCCGCCCCCGGCCCACCTCCGCCAGCGCGCCTGCGATGCTGCGCGCGAGGCCCCGTAGGAAGCCTTCGGCCACCAGCTCCAGCTCGACGAAATCCCCTCGTCTTGCCACCTTCGCGGAGCGCATCTCTCGCACCCTCGCGTCAGCCGGCTCGGAGGCCGAGCAGTAGCTGGTCCAGTCGTGCCGTCCGACAAGCGGCTGCGCTGCTTCCGACATCGCGCCCACGTCAAGCCAGGAGCCTACATGCCAGCAGCGGCCCCTCTCGAGAGCCGGCCTGGCCGGGCGATCCAGGTACCTGTAGCGGTAGCGCCGCCAGCGGGCGGAGTAGCGGGCGTGAAACGCATCCGGCACCACCTCGGCGCTCAGCGCGGCCACGTCCTCGGGGAGCCGCGCGTTCAGCGCTGCCACCAATCGTGGCGGCGTTATGCGCCCCTCGAATTGAAAGTTCACGACCTGGCCCTCGGCATGGGCGCCGGCGTCGGTGCGTCCCGCCGCATACACCGTGTGCTCCCTGCCAGTCAGCTCGCGCAGCGCCCGTTTCAGCTCAGCCTCCACGGTTCGCCCGCGCGCCTGCTGCTGCCAGCCCGCAAACCCGCTCCCGTCGTACTCCAGCACGACCTTGATATTCACTTTTTAACCCCTCTGCCTGCGTTTGGCAGCTCCGATCTCCCCACCGGCGCTTCGACCACTCCCGCGCCTACGGGGCGGGGACCCCAGGGGACGGGGGAGGTGACTTAATCAACTAATTCAATAATCACCATCGGCGCCGCGTCGCCCAGGCGCGGTCCCTTGTGGATGATGCGTGTGTAGCCGCCCGGCCTTTCCGAGAGCCGCGGCAGCAGGTTGGAGAACAACCGCTCCACCACCTCCGGCTTGGAGACCTCCTGGCTGACACGCCGTCGCGCGTTGAGGTCCTGGTCCTTGGCCGTCGTGATCAGGCGCTCGACCCAGCGACGCAGCTCTTTCGCCTTTGCCTCTGTGGTCGTTATGCGCCCGCTCTCGAGCAGCGACGTGCACAGGTTGCGCATCAGCGCCTTGCGTGCGTCGGTGTCTCTGTTGAAGCGGCGGCCGCTCTTCTGGTGGCGCATGTAGGTCTAGCCCCGAAGGACGTTGCCCATCTCCTCAGGCTTGATGAAGCCCTTCTCGACAAGCTTCTCCTTGATCTCGTCCAGCGACTTGCGCCCGAAGTTGCGCAGCGCAAGCAGCTCCTCCTCGCGCTTCTGGAGCAGCTGGCCGACGGTCTGGATCTCGTTTGCCTTGAGGCAGTTGAACGCGCGCACCGAGAGGTCGAGCTCCTCGATCGGAGTGTCCATCAGCCGGCTCTGCTCGCTCTTCTCCGGGGTACCGGGTCGCGCGATCGAGTCGGGGAAGTTCACGAATAGCTGCAGGTGCTTGGTGAACAGCGAAGCCGCGTGGCTCACCGCCTCCTCCGGCGACATGGTGCCGTCGGTCCAGACCTCGATGAGCAGCCGGTCATAGTCGGTCGACTGACCGACACGGGTCTTCTCGACGGTGAAGTTCGCCTTCTGGACCGGGGAGAAGATGGCGTCGATCGGGATAACCCCGATCGGCTGGCCCTCGCGCTTGTTGCGCTCCGCCGGCACATAGCCCTTGCCCCGCTCCACGTTCAGCTCCATGCGCAGGTGGCCCTTGGCCGCCAGCGTGCAGATGTAGAGGTCGGGGTTGACGATCTCGACGTCGGACGAGGCCTGGATGTGCGAAGCGTGCACCTCGGCCGGGCCCTTGACGTCAAGCAGCAGGGTCACAGGGTCCTCGGTGAAGCTCTTCAGGCACAGCTTCTTGAGGTTGAGGATGACCTCCGTCACGTCTTCCTTGACGTGCGGGATCGCGGTGAACTCGTGCGCCACGCCATCGATCTGAATCGAGGTCACGGCCGCCCCCCACAGCGAAGAGAGC
>DATINX010000218.1:0-4807 GCA_035473835.1 Candidatus Dormiibacterota bacterium | reverse complement strand
GGTCGCCGTGGCAATCGAAGTGCCGCACGGACCTGTCGTCGATGCGCTGATCGATCGGGGGTTCGTCGTATATGCAATCAATCCCAATCGCCCGGTCATTCTGCCCATATCGGGCTCGAGGTCGAGGTCCATTATCGCTGGCACGCACTCTATAGGCGCCGCCTCCGGCGCCAGTATGTCGAGCGGCGCGCCGGCGGCGATGTCGTTCACGTCGAGGTAGCGCCCGGCGTAGTCATTGTGGTGGCGGCATGGATGCTCGATCCTGCCGCCTGCGCCGGAATGTCACTCGGCGCGCCGCGCGTCACGTTAGCGGCGCTGGCTGAGCTGGATCAGCTGCTGACCGAGCGCGGTTTCCGACGAAGCTCCCGGGACGATCCGACCATCGTCCAAGAGGAGCGACATGAGGAACTCGCCCGCGCCGGCGGTGCTATCCGCGCCCCCGCACCAGCTCAGCATCCCGTTCGATTCGGCAAGGCTTCGCGGGATGACCCCTTCGGAGCGCCGGGTCGCGCTTGCCCGGCTGGCCAGTCTCCTATTGGAGGCCGCCAACATTGCGGCCGAGGAGCGTGACGATGACCAGCGCTGAGCTTCTGCCTGCGGCAGTGCTGAAGCGCAAGGCGGTAGTCTATATTCGGCAGTCTACCCAGGCACAGGTCCAGACCAATCTGGAGAGCCAGCGGCGGCAATACGACCTTGTCGATGTCGCGCGGCAACGGGGCTTCCACAACATCGAGGTGATCGATGACGATCTCGGCCGCTCCGCCAGTGGGATGGTGGCGCGGCCTGGCTTCGAACGGCTGGTTGCATGGCTCTGTGCCGGAGAGGTTGGCGCTGTGCTGTGCTTCGACGCCTCCCGGCTCGCTCGTAACGGTCGCGACTGGCACCATCTGCTCGAACTCTGCGGCTTGGTCGAGGCGCGAGTGATCGACCTGGATGGGGTTTACGACCCCTGCCGACCGAATGATCGGCTCCTTCTCGGCATGAAGGGCAGCATCAGCGAGTTTGAACTCGGCGTGCTGCGTGCTCGCATGCTCGACGCCGCCCGCGCAAAGGCGCGGCGCGGTGAGCTGCGCATCAGCGTGCCGATCGGCTACATCTGGCATCGTGAGATCGGTCTGGGTTTCGATCCCGATCTGCGGATCCAGGAAGTGGTGCGGCTGATCTTTGCCCGGTTCCGCCAGCTCGGCAGCGCGCGTCAGGTGCTGCTCTCAATGATCGCCGAGCAGGTCCACTTCCCGCGGCCCTCCGACGGCAAGAAGCTGGTCGCCTTCGACTGGACGCCAATCCGTTATCGCAATGTGATCTCAGTGCTCAAGAACCCGTTCTATGCGGGCGCCTACGCCTATGGCAAAGGCGAGAAGCGCACTGAGATTGTCGACGGACGGGCCCGGAAGAGCTACGGCCACCGCAAACCGCTTGAGGAGTGGGAGGTTCTGCTGAAGGATCACCACGACGGCTATATCGACTGGACGGAGTTCGAACGGAATCAGAAGCAGCTCGCGGTCAACGCCTACGGCAAGGTGGGAGGTGCGAAGTCGGGGCGCGGCGGACGTGCGCTGCTGGCCGGGCTGCTATCCTGTAGCCGCTGCGGACGACACTTGATGGTAAGTTACTCGGGCCGTCCGCCGGGACAGCCTGTCTATCGGTGTGAGCGTCCGAACCAGATGCTCGGGCTGCCCCGGTGCTTCACATTCGGCGGCCTACGGGTCGACGCCGCGGTTGCTCGAGAACTTCTCCGCTCCGTGGAGCCGATGGCGATCGAGGCGGCGGTAGAGGCCGAACGGAGGTACATGGAAGCTCGGGGTGAACAACAGCGCATCGTGGAGCTGGAGCTGCAACAGGCTCGGTACGAAGCCTCGCTTGCGGAACGGCGCTACGCCGCCTGTGATCCCGACAATCGTCTGATCGCCGCGCAGCTGGAGAAGAGTTGGGAGGCGGCGCTTCGCCGAGTCGAGACCTGCCAAGCGCGGCTGGAGGCGGTGCGGAAGCATGAAGCCGCCGTCGTGCCGCCAGACTTCACCGGCCTGGCGGACGATCTCGACGCCGCGTGGAACGCGCCAGGCGTGACCATGCGCACGCGCCAACGCCTTCTGCGCGCCCTGGTCACCGACATCATTGCCGATGTCGACGAGGCGACGCGCGAGGTCGTCCTGACAATCCATTGGCGCGGCGGCCAGCACTCACAATTGCGGGTCCGCAAGCCGAAGTCCGGCGAGCATGGCTGCCGCACCCCTGACGAGGCGCTCGCGGTGATGCGGACCATGGCGACCCGATGGTCGGACGAGGACATCGCCGCGTCCTTGAACCGGATGGGAATGCCCACCGGTCAGGGAAAAACCTGGACTGCGCACCGTGTCAGCTCGGTGCGCAGGGTGAACGGCATTCATGCCTACCGTTCGGCCGAGAAGAACGGCGAATGGCTCACGATGTCTGAGGCCGCCACGACGCTCGGAGTTACGCACCACCGCATCCGCCGGCTCATCCAGGCCGGCATCCTCCCCGCCGAGCAGGTTGTGCCGGGCGCTCCCTATCAAATCCGTGGCGACGACCTGCAACAGGAACGGGTGGCTGCTGCGATTGGGCGAACAGGTCGTCCGTGTCGCATCGTGCCGGTAAACCAACTTCCAATGTTTCCAGACACTTGAGGAAGAGGGGCACAATGAACGCCGCATCGCGACACAGCGCAGGGCGCGCTCGGCGGGATTGTTGTCGAGCGCCAGGCGGCCGTCGTCGAAGCAACGCACCAGCGCGGTCCAGCGCGCCCGCATATAACGGAAAGCCGCAGCGAGCTCGGATTTGCGGGAGAGCCGGCGCACGGTGCTGTCGGCCCAAGCGGTCAATGCCTCGGCAATGGGCTGTGACTGGAGCTGGCGCCTCTGTTGTCGCCGCTCGGGCGGTGATCGGTTGATGGTCTTCTCGACTGCATAGAGCTGGCCGATGCGATCGAGCGCTTCTTTGGCGATGGGCGAGTCGGTAGCGACGTGAACATCAAAGAATTTGCGCCGCACATGTGCCCAGCAGCCGGCCTCGACAATCCGACCGCCGACGAACAATTCATTGAACCCAGCCCCCGGGTCCGGCCTTCGGCCGGCCCGAGGACAGGCTCCGCCGTCGGCGTGAATGACGCCGCGGAAGTCCTTCAGATGCGCCTGCGGATGCTCCCCTTTACGGTCGGGCGAGTAGAAGAACAGAGCCGCCGGTGGCCGCGAGCCGGCGAACGGCCGCTCGTCACGGACATAGGTCCACAGCCGGCCGGTCTTGGTCTTGCCGGTGCCCGGCGCCAGCACCGGTACTGGAGTGTCGTCGACATGGAGGATGTCGCCGCCGAGGACGTCGATAGCGAGGGTGTCGACCAGCGGCTTCAGCGCCGCCGCCGTGGCACCAACCCAGCCGGACAGGGTCGAGGTCTCCAGGCTGACCCCGTCACGGGCGAAGATCTCGGCTTGGCGGTAAAGCGGCAGGTGGTCGTCGTACTTCGAGACGACGATATGGGCCAATAGCCCCGCCCCGGCTCGCCCGCGCGCGATCGCGTGGTCTGGCGCCGGTGCCGCCACCACCGTGTCGCAGGCCCGGCAGGACAGTTTCTCGCGAATATGCCGGACGACTTTGAACCGACCCGGCACATAATCGAGGGTCTCGGTCACCTCATCGGCGATCTTGCGCAGCGCGCCGCCGCAACTGGGACAGGTGCATGGCGCAGGATGCCTCAGCTCTTCTCTGGGCAGGTGTGGCGACAGCGGGCGCCGCGCCGGTTTCTGCGCCTCGGCCGCCGTCTCGACTGCTGCGGCGACCGCCGGCGATACCGTTGCGAGCCGCTCCGCCTGGTCGGTCTCCAGCGTCTCGAGCGCCAGCTCGAGCTGCTCGGTGTCGCGCGCCAGCTTCTCCGAGGAACGGCCAAACTCGGCCCGCCGGTAACGCGCCAGCTGGAATTTCAGCCGGGCGATCTCGGCCTGGGCGGTTAGCCCATCCTGCGCCATCGTGGCAATGATGCGCTTCAGCGCAGCGGGGTCGTCGGGCAGATTGTCGGGCGTGATCGGCACGCCCGCAGTGGATCAGATCTGCAGCCGTTGTGGTCGGCTAAGCCATTGGTTGAGTCAATTTGCCGCAGCCTATACCCGGACCAAGGTCACCCGGCCAGCTCCGGCCGCCAGGTTCGCCGCGGCATCCGCCAGTCGATCCCCTCGAGCAGCATCGACAGTTGCGCCCGGCTCAGTACCACCACGCCCTCCTCGGCCCGCGGCCACACGAATCGGCCACGCTCCAGGCGCTTGGCGAACAGGCACAGCCCGTCGCCATCCCACCATAACAGCTTGACCAGATCGCCGCGCCGGCCGCGAAAGCAAAACACGTGACCCGAGAACGGATCCTGTCCGAGCACCGTTTGCGCCTGCGCCGCCAGGCTGTCGAACCCTTTGCGCATGTCGGTGACGCCCGCCGCCAGCCACACCCGGGTGCCCGCCGGCAGACTGTTCATCGCAGCAGTTCGATCACCTGCCGCAGCGTCTCCGAGCTGACCTCGCCGCGAAGGCGCACCCGTGCCCCACAGCCAAACGCGATCTCGATGACGCCCTCGCGATCCGTCCGCCGCGGCCGGCCACCCTCATCAGGCGCGATCTCGACCGGCACCATCGCGCCGCCTTCGACCACTGCCTTGGGCAACAGCTGCCGCCGCCATCTGAACAGCTGGTTGCTGTTCACATCATGGCGCCGCGCCACGATCGACACCGACGCCCCGGGCTCCAGCGTCTCCGCCACCATCTGGCGCTTCAACGCTTCAGAATACTCTCGACGCTTCGTCGGGCCCGGC
>DATINX010000217.1:0-4458 GCA_035473835.1 Candidatus Dormiibacterota bacterium | reverse complement strand
CGGAAATAGAGGCGGGCGCCGGTCGGCCCCCACACCGCCATCGTGCCATCGGCCCGGAGGTACACCTGCTTGAGGTCCGACAGCCGGACGATCTGGATCGGCGGAGTGCTTGACGCGGCGCCCTTCTGCGCGGTGAACGTCTCCTCCACGGTGACGTACTGGCCATCGGCCGAGAAGCCCACCATCGCGTCATCGTTGTCGAGATTCACGCCTCGGCCGGGAACGGTGCCCATGCTCGCGAGTACCTTGTCGCCGGCGGCCGAAAGCAGATGCCATTTCACGCCAGTGCTGTCGGAGCTCAGGTACGTGAGCTTCTGCCCATCAGGGCTCCATGCGTACACCCAGCTCGCGTAGCCGCCGGCGCTCCATGCACGAACCAGCGAGGTGGTGCTCGTGCTGAGGTCGACCATGTAGAGGGCGCCGGCCGCGCCCAGGTCGCTCGAGGTGACGATGTATGAGATCCGGGTCGAGCTGATGAAGCGCAGGTAGGCGCCCCCGCTGAGGCCACAGCGTGTCACCGGGTGCTGGATGTCGGTCACATCACGCACAACGATTCCCTGCACGGCGCGAAGCGTGACCAGCGCCAACTGATGCCCCGCTGGAATCTGCGACGAGCACACGATGGCCATTGGCGGTGGCGCTGGCGGACCGCCCGGCGTCGGGCTCGGGAACGGCAGCGGGGACGCAACCGGCGAAGGTGATGACGCCGCGACCGATGGAGAAGACTTTGCTTGTGTGGGGGCGCTGCCGCCGCAGGCGACGGCCAGCAACATCACCCCGACGACTAGTCGCTTCACGCCGCCTGCAATGGTGAGGCTTGGGCCCAGCTTTTAGCCGCCGGACAGTAACCGGAAGACGGCCACCCCGAACAACGCGCAAGCCGGGATCACGATGCCCCGGTAGAGCGACCAGTAGCCCGACCACGCGTCGCGGAGGCGGTCCAGGCGGCGGCCGGATCCGAATACGAGCGACCAGTAGATTGGAATGGCCGCGCCTGTGTTGAGGGACAGGGCGAGCAGCACGATCCCGCCCGCGCCCGCCAGCCAGAGCTGGAGGGGCGCCGAGGTGCCAAAGCCAAGCTGCGTGCCCCAGACGGCGGAAGCCACGACGAGGCCGGCAAGCGCCGGCACCCCGAGCAGGAAAAAGGCCGCGAAGCTCACGACCACCAGCCCCAGCATGAGGGCCAGGGTGGCCACGATCCCGGCCAGGCCCGCGGCGGCGATCGTGGCGCCACCGCCCGTCGATGACATGACGGTCACCGGCCCATCCGAGACCGGGCCGGGGTCGGTTGCGGGCGTGCCGAGGGCGGCAGCTCTGACGTCGGACCATGAGTGCCACCCCGCGTTGGACGTAACGACCACCGCGACCGCAGCGGGAGCGACGGCCAGCAGCAGCCCGGCAGCGATGGCGGCCGCATTGCGGCGGATGATGGTCATAGGCAGCCACAGGGTGCGGCGGCGCGTGCGGCCGACGCCGGTCTCCATCAGACGCTCGCGGTCGAACGTCACCCCGCACAAGACGGTCAGGGCGACGCAAGCGGTGAGGGGCAGGAGCAGCGATCCGACCGCGAGCGGGGACCGAAACACGAAGAGCGCCAGCGGGAGGTCCGCCACGGCCGCCGACACGGGCGACAGGAGGAAAGACCACGCGCCACCGGCCGCGCCTTCGCGCGGGAAGAGCATGAAGCCGAGCATTCGTCCCATCGCTGCCCAGTAAGCGGTCACGGCGGCGACGAAGGCGAAGACCGGGAGCAGATCCCATGGCGCGCTCTGGCCGAACAGAGACAGCAGCGCCATGCCAGAGCCCATCCAGAACGTCACCCACACGGCGCTGACCACCGCGCCAGGGAGCACTTCCAGCCAGATGAGCGAAGGGTCGTCGATGGGCGTGTACAGCAGCACTTCAAGCGATTGCTGCGCCTTCTCCCACCAGATGCCGATGGAGCTCTTGATCGATTCGAGCAGCGCGAACGACATGAAGAAGAGCGGCAGGAGCAATCCCGCCTGCAGCGCGTTGCCGCCGGTGATTCGCGACGCGAACTGCCCGGCGAACCCGGGCAGCTGTCCGAACAGCGACGTGCCCGCCACCAACAACAGCACGAACGCGTTCAGGTACACGACCCAGCTCAGGTCACCTCGCCGCCACCACGAGCTGACGTAGAACGGCAGCGAGTTGCGCAGCAGCGGACCCTGTGAGCGCAACGAGCCGAACATGCGGGCCGCGCCGATTCCCGACACCACGTGCGCCGGCGCCGCGGGTTGGTCGGGCGCCGGATCAGCCGGAGCATCCATCGCCTTCAGGTAGACGGATTCCAGGCTCACCTGCTGCTCCTCGAGCTCGTAGTAGGGCGCGTCCATTGAGGCCAGCCGCTTCTGCAACTCGGCGGCGAAGCCCGCGAGGTCCGCGACCGAAGCCTGCCAGCTGAGGTTGTACGTGATGTGGTCGTCCGTCAGCTCGAATGCGACCGTGTGCTCACGCAGCCATGCGCGCAGGCTCTCGGGGTCGCCGGGGCATCGGCTCAGGCTCACCGAGAACCGCCGCCCCGAAGCGGCTTCGCGCCGGAGCTCATCGAGCGTGCCTTCGGTGACGATCACGCCTTGCCGCATGATCGCGATGCGGTCGGCCATCAGCTCCGCTTCGCTGAGGACGTGGGTGGTGACGATGAGGGCGGCGCCACGAGCGCTCTGCTCGCCGAGGTAGTGGCGCATGTCCGCGGCCGCCACCGGGTCGAGGCCGGCAGTGGGCTCATCGCAGAAGATCCAGTCTGGCTCGTGCAGGGTGGCGCGGATCAATGCCACCTTCTGCGCCATGCCGCGCGAGTAGGCCGCGAGGATGGTGTCGGTTCGATCGGCCAGCTCGAAGCGTTCGAGCAGCGCCGCGATTCGCGGCCTGCGCACGGCCTCAGGCACACCGTACAGATAGCCGAAGCGATCGAGGTATTCGAGTGCCGTGTTGCGGCCGTAGAGGCGCGCCTGATCGGGCACCACGCCCAGCCGGGCGCGGACCTTGTCCAGCTTCTCCGGCAGGCGGAGGCCGTCGAGCTCGATGAGACCGGAATCGGGCCGAAGGATTCCCCCGAGGCAGCGCAGGGTCGTGGACTTGCCTGCTCCGTTCTGGCCGAGCAGGACGAGCACCTGCCCACGTTCGACGTGTAGGTCCACGCCTCTGACGGCGCGGACGTCGCCAAAGCTCTTGCGGAGACCCTCGACCCTGATAGACACCCGACCTTGGAGTCTAGGGCGCGTTAATCCAGGTGCAGCCGCCTTAGGCCGGCCTGTCCATGAGGGGCTGCAGCCGCTTCATGACGGCGTTGTGGACGTGGTCGCGCGAAGCGGTCGCGTCCAGCCGCTCGAACCGATCCGGTTCGGCTGCCGCCAGGCTCTCATAGGCGGCCGCAACGCGCCTGTGAAAGTCCACGGACTCGCTTTCGACCCGGTCCGGCTTCTTGCCGGCCTTGGCCAGTCGCTCGAGCCCGCTCTCGACCGGGACGGATAGAAGAAAAGTGACGTCGGGCCGGGGAAACGTGGCGGGCCATGTCGTCGGCACGCCGCGAGCGCCGCCCTGGTAGGCGAGCGTCGAGTCGTGGTAGCGGTCGGCGACCACGATCTGGCCCGCGGCCAGCGCGGGCCGGATGACCTCGGCTATGAGCTGCCTGCGCGCGGCCATGAAGAGGTACATCTCAGCCTCCGCGTCGAGCTCCATGGCGCCGTAGAGGACGATCTCGCGGATCTTCTCGCCCAGCTCGTTACCGCCCGGCTCCCGAACCATCACCGGCCCCCGGCTCGCCAGCGCCTCGGCAAGGAGCTCGACCTGCGTCGTCTTGCCGGACCCCTCAGGGCCTTCGAACGTGATGAAAAGGCCGGCCATCTAGAGCAGCGGGTCTTCGGGCGCGGGCGTGATCCGAAGCCGCCGTTGCGGTTCCTTCCCGGTGCTGCGGGCGGAGAGCTCGTTCTCGGCGACCAGCTGATGCTGCAGCCGGCGCAGGTAGGCGTTTTGGGGGGCGATCTCGACGGGCCGCAGCGTCGTCTTCACCGTCCTGATCGCGGCCGCCGCCTCGGCCAGGGCGCGGCTGGTCGCCTCGTCGTGCTTGTCGACGCCGTAGATGCGCGAGAGCGCATCGCGCACCTGCGTCACCGAGTTGCTCTTGAGGATGTGGATCGGCAGGCCGCGACTCTCCGCCTGACGCAGGCTGTCGGGCCGCCGCCGGTAGTGATTCTTGAGCGTCAGCACCGCGCCCGCGCCGTCGAGGTTGCCGAGCACACGCACCGGCAGCTCCAGGTCGCGAATCGACTGCTCGACGTGGTGGCGGCTCACTCCGTACGGAAAGATCCCGAGCGGCTTGCTGTTTGAAGTCGCCGCCGCCGGCGCTTCGGGCGCGACCACAGTCGGCGAGTCGACATTGGAGATGACCCGGCCGTCGCGAGTGCGCACGCGAATCTTGGGCGTGAGCGTCGGTCC
>DATINX010000216.1:0-11518 GCA_035473835.1 Candidatus Dormiibacterota bacterium | reverse complement strand
TCCCTATGCGATCGTGGCTTCGATCGATCGCTGATGGGACTGCATGTGCCCGATCAGAACGCGCTCGATACGCTGCTGGACGGTCATCGTCCCGGTCGGGAACTGCCTCTCCTTGTCCAGCTGATCGTCAGGGATGGCCCGAATGTCGCTCGCGATCCGCGACACGCTGTCCCGCAACGAGTCGAGCACCTGCGCCCTCGTCGCATGGGCGTGCTCGGCCGCATGGACGGCGTTGATCTGCTTGAAATCTACCGGCGGTGTGGGCCTGTCCTCGAGGATCGCCTTGATCCGGCTCATGATCCAGTCCTGCGTCTCGGCCACGTGGTGCGCGATCACGCCCACCGGCCGGCTCTCGTCCTCATCGTTGATCCGCGCCTCGGGGGTGTTTACACCTTGCATCCGCCAGTGCTCGGTCGTCAGGGACTCGACCAGGCCGATGAAGTTCCGCTGGGCCGCTTCGAACTGGTCCGCGAGGCGCGCGGAGCGCGTTGTTTTGGCCTCAGTCACGAGGTCAACGTATCAGGGCTGTTAAGGCAATTGATTCCCTGCGAGAACTTCATGGTGGATGAGAGGCGATTTGGGTCACTACGACGGAGTTTCGCCACCCCTTGGGAATTACTGAGCCGGTCTTGCCTCGGCCGGCGCTCGATTCGAGCCTCGTGAAGGCGGCCCGGCAATCGCCGCGGCCGCCACCGCCGCGGCGGCCGGTGCCCACGTCCACAGGCCGCTCAAATAAAGCCCGATCAGCACCGGGAGGACCACCGCCGAAATCACAGCGGGCGTCCGAGTGCGCAGCACTGCCGACACCACCGGCGCAATCGACAGGATGACCGTGATGCCGACAAAAAGTGAGCCATACAACCCCCAGGTCGACGCGTACGAGATCTCCCAGCAATGGAAGGTCGGACCGCTGCCCGCGCACTGGCTGCCGGCCCCCTCGAAGAAGTAGTAGACGAAAATCGACAACGAGTAAATCGGACCAACCCACATCAAGAGAACCCGCACGCCTCGCCACCGCAGCCCGGCCAATCCGAACGCAACAGCCGCCACCACCAGCGTTGCCAGCCCACCGTAGAGGCCGGCCTGTTGCGACGTCATGAAGATGGGAGTCTACGGCCTAGCCCTCACGGTCCGACGATGCGGATCGTCCAGAAGTCCGACGACAGGCTGGACTGGATCAGATACGCGTATGGCAGCGTGAAGTAGCCCGCCATGCCCCACCCGGCACCCCACGAGTTGCGCACCAGGAACCACTGGTTCGCATCCTCGTAGCCCACCGCGACCACTGCATGGCCGCCGATCGCCCGCTCGCTCGGAGCCGGCATCGGCGCGTGACCGGTCTTCGCCACCGATGGGCCCTCGAAGCTCTCGTAGACGGTGAAACCGAAAACAAATGGGAACCCCGAGGCCAGGCAGCCCTTCATCTGGTTCAAGTCCTGGATCAGGCTCTGGTACGAGACCGCCTTGTCACTCACGGCGTCCGAGTACGCCTTCGCCGGCGGCTTCTGCGTGAACCGTGCGATGTCGTACGGCCAGTCCGGCTCCGGACAAACACCCTGGCTGGCCACCGTCTTGATGCCGTCTCGGATCTGGGCGCCGCTGTCTGAGGTGACAGTCCCTTCGATGACCCGCTCGTTGTAGTAGATGAAAAGCCGGGACGGGACGAAGTCCGTGAGCTTCTGCTTGAGTCGGTCGAACTCGATCGCGCCACCGATGGCATTCGCGGTGCAGCTGCCCAGCATGCCCTGGTCGTACACCGCCGGGCAGTGTGGACGCAGGTCCGTGGAGGGCGGAAGGGCGCTCAGGAACTGCGGCGGCGCCGCGTAGACGTGGTCTCGCTCGTCCGGAAGGTCCGGGATCCAGCCGTAGTGGGCGATCTGCCTCGGCTCAGTCATCCGAATTCCTCCTCCGCTTCGCATTTGCGGCCATCCGCAAGTTCGGGTGGCCTCCTCCGTTCTCTGCCTTCGAAGGTGTTAAGTCAATGATCACGCCTGCCGTCGCCTTCTTGTCAGGCCACGTTGGAGTGGCATCAGCTCGATAACCTAGCCGCCTGAGGGGCGAGGCGGACCCTTCCCCAACTCCCCGTGCCGGCGGTCCGCCCCGACCGCCGGATCAAATCTCGAACCCAGGTGTAGGCTCCTGGCGTGCCCAAGAGCCTGCGTACGATCGGCATCGTCATCGGCGTGCTGTTCGTGCTGGCGCTTGCATGGGTGGTCGTGGTGGGGCCGGCCGCCCTGCTGCTGCTGAGTCCTCGAACCTGATTCCGCGCCTGTAAAAGGCCCTCTTGACAACGCCGGCTGCTCTGTGATTGAATGACCAACCAGGGATTGGTTGACTGTTCAACCAGTAACCCCATCGACTACCAAGGAGCACACGCCCAAGTTGTCAAGCGATACCCGCGAGAAGATCCTCAAGGCCGCCTTCGCCGTCCTGAGCCGCCAGGGCTACGAGAACACGTCCATCAAGGACATCGCCGAGGAGGCCGGCGTCGCGCAGGGGCTGGTTCATTACTACTTCAAATCCAAGCAGCAGCTGGTCGTTGCGGTGCTGTTCGACGTCTGTAAGAAGATGGATGTCTACAGCGCCGAGGGCACGGCCGGCGCAAACGCAGCATTCGAGAACTTCAAGGTGCTCCTGCGCGAGCGGCCTGACGCCCACACCCTCTACATCCAGCTCATCGGCGTCGGCCTGCACGACAAGGAGATCGGCGCCGGCATCCGCGAGAACATCCGCACCGAGCGTGGACGTGTCGAGAGCCTTGCGCGGCAGGTCCTCGCGGAGCGAGAAGCCGACCCCAGATCAGCTCGCGCCATTGCGGGCGCGGTGTGGGCAGGGGTGCTGGGAATCATGGTCCAGAAGATGGTCGATCCGGAGTTCAACGCGGACGAGGCCGTCGACGCCCTCGCCGCCATGTCGCTGTCAGCCGTCTTTGCGACGAATTCGGGCGCCCAAGCGTCCATCTAGAGGAGAGAAGGGAGATGTTTGCACGCTGGGGTCGTTTCGTTTACAGGTATCGGTGGGCGACGCTGGTCGGATCCGGCGTCCTGCTCGCCATCTCCGTCGCCGGCTTGATCATGGGCGGCACGCTTACAAGTGGAGGGCCGCTGACCAGCAACCTCGAGTCGGCTCGCGCCGGCAATCTGGTCACGTCCGAGCTGGCCACTTCGAAGACGACTTCGAACTTCATCCTCATCTTCTCGAGCAATTCGCAGTCGGTCAGCGACCCGGCGTTCAAGGATGCCGTGACCACGGCGCTGGCCCCGATCCAGGGCGACCCGCGCATCAGCTCGATCGTCACTCCCTACAACGCACCCAACGCTCGGGTCGCGCAGGCCTTCACCTCCAAGGACGGCCATCAGGCGCTGGTCAGTGTCGACCTCAAGTCGACCGGCACGCAGGCGCGCACGGATTATGACGCGCTTCGCGCGAAGGTCCACTCCAACTCGCTCTCGGTGACCGGCACCGGGTTTGTGGCCATCAACGAAGCTTTCAACAAGACCCTCGAAACCGACCTGCAGCGGGCGGAGACCGTGACTCTGCCGGTGACCCTCATCCTGCTGGTCATCATCTTTGCGTCGCTCGTGGCAGCCGGCCTGCCGCTGGGCGTAGGCGTGCTCACGATCGTGGGCGGAATCGGGGGAACGTTCTTCCTGAACCGATTCACCGACGTCTCGCAGTACGCGCTCAACATCGTCACCCTGATCGGGCTTGGTGTATCGATCGACTACTCGCTTTTCATCGTCAACCGCTTCCGCGATGAGCTGGCGCGCGGCGTCACCCGTGAGGACGCAGTCGCCACCACGATGGCAACCGCCGGTCGCGCGATCACCTTCTCGGGGATCACGGTCGCGGTCGGACTGTCGGCGATGCTCTTCTTCCAGGGCACGTTCCTCGCCTCGATGGGGGCGGCTGGCGCGATCGTGGTTGCGGTCGCGGTCGTGTACGCGCTGACCTTCCTGCCGGCCATGCTCTCGGTTCTCGGCCCCGCCGTGAACCGCCTGCGCATCCCGATCTTTCGCGCCGCCGCTCTCGGCAGCGGGTTCTGGCACGGCCTGGCCCAGTGGGTCATGCGCCGCCCGATCGTAGTCCTGGTGCCCACGGTCGGGTTCCTTCTGCTCGCGGCCACACCCTTCATCCAGCTGCGGCTCGCCAATGGCGACGTCGACATGCTGCCCGCGCACATCGAGGCGAGGCAGGGTTACGACCAGATGATCGCCAACTTCCCAGGTCAAGACCAGACCACCTTCAACATCGTGGTCAACTACCCCGACGGCGCACCGCTGACCGCGGCGCGAATCGGCGACCAGTACGACTTCGAGCGTCGCATCGCGGCCATTCCAGGCGTGCTGCACACCACGTCGATCTACAACCTGAATCCGAGCCTCGGACGCGCCGACTACCAGGCGCTCTATACCGGTGACCCGAACAACATTCCAGCCGCCGCGCGCCAGCTGATGGCCACGACGGTGGGCAAGCACATCGTCTTGATCCAGGCCACGACCGCCTCGCCGGCGACATCTGACGCATCGCGGGCGATCGTCAAGGCGATCCGCGCGAGCACGGGCATGAGCAACGGCGCGCAGGTGCTGGTGGGCGGGCAGACTGCCGTGGACCTCGACGTCATCAAGTCCATCCTCGACCGCACGCCGCTGGCCGTCGGATTCGTCGTGGCGGTCACCTACGTGGTGCTCTTCCTGCTCACGGGTTCGGTGGTGCTGCCTCTGAAGGCGGTGATCCTCAATTTCCTCTCCATCGGCGCGTCATTCGGAGCCCTCGTATGGATTTTCCAGCAGGGGCATCTGTCGGGGTTCATGGGCTTCACGCCACAATCGATCGATCCGACCACCCCGGTGATCCTGTTCTCGATCGTATTCGGCCTGTCCATGGACTACGAGGTGCTGCTGGTCAGCCGCATCCATGAGGAGTACGTGCGCACGGGCAACAACACGCTGGCGGTGGCGAGCGGCCTCGAAAAGACGGCGCGCCTGATCACCGGCGCGGCCGCGATCATGGTCACGGTCTTCCTCGCCTTCGGTCTCGCCGACGTCGTGATCATCAAGGCCATCGGCATCGGGCTGGCCGTGGCGGTGGCCATCGACGCGACACTGGTGCGGGCGCTCGTGGTGCCAGCCGTCATGCGGTTGCTCGGTGACTGGAACTGGTGGGCGCCGCGCCCGCTGCGCCGTCTTTACGACCGGGCCGGCCTTGGCGACTTCAAGGTCGAACCACCACCCGATCGAGTCCTTGAGGTGGCTTAACAACTCTTTACCGGGTAGGCGCCCACATCTGCCCGTTTCGATAGCAGCGAACCGTCAGATTCGGCGCCGCAAGGCGGCATCGGAGGATAGGTACGAAATGGACAATTTGATCGTGATGCTTCTCGTCGGCCTGATCGCCGGCTTTCTGGCGAGCAAGGTGATGACGGGCCGTGGCATGGGCCTCATCTGGGACATCGTCGTGGGCATCCTGGGTGCCTTCCTTGGCACCTGGCTCGCCGGCCTGGTCGGCATCGCTGTCGCCGGCCTGCTGGCGGAGATCGTGGTCGCGTTCTTCGGCGCGTGCATCCTCATCTTCGTGTTCCGTGCGTTGGTCGGACGTGGAGTGCTCCGCCGCATCTAGCGGCGGAGTCCGGGGGAGGCCTCGCGGTCGTCCGCGAGGCCTTTTCTTTTTGAGGCCGCGATGAGGGCCCAAGAATCGACGCCCCTGCGCCACTTAGACTTGTTGGCCAATGGCCAGAGGTCACAAGTGGGTCTATCACTTCTCCGAGGGGTCCGCAAAGATGCGCGACCTCCTCGGCGGCAAGGGCGCGGGCGCCGCCGAGATGACCCGAGCGGGCATGCCCGTCCCGCCCGGCTTCACGATCACCACCGAAGCGTGCCGCGAGTACTACGCGCATGGCGCCAAGTTCCCGCCAGGCATGTGGGAGCAGGTGACCGCCGCTTTGAAGATACTCGAGAGAAAGGCGGGCAAGCAGTTCGGCGACCCGAACGACCCGCTGCTGGTCAGCGTGAGGTCGGGCGCCAAGTTCTCGATGCCGGGAATGATGGACACCGTCCTCAACCTCGGACTCAACGAGCAGACCGCGAAGGGACTGGCCAAGCTAACCAGGAACGAGCGCTTCGCGCTCGATGCGCGGCGCCGCTTCATCCAGATGTTCGGCAAGACGGTGAAGGGCATCGACGGCGACAAGTTCGAGCACGCGCTGCAGCAGGTTAAGAAGGAAGCGAAGGTTAAGTCCGACCCCGAGCTGAAGCCAGAGCACCTGCGCAAGCTGGTCGCCCGCTACCTCGCCATATATAAAGAAGAGACCCGCCGCGAGTTTCCATCAGATCCTGTCGAGCAGTTGCGCGAAGCGATCGACGCGGTCTTCAGGTCCTGGAACACGGACCGCGCCAAGACCTATCGCCGCCTGGAGCGCATTCCCGACGACCTGGGCACGGCGGTCAACGTGCAGATGATGGTGTTCGGCAATATGGGCAGGACGTCTGGCACCGGCGTCGCGTTCACGCGCAACCCGATCACCGGCAAGAAAGAGCTGTACGGCGATTACCTGGTCAATGCGCAGGGCGAGGATGTGGTCGCGGGCGTGCGTGACACCGAGCCGATCAAGGCACTGAAGCGCCACATGCCCAAGGTGTTCGCGGAGTTCGAGGGCTACGCACGGCGCCTCGAGAGGCACTACAAGGACGTCCAGGACCTCGAGTTCACGATCGAGCGCGGCAAGCTCTACATGCTGCAGACGCGCTCGGCGAAGCGCACCGGCGAGGCGGCGGTGAACATTGCCGTCGACATGGTGGGCGAGCGGCTGATCACGAAGAAGGACGCCGTCGCCCGGGTCGAGCCGCGACAGCTGGAGCAGCTCTTGTTCCCGCGCGTCGACCCCAACGCGAAGGTGTCGCCGATCGCGAAGGGCGTGCCCGCCTCACCGGGAGCAGCGTCGGGCGGCGCCGTGTTCGACGCCGACACCGCCGTCGTATGGGGCAAGCAGGGCAAGGCGGTGATCCTGGTCCGCGTCGAGACCAACCCCAACGACGTGCACGGAATGGTCGAGGCGAAGGGCATCCTCACGCAGACCGGTGGCACCGCGAGCCACGCGGCGCTGGTCGCGCGCGGGATGGGCCGGCCGTGCATTGTGGGCGCGAGCTCCATCGACGTCGACTCGCGCAAGCGCGTGTTCTCCGCGGGCGGCAGGACGATCAAGGAGGGCGACGAGATCACCATCGACGGCACCACAGGCGAGGTTTTCCTCGGGAAGGTGCCGACGATCGAGGCCCAGTCGCTCAACAAGCACAAGGCGGCGAGCGCGATCCTGCGCTGGGCCGATGAGCTGCGGCGCCTGCAGGTGTGGGCGAACGCGGACTATCCGCGCGACGCGATCAAGGCCCGCGAGAACGGCGCGCAAGGTGTCGGCCTGTGCCGCACGGAGCACATGTTCATGGAGCAGGACCGGCTGCCGATCGTACAGGCGATGATCATGGCCCGCACGACCGAGGCTCGCGAGGCAGAGCTGGCGAAGCTCCTGCCGATCCAGCGTGGCGACTTCGAGGGCATCTTCGAGGCGATGGCCGGTCTGCCCGTGATCATCCGGCTCATCGACCCGCCTCTGCACGAGTTCCTGCCGAGCCTCGAGGACCTGATCCGCGAGACCACGCAGCTCAAGGATTCGGGCAAAACGCCTCGTCGTTTGAAAGAGCTCGAGAAGGTCATGGCCCGCGTCGAGGAGCTGCACGAGGCCAACCCGATGCTGGGTCTGCGCGGTGTGCGGCTGTCGATCCTGTTTCCCGAGATCACCCGTATGCAGGTGCGGGCGATCATGGAGGCCGCCTGTAACCTGCGCAAGAAGAAGATCGACGCCCGGCCGGAGATCATGATCCCGCTGGCCGGCACCCTCGCTGAGATGCAGTTCGTGCACCGCGAGCTGAAGCCGGTGGCCGATAAGGTGCAGAAGGAGAAGGGCGTCAGAGTGCCGTACAAGTTCGGCACCATGATCGAGATACCGCGCGCGGCGCTCACCGCGGGCGAGATCGCCAAGGAGGCCGAGTTCTTCTCCTTCGGCACCAACGACCTCACCCAGATGACGTTCGGCTACTCGCGCGACGACGCCGAGCGGCACTTCATCGTGCGCTACCTCGAACAGAAGATCCTGCCGCGCAACCCGTTTGAGACGATCGACGAGAGCGGCGTGGGCCGGCTGATGGCGATCGCGGTCAAGGAAGGTCGCGCGACGCGGCCGAAGATGGAGATCGGCATCTGCGGCGAGCATGGGGGGGACCCCGAATCGATCCACCTCTGCCACAAGCTGGGCCTGAACTACGTGTCGTGCAGCCCGTTCCGAGTCCCGGTGGCGCGCCTGGCGGCGGCGCAAGCAGCGATGGAGGCCGGCACCTCCAGCAAGTAAATTTCACCGCCCGTGAAGCGAGCCAACCGGGTGGGGGGATTCTCTTGGCGGTGCGGGGAGGTAAACGCAAGGACGCCCAGCACCCGAAGCGTCCGACAATAGGCGCGATGCCCACCCCCGGGTCCGATGACGCCTTCGCCGAGGTCAAGGCGAAGGTCGACCTCGTCAAGATCGTCCAGGAACACGTCCGCCTGACCAAGCGCAACCGGGACCTCGTCGGCCTATGCCCCTTCCATCAGGAGGACACGCCGAGCTTCACGGTCCACCCGCAGAAGCAGTCCTGGTACTGCTTCGGCTGCCAGCGTCACGGCGATGTCTTCACCTTCGTCGAGCTGATCGAGAAGACCGACAAGCGCGGAGCGCTGCAGATGCTGGCGGAGCGCGCCGGCGTGGAGCTCAAGAAGCTCAGCCCCGAGCAGAAGGAGCGCGCCGACTCTCGCAAGCGGCTCCTCGCCATGCTCAAGCTCGCGGCTCAGTACTACGAGTACGTGCTCTGGTCGACGCCTACCGGCGAGACGGGTCGGCGCCTGCTGGCGACGCGCCAGGTGAACGAAGACACGGCCCGCCGATTCCAGCTCGGCTACGCCCCCGCCGGGCGCGGGTTTGCCGAGTACCTGCGGGCCAAGAAGCGCTCTCTGGCCGACGCCCAGGAGGCCGGCCTCATGCGCCGCGACGGCACCGATTTCTTCTCGGAGCGCCTCGTTATCCCGATCCGCGACGAGCGCGGCCAGCCCCTGGCCTTCACGGCGCGGACGGTGAGGGCGGACGAGCAGCGCAAGTACATCAACTCGCCCGAGACGCCCGCATACGTGAAGGGCAGGGTGATCTTCGGGCTCGACCTCGCCAAGGATGAGATCGGGCGAAGCGGCCACGCGGTCTTGATGGAGGGGCAGTTCGACGTCATCACGGCGCACGGCGCGGGCATCGCGAACGCGGTCGCGAGCTCCGGCACCGCCCTCACCGACGACCAGGTCCGCCTCCTCAAGCGCTTTACCGATGAGCTGCTCCTCGTCTTTGACGCCGACCGTGCCGGGCGCCAGGCGGCCCAGAAAGCCGTCCTGCTGGCGGCAGCGCACCAGATGCGAACCCGCGTCGCCACGGTGCCCGGCGCCAAGGACCCGGACGAGTTCCTCCGCGCGGCGGGCGCGGACGCCGCGAAGCGTTGGGAGGAGCTGACCTCGAAGGCCCCGAGCGGGTTCGAGTTCGGCATGGAGGAGGCCGCGGCCGGTTTGAATTTGAGCAATGCCAACCACGTGGAGCTGGCCGCCCGCAAGCTGCGGGAATGGATCGCTCAATTTCCGGCCGCCCTGCAGGAGGACTACCGGGAGCGGGCCAAGCGGTGGATGGGGGTCTCGGGCCACCTTCTGGCAGCCGAGCCCGACGAGAGGCGGCTAGCGGCCCGACCAGGCACGTCTCAGGCGGGTAAGAACGGTTTGGAGACCCCGCTCCGTGGGAAAAAGATGACGGTAGGCAGATATCTGCTGCAATTGCTCGCAGTTCGCCCTGGCGCTTTCGATCGCGTGCGAACAAAGATCACGCCAGATGAGTTGGACGAAGAGGACCGCGGTATATACGTACGGATGTTGGAGACTTACGAGCGCGGCGGTGCGTCGGGGCTCGAGAACGAATTGGCGGGATACCCCGCAGAGGAACAGGACCTGATCAGAAGGGCTTGGGCGGTGCCACCGCCCAACGTAGACGAAGATTTGGCCGTTGAGTTGGCCGAACGTATCCGGCTCGATCGCATGAGAAACCGCCACAGTGGGATAATCCGCGAGCTATCCGAGGCTGAGAGGGGAAAGGACTCGGAGAGGGTGGCGAGGCTGGAAACTGAGGCCAGGGAACTCGGCCACGCCATCGCTGAAATGGAAAGGAGAGGGTGACGATCGCGCGCGTAGCCAAAGTTGCGACCAAGGTTGGGAACCGGACGGGTAAGGCCGTCGAAAAACCCGAGCACAAGTTCGAAGACGAGCTGATGGCCGTGGCCGAGCAGCTCATCGTCAAGGGCAAGGAGCAGGGCTACCTGACGCCCGACGACATCCTCCAGGGTTTCCCGGAGATCGACGCCGAGCCGGATCAGATCTTCCGGATCTTTGCCGCGTTCAAAGAGATCGGCATCGAGGTCACCGACGGCGAGAAGGATTTCGAAGAGGTCGAGCAGATCGACGACGAGATGCTCCTCGACATCGAGATGATGGATTCGGTCTCGCTGGACGACCCGGTCCGCATGTACCTGAAGGAGATCGGCCGGGTGAGCCTGCTCACCGCCAACGACGAGGTCGAGCTCGCGCAGGCCATCGAGGCCAAGCCTCTCCACGACGCCCTCAAGGCCCTGAACGTGATCGAGGAGATCGACGGGCGCCAGCGGTCGGTGGAGGAGATGCTGCCCGACGTCATCGAGCGCCTCGCCACTGTCAAGCGCAAGGGCCAGCAGGCGCACATCGCGCAGGAACTTTTGGGATTGACTGACCTGGGCAAGCTGCAGAACCTGCTCGACGCTGCGGCCGCGGAGCGCCGGCGCCAGGCCAACGGTGCGGCGCGTCCGCGCATTCGTGCCGAGGCGCTCGAGTCCTACCGGATCGCGCGCTACCGGCTGACCGAGCGCTACGAGCGCGCGTACGAAGCCAAGCAGCGGCTGACCGAGGCCAACCTCCGGCTGGTGGTCTCGATCGCCAAGAAGTACATCGGCCGAGGCATGTCGTTCCTGGACCTGATCCAGGAAGGCAACATGGGTCTGATCCGCGCGGTCGAGAAGTTCGACTACCACAAGGGCTACAAGTTCTCGACGTACGCGACGTGGTGGATCCGGCAGGCCATCACCCGCGCCATCGCCGACCAGGCTAGGACGATCCGCATCCCGGTGCACATGGTGGAGACAATCAACAAGCTGGTGCGCGTCTCGCGCCGCCTTCTCCAGGAGCTGGGCCGCGAGCCGAGCGACGAAGAGATAGGTGAGGAGATGGGCATCACGCCCGAGAAGGTGCGCGAGATCGTGAAGGAGTCGCAGGATCCGGTCTCGCTCGAGACTCCAATTGGCGAGGAGGAGGACTCCCACCTTGGAGACTTCGTCGAGGACCGCGAGGCGGTTTCGCCATCGGACGCGGCCTCGCTGACGATGCT
>DATINX010000215.1:0-3152 GCA_035473835.1 Candidatus Dormiibacterota bacterium | reverse complement strand
TTGGGTCGAGAGCGACCCGGTCGATATTGATGGTGAGGCCATGAAACTCGCCTGAGGCTGTCACATCGACCACGTTTGCGGTCCGCGGTGGCGCTCCGGTCCCCGCACCTGGCGCTAACGGAAAACCTGCGGCTCCGGCTGCCAGGATGGCTACCGCCATCACCCCGTACACCGTGCCGACAACCTTTTGCGCAAAAGCCCTGGTCAAGACCGTGACGATGCCGATCGCGCACAACGCAGCCGCGGCCGGGAGAGCCGGATAGGCGTAGCGGCCAGGACCCACGAACTCGAAGCCGCCGCCAGCCGGCAGCAACAGGGTTACGCCGACCATGGCCCCGATCGCGACGATCACGACGGCAAGCGGCCCCGCCGAGGCCGCGAGGGGTCGCGTTCTCAGCAGCTTGATCAGACCGGCGGGCACGGCGAGCGCAATGAGGCCGCCCAGGACTGCAAATGGCCCCGCCAACGGCAAGGCGCCCCACGGTTCTCCGGTCCAATAGGTGAGCTCGAAGACCGCCACGTCGAGAGGTATGAATGCTGCGGTCAGGGGGCCTGGGGCTGCATCTGACAACCGGGCGCCGCGAGCGCCGGGAGTCAAGCCTGCGTAGTTGTGAAGGTTCAAGAGGAGCCAGGGTCCCAGGCAGACGACCGCGATCGCGCCCGCAACCGCAACTCGCGTCATCCTCCCACGCCATGTCGTGCCGGGGACCGGCCACAATGCCGACACCACCAGGGCGGGAAACAGGCCCGCGATCGTGAGCTTGACCATCAGGCCCAAACCCAGAAGAAGGCCGATGACAACAGCTCGCCGCCACGTCCACGCGCTTCCTGCCCACAGCACGGCCAGCAGGACGAGAAGTCCGCCGAGCGCTGCGGCCAAAGCGTCGTTGCTGACCCGTGTTCCATTGAGGTCGAGGCCCGGGAGCAGGATGGCGAGCAACGCCGCGAGCACCGCGACCTCAGGTCGGGCGGGGATCAAGATCCGGGCCACGATGACTGCCATCGGCGCCAGAGTCGCAATGATGAGCGCGTTGATGAGACGCAGGGCATAGATCGCCGCGAAAGGCCCGCCTAAACGATCGGCCACCCACCACACCGGCGCCATCGCCACGTAGTAAGCGGGCGTCTGAACCGATTCGTGCGACAGCTGCCATAGGTGCCGCATCATCCACACGGCGTTGGCGGAGTCACTCATGCCGGGCGGCGGCAGGCCGACGTCGGTGAGGTCCGGGGTCGGATAGCTACCCGGCGGATAGAAGGCACGGAACACGCCGGCCGACTCCGAGACACGCAGCGTCTCGGGATCTATGGGTGTCCGGTCGGCGATTGGGTAGACGCCGTGGCTCAGCTGCGCGATGAAGTCCGTGTGCTGCGCCTCGTCGACGAGCGACCACACAGGCTGCGTGATGGCCATGACAAGCGCTGGTATGAGGGCGGCGAAATAGGCGAGCAGCATTGGATGTCGCCGCATCGCTGCCAATGCGTCAGCCGGGATCAGATTCGTCGTCGATCCCAAGAATGCTGAGGAAGAAGCTCGCGAAAATCGTCTGCACGCCCAGCGTGAGAAGCACTGCGGCGGGGATGATCTCGCGCATCGTCGTCCGCGGATCGAGGGCCCCGAACCCGACCGACTGCCATGTGAGGACGGCCACGACCGTGCCGATGGTGCCGAGGACAAACGCCAACGCACCGAGCACAAGCCCCGTTTCCAGCCGGACGTAACGGAACATCGCGGAATAGGTGGGATTGGCCGGGTGGAACCCTTCGCGCATCGCGAACACCTTCGTGAAAACCGCAAACACGATGAGCTGATAGCCGATGAGGCAGCCGAAGCCGGCGAGCAGGAGCGTGTGGATGTCGAAGCCGAACGGCCCGATCTTCTTGGGCCCGGTCTCGAGCAGCGCTCCAATCAGCAGGCTGACCCCGAACAGGCCAATCCCTGGATAGAGGAAGAGCCAGCGCGGGCTGAAGAGCAGCATGAAGCGCAGGTGGCGCCAGCCATCCCGCCATGTGCGCAGGTGAGGTGGGCGAGAACGACCGTCGGGATGCAGCACCACCGGTACCTCGGTGACCCTCATCCTCTTCAATGAAGCTTTGATCACCATCTCGCTCGCGAATTCCATCCCGGTCGCGCGCAGGCGCATCCTCTCGTAGGCGTCCTTGGTGAACGCGCGCAGGCCACAGTGCGTGTCGCCGACGGGGGCGTTGAAGAAGACATTGCTGATGCGCGTCAGAACCGGATTGCCGACCCAACGGTGTGACCAGGGCATCGCGCCTGGCTCGATCCCGCCAAGGAAGCGATTGCCGACCACGACGTCGTAGCCCTCGCGAAGCTTGGTGATCAGAGGGCCGATGGCCGCGAAGTCGTAGCTCGCGTCAGCGTCGCCCATGACCACATACCGTCCTTGCGCGGCGTCGATGCCTCCGATCAGGGCGCTGCCGTATCCCTTCCTCTGCACGTCAACCACACGCGCGCCGAGCTCGCGTGCCAGCGGCTGAGAGCCGTCGCTGCTCCCGTTGTCGGCGACGATGATCTCGGCCGAATAACCGCCCTTCTCGATCGCCTCCCGCGCCATCGCGATGCAGGTCGCAAGCGTTTCCGCCTCGTTCAGGCAAGGCATGACGATCGACACCTCAACCGCCCCGGGGCGTGCGTCTTCGGCTCGTCTGTAGAGGCGCTGGGCGACCTTCATGGCGCTAGAGCGTAACGGGGGGGCCGAGGGCCGGCTTGCGCTTAGCGACGTAAATGAAGCCATCTGGAGCTTCAGGCCCCCAGGCACGCCACCTTCCAAACGCCGCCATGCGTGGCCGAAGAGAGAGGAGAGGGGTTGGCCCGCAGAGGGGACTCTGTCCCCACCGCGCTAAAAAAGAAAGTGACCCCGACGGATCGCCTCTCGAGGGCTGGTACCGGCCTTGCGGCCTGTTCCTGCCCTTTCGAACGTTTCCCTCGGGGCCGTTGCAAAGACTAAGGTCGACCTTTGGAGAGCGCAAGTCCGAAAGTCAGTTCGCTGCCAAGCCACCATACGTAGCCTTCAACCAGCATTTTCCGGGACGGCCGGAGAATCCGGCCTAGACGCCGCGCACGCTGAAAGTAACCAGCTTGGGTTAGGGTTCCAGCGATGCCGCTCAGTCTCGACGACTCCAACAAGGTG
>DATINX010000214.1:0-3949 GCA_035473835.1 Candidatus Dormiibacterota bacterium | reverse complement strand
GGCCCGCGTCCGCCGTCGGCGCCGAATCGAAGACGTTGAGCAGCGCCCTCAGTCCCGGCATCGCGGCCAGCATCGCCTGGGGGTCGCTGAAAGGAAGCTCGAAGAAGCCGCCGCACAGGACCAGGCCCCTCGATGCGAGGGCGGACGCGAGGTCATCGCCCTGCCCGAAATAGCCGACCGGCCCGAGGTCGACCCCGGCGTAGCCCGCGCCGGCGACCTCATCCAGCACGAGCGCAGCGTCGGGCACATTCGGATCTATGCCGACGGTGAGCTCGAACGCGCCGTAGCTGACCGGCGCATTCGCGATGAGGATTCCGCCGCCGGCGCCTGCCACCAGGTCAGCGCACGACGGAGAGAGCGGGCTCGGACGGCCTGTCTCGGGGCGCGCGGTTGCGGTGCACGCCGACGATGGCTTCGCACAGGGCGATGTCATGGAGCGTGTCCTCGGCGGACGTCACCGGCGCGGCGCCGGTGGTCACACATTCATGGAAATGGATGAGCTCTCTCTTGAAGCTCTCCTCGAAGGAGGCGATCTCCTCGGTGCGCACCGATCCCGGAGCGCCCGGCTCACCGGACTCCGATGTGAGGATCGTCGGCGCGCTCCTCAAGAACGGCGACGGAAATGACAGTGTCAGCCGGCGATCTGGCGCATAGAAGGCAAACTCCATCAGGTAGCGCGCGATGCCTGGAAGGTCGACCCAGGTCAGGACTGCGTGCGTCGTCCCGTAGGTGAAGATTGCCGTGAGACCCGTCTCGCGGATGTCGGCGAACTCGAGCCGGTCGGGCTCGCCCATCACGCCGCGCATCGCGTTGAGCTCATGGACGAGGCTGTCGAGCAGGACCAGGTGGTAAGCCCAGCGAGACAGCGGGTCGGCATCGCCGATGGCAGCGGTGATTCGAGCGGCGTTGTCCTTGCCGAAGCGGTCGGCGACGTCTGGTGCGAACGCGCCGCCGCGGTGCAGGTTGTAGTGCTTCACATAGGGCTCGAGCGGTGATTCGAGGGTGGTGATGCGCAGCAGCCGCAGGTCGCGAAGCTTCGGCGCCTCTTCGCGCAGCCGGAGGTACGCGGGGTCGTATCGCTTGTTGTAGGCGACCATCATCGTCACGCCCGACCTCTTAGCCGCGTCCACCATGGCCTGGCCCTCGGCGACCGAGAAGCACATCGGCTTCTCGACCAGCACGTGACGGCCGGCCTCGGCCGCCGCGATGGCCGCGGGCGCGTGGCTGCCGCTGGTGAGGACGAAGACCGCATCGAGCGGCTCGGCGACGAGGTCCTGCCATGAAGCGAACTGCCTGGCCACGCCGTAGTCACGGCCGACCGCCTGGCGGACGGGCTCGGACAGGTCGCAGATGGCGGCGATCTCGTACCGGTCGGACAGCTCCCGGAGATAGTGGAGGTGCATCACTTGGGCGATGAGACCGCAGCCGATGACTCCCACCCTGAGTCGCGTGCTCATTTACCCACCAAAGGAGAGGACTGGAACGTTCCAGGACGGTATATGAAAGCCAGGTTTGGTGTCAACCGCGGCCGCGGTTCATGCGCCGGCGCGAGCCGACGAGCCGCGTATCACCAGCTCCACCTCGAGCGTCCTGCGCTGCGGGGGCCCTTCGATCTCGCCGTTGATCCGCCCGGCAAGCATCTCCACGGCGATGCCCGCCAGCTCCATCTGCGGCTGGCGGACCGTGGTCAGGCCGATCCGGGCCAGGCCTGACATCACGACGTCGTCGAAGCCGACCACCGCGAGATCATCTGGCACTCGGACCCCGAGCCGGTCCGCGCACTCGAGCAGCTCGATCGCCCCGTAGTCGTTCGAGGAGAACACCGCCGTGAACCTGTCCCGGACCAGCTGTGCGACCTGCTCGTCGCGCCTCTGCCGCAGCAGGTCTCCTGGCCTGCGCTGCCAGTGGAAGACCGCCGGGGGTAGGCCGCTGCGCTCCATGACCCGCCGGTACCCCCGCTGGCGGTCGTGGTCGGCAGCGTCCTCCACGGTCGGATCCGCGAAGTAGGCGATGCGCCGGTGACCGAGCTCGACCAGGTGCTCGGTGGCCATCTCGGCGCCGGCGTCGTCGTCGGCCGACACCACGTCGCCCCAATCGGCAGAGCAGCTGACGAAGACCGCGGGCGCTCGGCGCGAAACGATGGAGCGGGCGCGTTCGCGATCGGCCGGCTGGGACAGAAAGAGGACGCCCGCCGCGCGGTACTCCATCAGGCTTTCGAGGCCTGACAGCTCGGTCTCCTCGTCGCCCTGCGTGTTGCAGAACATGGCCCGGTAGCCGTGAGCGGAAGCCGCGCCCTCGATGTGCTTGGCCATCTCGGCGTAGAACGGGTTGCCGAGGTCACCGACGACGACGCCCAGCGTCGTCGTGCGCTGCTGCACGAGCTGGCGCGCGAGGACGTTGGGCCGGTATCCGAGCTGCTCGATCGCCTCCTGCACCCGGGCCCGCGTGTCGGGAGCCACAGCAACCTCGCCGCGTATGACATTGGACACCGTCGATTTCGAAACGCCCGCTGCCGCGGCGACGTCCAGGATGGTCGCGTGCTTGCTCGTGGATGCGCTCATGGAACGTTCGCCGGCGTCGAGTCGGCGGCAAGAGCGCGCGTCAGGACGTCTGCCGCTTCCTTCACCCCGATCTCCGCGGGGACGAACGGGTCCTCGTGCTCGATGGCGATCGAGCGCACGCGGCCGCCGGCACCCAGCCTGGCGACGAACCGTGTCCACCACTGGTCGTCCCGGCCGCGGCCGACCACCGCGAAGTTCCACGGCATGGCTTCCGGCGGGCGTGGCCAGCGACGGTCGAGCAGCCCGTTGAGCGCGAGGTTCCGCGCGGAGAACACGACATCCTTGCCATGGCAGTGGCCTGCGCGCGCACCCAGGTGATCGACCACCGCGATCGGGTCCATTCCCATCCAGAAGAAGTGGCTCGGGTCGACGTTCGCGGCGAGCGATGGACCCAGGGCCGCCAGCTGGTCGAACGTCTCGGCGTTGTAGACAACAGTGCCCGGGTGCAGCTCGACGCAGACCAGCAGGTCCGGGTTCTCCGACCGCGCCAGCTCCGCGATCGTGGACCAATAGGGGACGACGCGCCGCTCCCACTGTCCTTGAAAGGTCCCTTCGAGATACGGCAGCCAGCCGCCCCCCGCGAAATGAGGTGTCCTGTCGCCGGGCGCTCCCTCCGGGCAGCCGGCCAGCGCCACCACCCGATCGACTCCGAGCGCCGCGGCCAGCCGGATGGTGTCGCGAAGGTCCGCGTCGTGCTTGCGGGCGATTGCTTCGTCGGGATGCAGGGGGTTGCCCCATACATTCAGGGCGCCGACGCGCAGGCCGCGGGTCTCGACCTCGGCCAGCCATGCGCGGCGAGCCTCGCCCTCGCGCAGCAGCGCGGGCATGTCGCAGTGCGAGATGGGCGCGTATGCCCCGGTCCCGATCTCGAGGTCGGTGATGCCCGGAGCTTCACCAACCAGCCAGTCCATCACCTCGACCAGCGAGCGGTCGGCCATCGCCTCTGTGACCATCCCGATGCGCGGCGCCGGCTGCCTGCGCCCGGCGGCGTGGTCGCTCATGTCGCTGCCATTTTGGATCGTTCCAGCGTGGAGGCGCGCGGCTACGTGGCGGTTGGCAGCTCACCCATGGCGGTCCTCAGGGCTGCGGCGCAGTCCGCCACCGCCACGTGGGCCGCATCGACCCCGCCCAGGTATTCGATAAACCCGTGGATCATCCCCGGGTAACGGATGACGTGGGCCGCGACGTCCGCGCCCCGGAGCTTGCCGGCATAGGCCTCCGCCTCGTCCGCCAGCGGGTCGAACTCGGCGATGAGGATGAGCGCCGGGGGCAGGCCACCCAGCGATTTGGCTTCCAGGGGCGATGCGTAGGGATGCGTCACATCACCCGGCGCTTGCAGATACATGTCCCAGAACAACCTCATGTCGTCGCGCGTCAGTCCGTAGCCG
>DATINX010000213.1:0-2715 GCA_035473835.1 Candidatus Dormiibacterota bacterium | reverse complement strand
CAAAGACCTCAACACCACCGTGATCGGCGTGCAGACCGCGATCACGCTCTTCACCCTGACGATGGCGGCGCTGATGATCCCGGGCAGCAAGCTCTCGGATATCTGGGGCCGCCGCCTCTGCTTCCGGCTCGGGCTGCTCGTTTATGGGATCGGTGCGCTGGTCGCCCTTGTGGCGCCTGGCATCGGGGTCCTGATCCTCGGCTACTCACTTCTTGGGGGCATCGGATCGGCGTTGATGATCCCGCCGATCTACATCCTGGTCACCGTGTACGCGCCCAGCCTGGCCGCCCGCGCCAAAGGGCTGGCCGTGATCAGCGCCGCAGCCGGCGTCGGGTCCGCGATGGGGCCGTTGATCGGAGGCCTGGTGACGAGCACGGTGAGCTGGAGGGCCTCATTCATCCTGCAGGTCCTCGCCGTCGCCGGCATCCTCGTCCTGAGCCGGCGCATCAGGGATCTGCCCACCGAAACCAGGCCCCGGCGCTTCGACCTGCTTGGTGCGGTGCTTAGCGCCGCCGGCCTGTTCTTCATCGTCCTCGGGGTGCTGCAGTCGGGAACCTACGGATGGCTCAAGGCGACGAAGGACTTCGCCATCGGCGGGACCGTCGTGATCCATAAAGGCGGGATATCCCCGGTTTGGGTCTTCGTGGCGATCGGCGCTGTCATCATCGCACTCTATTTCTGGCACGCGCGGAGGGCGGAGCGCGCTCACCGGGACCCGCTCGTTTCGCCAAGCCTGTTTCGCAACCGGACCTCCAACCTCGGCCTCGTGACCCAGCTCGTTCAGTGGCTGATCTTGCAGGGCTCGTTCTTCGTGATCTCCGTCTTCCTGCAGACCATCGGCAAGTTCAGCGCCATCGAAACCGGACTGCTCCTGAGCCCGGCGACGGCGGGGATACTGCTTGCGTCCGCATTCGCCGGCCGGATGGCCCGGAACCGAACCCAGCGGTTCTTGATTCGGGGCGGATTCGTGATCTGGATCGCGGGTATGGTGCTCCTCCTGCTGTTCGGGCGCACCACTCAAAATGTCGTGGGCCTTCTGCCCGGCCTGTTCATCACCGGCGTCGGGGTCGGTGTGATGCTGACCGCGTCCGCCAACGTCGTCCAGTCAGCTTTCCCCGACGAGCAGCAGGGAGAGATCTCGGGGCTGTCGCGCAGCGTCTCCAACCTCGGCTCATCTCTCGGCACGGCCATCGTCGGCTCGGTGCTGGTAGGGGCCACATCCAACTCGTCGTACGTGCTCGCCCTCGAGGTCATGGTCGGCTTCGCATTCGTCGGCCTTGTTGCCGCGCTGCTTCTTCCCGCGGCGCCGCCCCGGCGCCAGCCCACCGATGTCGCCAAGCGCGCCGCGACCTAGCGGCGTAGCCCTACAGGAGGTCCATCACCAAGAATGACTACCCAGGAAGCGGTTTCTCCGACCCGAGCCGGCGCGGGGCAGGGTTATCCCGAGATCGGCGATCACGGCCTCATCGGCGACCTGCAGACGGCGGCGCTGGTCAGCACCGACGGCGTCATCGACTGGTTCTGCGCTCCTCGGTTCGACTCGCCGAGCGTGTTCGCTTCGCTCCTCGACCACCAGCGAGGTGGTCATTTCCGCATCGGTTGCGCGACGCCTTCCACCACCAAGCAGCTCTATTTCCCCAACTCCGCGGTCCTGATGACGCGTTTCATGACCGGCGACGGGGTCGGCGAGGTGCTCGACTTCATGCCACTCGACGATCCTCAGAAGGCGAGCGACCGCCACCGGATCGTCCGCGTGATCAGGACGGTGCGCGGCTCGATGCGGTTCGCACTCCACTGCGCTCCCCGTTTCGACTATGGGCGCGGACGCCACGAGGTTGCGATGACGGACGCGGGCGCCGTCTTCTTTATCGATGGAACGGCCCTCACGCTCCACACGCCGATCAAGCTCGAGCACGACGGGCAGGACGTGCGCGCCGAGTTCACGCTCCAGCAGGGACAGGCGGAGGTCGTAGTGCTCGACTCAGGACCTCGGGTGATGCCGCGCCCCGTCTCCCGACCCGAGGTGCTTGAGATGGCGCAGACGACGATCGACCACTGGCAGTCGTGGATCCGGCGGTCCACCTACCAGGGCCGCTGGCGCGAGTTCGTCCACCGGTCGGCGATCACGCTGCGCCTGCTGACCTACGCGCCGACGGGCGCCCTTGTCGCCGCACCGACTGCCGGCCTGCCCGAGCAGGTCGGCGGCGGGCGCAACTGGGACTACCGCTTCACGTGGATCCGCGACGCATCTTTCACGATCTACGCGATGATCGGCCTCGGCTTCGTCGACGAGGCCGCCGCGTTCCTCCTATGGCTCAACGACCGCATCGTCGACCACGTGGGCACGGACTCGGGCCCGCTCAAGATCATGAACCGGGTCGACGGCTCCTCCGACCTCAAGGAGGAGGCCCTCGAGCACCTCGAGGGCTATCGGGGATCGCGACCAGTCCGGATAGGCAACGGCGCTGCTGACCAGCTGCAGCTCGACATCTACGGCGAGGCGATGGATTCCGTCTACCAGGCGCACCGCAACGGGATTCGCGTAGGCAACCGGGGCTGGACTCATCTCCGCAGCATCACGGACTGGCTGTGCGTGAACTGGGACCGTCCTGACGAGGGGATATGGGAGACGCGCGGCGGGCGCCAGAACTTCACCTACGGGCGGCTCATGTCTTGGGTCGCACTCGACCGCGTCGTGCGCATCGCCCGCGACCT
>DATINX010000212.1:0-6585 GCA_035473835.1 Candidatus Dormiibacterota bacterium | reverse complement strand
GGGTTCGCCCATTTCGCGATCAAGGCGGGTGTGCCGGTGGTCCCCGTCGCCCTGTCCGGGACCAAGGACCTGTGGTTCCGCAAGCCGATCAAGGTCGTGATCGGCGAGCCGATACTGCCCGCTGGGCATTCGCCAGAGTCGCTGACTCAGGCCGGGTACCAGGGCATGAAGGAGCTCATGCCCGCGTACCGAGAGCGGCCTGGTCGCAAGCTCCTACGCAAACAGCTCACGAATCTCTTCTAGAATCGGCCCGATGGACCTCAAACCCGTCGGCATCTTCGAGGGCATGCCTCCTGGCGAGCTCAAGAAGGCAACCAAACAGATGAAGGAGATCCGGCACGCGAAGGGCGCCGAGATAATGATCCGGGGGGATGGGGGAGTCGGCTTCCTGGTCATCATCGAAGGCGAGGCTGAGGTCGCGACTCCCGACGGGCGGCACCGCAAGCTCGGGCCAGGTGACCATTTCGGCGAGATGGCGCTGCTCGACCATCAGGGTCGAAGCGCGAGCGTGACCGCTCGCACTGACCTCGTCCTCGCGGCCGTCCCGGAATGGGGCTTCAAGCCTTTCCTGCGCGACCACCCTGAGATCACCTACCGGCTGCTGGAGACCCTCAGCCGGCGCCTGCGCGAGGCGGAGGCAGCGAAAGGGTAACCGCGTAAGCAAGTGGCGCTTGCCCGCGTTCTCTGTCCCACGCTCATCGGCCGCGACTCCGAGCTTTCGGCGTTGGAGGACGCCCTTCTCGCGGCGCTGCGGGGCGACGGAGGCGTCGTCATCGTCGGCGGGGAGGCGGGCATGGGCAAGACCCGCCTCGTCGGCGAGCTCACCTCGCGGGCGCAGCGCCTGCGCTGCGTCGTCATGTCGGGCGCGTGCAGCGAAGCCGAGCTGTCGCTGCCCTATCTGCCGTTTCTCGAGGCAATCGGAAACCGGCTGACGACGGAGGATGTTGACGGGCTCCGCCAGCGCCTGGGCGCGGCGGCAGACGAGCTGGCGCAGCTGTTTCCGCAGCTCGGCCGGCCCTCGGCCACGGGCGGCGACGCGACCCAGGCGAAGCTGCGGATGTTCGAAGCCATCCTTCTATTGCTGCGCGACGCGGCTCGCGATCGGGCGCTGCTGCTGGTGCTCGAAGACCTGCAATGGGCCGACCCGGGCACACGCGAGCTGCTCGATTACATGACCCGGCGCCTTCGCTCCACCAGCGTGCTCGTCCTGGCGACCTATCGGATGGACGAGATGCACCGGAAGCACCCGCTCGTGCCCACGATCCAGGGCTGGCGGCGGTCGGGCCAGGCAGAGTTCATCGAGCTGCAGCCTCTGCCGCCCGCGGCCGTCGGGGAGATGGTGCGCGCGATCTTCGAGGAGCGGGAGGTGAGCGACGAGTTCCGCGATTTCCTGCACGAGCGCAGCGAGGGCAACCCGTTCGTGCTCGAGGAGATGCTCCGCGACGCCGTCGACCACGGGGACATCTACCGGACCGCTTCTGGCTGGGACCGCAAGTCCCTGACCGAGATGCGAATTCCGCGGACGGTCCGGGCGGCGATCCTCCATCGGTTGGAGCGGCTTCGCAAGGAGGAGGTGGACGTGCTCTCCGCCGCCTCTGTCATCGGCCGGTCGGCCGACATCGCGACGCTCATCGCCGTGACCGGCATGGATGAAGGTGCCGTCTATTCGGCGCTCGAGACCTGCGTCACCTACCAGCTGCTCGAAGAGGACGAGCGGATGCTCGGCAAGTACCGTTTCCGGCACGCACTGACCCGCGAGGCGGTGTACGAGGACATGATCGTGCCCCGAAGACAGCTGCTGCATGCACGTGTCGCGGAGGTCTTGTCCCATCGCCCGGAATCCGTTTCCGTCGACCTGGCCCACCACCTCCTGGCGGCGGGAAAGTATGACGACGCCGTCGCCATGTGCGTCGCGGCCGCCGAGGACGCTATTCGCTCTCGCGCCTACCGGGACGCGGGCGACCTGCTGGAGCGCGCCGCCCCCCATGTCAAGGACCGCGCCGAGCGCGGCCGGCTCCTCTGCCGCGCCGGGGATGCGTACTGGAACAACACCGAGCCCGAGGCAGCCCGGCGTCTCCTTGAGGAAGGGATCGCCAACCTCGAAGCCGAGGGGCTGTTGGTAGAAGCGGCCGGCTACCGGCTGCTGCTCGGCCGCTGCCTCTGGGAGCTGATGCGAAGCGACCTCGCCCGAGAACAGTTCGAGCGGGCCCGCGATCTGTTGGAGGCGCATGGGCCGAGCGAGGCGCTCGCGATCGCCTACATTCGGCTGGCCGGCCTGGCGACGTTCGATGGCGCGAACCTTGCCGGCCTCGAAGACGCTAAGCGCGCAGCCCACATCGCCGAACAGGTTGGAGCCGAGATGGCGCTCTCGTGGTCCTGGAACTTCATGGCGCTCGCGGAGATCGCCCTTGGGAATGTGACCGAGGGCTTCGCCCACCTGGAGGACAGCTACCAGGCCGCTTTGAAGGGCGGCCACTACTTTCAAACCGGGAATGCGGTGTTCAACGGCGCCTGGGACGCGGTCCACGTCGCTGAGGGGCGCTCAGCACAGGTCTGGCTCGACAGGGCGGTGAGTGGTTGGTCAGGGCGCTCGGACAGCTGGCCGATCTACATCCAGGCGCTCGTGCTGCTCCAACAGGGCCAGGTGACACGAGCGCTGGAACTTGCTCAATCCTCACTGCAGAGGGCGCGAGATTCGGGCAATGCAAAAAACGTATGGCGCGGGTCGCTCCTCGTCGCCCATGCATTGGCCGAGAGCTTGCGCGCCGGCGAAGCGTCGGCTGAGCTTCCGCCACTGTCCAGCCGAGTCGAGGGGCAGGACGCCGTTTACGACACGACCCCCCGGATCCGAACACGACTCGCGGAGGGCGATCCGGCAGGCGCCCTGCGTGATGCAATAACGGTTCCGCCCTCGGTGTGCGACAGAGTCTCCCCGGCGGACGTCGTCGCGGAAGCGGCGGAGGCTGACCCCGCCTGGCTGCGAGGTTTTATCGACGCCTTGCCGGTGCAAGGGGAGCTGAGCGCGTCGCCGCGCCTTGCCGCGGCGCGGGGCAGGCTCGCACTTTACGAAGGCCGCATCGACGAGGCTGTCGGACAGCTGCGCTCGGCAGTCGCAGCGTTTGAGGAAGGAGGCCTCCTGCTCGACGTCTGGCACGTCGGCCGCGCGCTGGCCGAAGCCGAGGCTCGCTCCGGAGACGAGGAAGCCGCGAGCCGCCGCCTGACCGCGATCGCGACCGCTGGCGAAGCCGCGGGCGCCCGCCTGGCGGCCAAGCTTGCTCGCGAGACAGGTGCGTCGCACGGCCTGGTTGTGGCGCCGGCCCCAACGCCCGAGGTGGCGGTGCCCGTGGAAGACTCGGATCGGGTCGCCACGGGCGAGCGGATGGTCTCCGTCCTCTTTGCCGACGTTCGCGGCTACACCGAGATGAGCAGCCGGAGGGCGCCGGCCGACATGGCCGAGCGCATCGCTTCGCTGCAGAGATGGATCTCCCAGGAGGTGGCCAGGCGCCACGGGCGGGTCGACAAGTTCGCGGGAGACGCCGTCATGGCCACCTTCAACATCTCCGGCCAGAGCGTCGACCACACGCTGCAGGCGCTCCAGGCGGCGATCGCCATCATCGACAAGGCATCGCTGGTCGACCTCCCCGTCGGCGCAGGCATAGCCGTCGGCCCGGCGGTCGTCGGCCGGCTGACGGAATCGGCCAACGTCAGCGTGCTCGGCGAGGTCACCAACCTGGCCGCGAGACTGCAGTCGCAATCGAGCGCGGGCGAGGTCACGCTGAGCGAGGAGGCCCACCGCCGGGTGCACGAGTGGCTGGCGGGACGGGGCACGCCTGTAGAGAGGGTTGAGCTACGCCTGAAGGGGTTCTCCGAGCCCGTTGGGGCCTTCCGGGTGCGGGCTTCGGCGGAGGCCGGATTAAGGGCTTAACGGCTACTGAAAGTGGCCACCCCCGTGCTAAGGTACGGGTTTCCCGGTTTCCTGAGCGGTTCCTCTAGACGTCTCCGCTCCGTGCTCAGGCCTGAACAGCGCCCCAGGGGTAGGGCGACTTCAAGGAGAGGAGCGTCCAGGGGTTGTTACCGCTATTCAGGGCGGTGGTCGTTTGGAGCGTCGTGCTGGCGACCGTGGTCCTACCGCATATCGGTTCATCGTCGTCGACACCGACCGCCGTAGTAACTCAATTGAGCTCATACGACCGTGCGTCCGCGCTCGCCCAGTCCAAGGCGAAGCGGATCCAGGCCGCCCAGGATGCCCAGGTCAGCGTGTGGACCTCGGAGCTCGCACAGGGGCTCGCCCAGTACCAGGCCGAGCAGGAGGCCATCGCCCAGGCCCAGGCCGCAGCGGCGGCCGAGGCGGCCCTCAACAATCACCCGGCTCCGCCGGCCAACATCGCCAAGATCATCAACGACGCCTTCCGCCCGCTCGGGGCGGACGCGGTCACCTGGGCCATGCGCATCGCCTGGTGCGAGTCCCGCTACCACCCGAACTCGGTCAACTCGAGCAGCGGCGCCTCGGGGCTGTTCCAGTTCCTGCTCAGCACCTGGTCGGGAACGCCGTGGGCCAGCCAGTCACCGTTCGACCCCGTCGCCAACGCAAATGCCGCGGCGTGGCTGTACAGCCACTACGGCCCCGGCCGGTGGCAATGTAAGTAGATATGTAGACGAGGGGGGTGCAGCTCCTCCCCCTACCGTGGGGAGGTCGGCCCTGCCCGCGCAGCGGGCACGGGCGGGTAGGGCAGACCAGTGTTCTAACTAGTCAGCAGTCACCGTGATCTGGAGCTGGTAGATCGCCTGCTTCTCGTTCGCGCCCTTGAGCTGCAGGGGCTCGTAGTCGACCACGTCGAAGCCGCTCGGGAGGGCGTTACGGGTGGTCTCGGACATCAGCACTTTGGCGGGCCGTACCTTCGACAGGTAGGCGCTGTTGTTCACCGGCACCCCGATCAGAGTGAACTCGAGCCGGCGGCGAGACCCGACATGCCCGGCCACCACCTCGCCGCTGTCCAGCCCCATCCCGACCGAGATCACCGGCTGGCCTGCCCCGAGCAGCTCTCGGTTCAGGCGGTCGATCTCCCGAACCATCCCCTGGGCCGCCTTCATGGCCTGGTGGGCGTGGTCCTTCATGGGGTTCGGGGCGCCGAAGACGACGAGCATGCCGTCGCCCTGGAACTTGTCGATGTTGCCTCCGTGCTCGAGGACGACCTCGATCATCCGCGCGAAGTAGGAGTTGAGGAATCGCATCAGCCCCTCGGCGTCCATCCGCTGAGAGAGGTTCGAGAAGCCGGCGATGTCCGAGTTGAGCATGGTCACCTGGCGGCGCTCGCCGGGCAGGAGCATGTTGTCGCGGTCCGAGCGCTCGAGAACGTAATCGGTGACCTGCTTGTTGACGTGCAGCTCGAACAGCTGGCGGAGGAACTCCGACCGCTGGTACTGGCGGGCGTTGTCGATGGCGATCGCGGCGAGGTCGGCGATCGCCTGCAGGAACTCTTTGTCCTTGTCCTCGAAGATCGAAGCCCGGAACGGGTTGTCGACGTAGACGGCACCGATGACCTTGTCCTTGGTCACGAGCGGGACGGCGATGATCGAGCGCAGGTTCTGCAAGATCACCGACTGCTGGCCCTTGAAGCGGTCGTCCGTTGTCGCGTCGGTGGACACGACCGCCTGCCCCGTCTTGACGACTTGCTCAATGACCGTCCGGGAGCCCAGAAAGTGGCGTGACTTCTCGGGGTCGGTCTCGCCCCCGGCCATCTCGACCGACAGGAGCCCGGTGCCTGGGTCGATCAGGACGATAAACCCGCGTGAAGCCTTCATAAGAGTGATCACGCGGTCCATCACCTTGCGGAGGACCTCCTTCAGCTCGAGGGAGGTGCTGAGATCGCGCGCGAGCTCGTATAGCAGGTGGTCGCGCATGCCGAAATCGACCTCGCGGGCCAAAGTCACGGGGAGTCTAACGAACGAATAGTTCAAATCCGGTCATATACGGCGGCCGGTAAACTCGATCTCCCGATGCCAACCGAAGAAGCCCTCACGCCCGACGTTCAGGCGTTACTGGAACGTCTGAATCCACCTCAGCAAGAGGCCGTTACCCACGGCGAAGGCCCGCTGCTCATATTCGCCGGGGCCGGGAGCGGGAAGACCCGTGTCCTGACCGCTCGGATCGCCTACCTCATCGCCACGCGCAGGGTCTGGCCGGACCGCCTGCTCGCGGTCACCTTCACCAACAAGGCCGCACGCGAGATGCGCAGCCGGGTCAGTGCGCTGGTCGGCGAGGGGGCGGACAAGATGTGGGTGGGTACCTTCCACTCCACCGCCGTCAAGATCCTGCGCCGCGAGGCGGCCCGGATCGGTGTCGTGCCGAGCTTCGTCATCTTCGACGAGGACGACACGCGCGCGGCGCTCAAGCGGGTCCTGGACGAGCTGAAGCTCGACCCCAAGCGCTATCCAATCCCTGCCCTGAGCAACGCGATCTCGCAGGCGAAGAACGAGCTCAAGCGGCCGCAGGATTACCCCAATCGCAGCTATCACGACGAGATCGTCCGACGGGTCTACGAGTCATACGAGGACGTTCTGCGACGCTCGGGGGGCCTCGACTTC
>DATINX010000211.1:0-10845 GCA_035473835.1 Candidatus Dormiibacterota bacterium | reverse complement strand
GATCGACATCCACGTCCACAGCCGCGACCCCGGATTTCCGCAAAAGGAGGACTTTGGAACTCTGACGGCGGCCGCGGCCGCGGGCGGCGTGACGACGGTGATCGACATGCCCAACACCGTGCCAGGCGTCGACGCGGCCGGCGTGCTCGAGGCGAAAGCGGCCCTGGCCCACGGCAAGGCGCGAGTCGACTTCGGCCTTTGGGGCCTGGTCCGTTCAAGCACGACGCCCGACGACCTCGAGGGCCTCGCGGCCGCCGGCGCGATCGGTTTCAAGGCTTACCTCGGCTACGCCTACAGCCTCGGCCACAAGCAGGTCCGCTATGCGCTGGACCTCGGCGACCCCGACCTGGAGGCGCCGCCCGACTACGGGACGCTCACGCGACTGGCCCCCGTCATCGGCGCCCTGGGTCTGCCGCTGGTGATCCACGCCGAAGATCCCGGAATCCTTACGGCGTTCAGACGCCCGCTTGAGACGTATGCCGATCTGCTCGCCGCGAGGCCGGCGGAGGCGGAGGCGGTCGCGATCGCGGCCGCAGCTGAGATCGCGGGCGCTTCGGGCGTCAGGATGCATGTCGCGCATCTTTCGAGCGCGCCCGGCCTGGCCGCGGCGCAGGAGGCGATTCGCGCCGGCGCGCCGCTCACAGTTGAGACATGTCCCCATTACCTGTGGCTGTGCGACGAGGACTTCGGCCGGGTGGGCAACGCCATGAAGATCTACCCGCCGGTTCGAACCGCACAAGACAGGGACGCGCTGATCGATGGTCTGGCGAAAGGCGCGATCCGGATCGTCGCCACCGACCACGCGCCTCACACCGACAGGGAGAAGGCGGCCAGCTTCGAGGAGGCGCCCGCCGGAAGCCCGGGGGTGCAGACCCTCTACGCCAGCTGCCTCGAGCTGGCGCGCCGGCTCGGCGACGTCTGGCTTGCGCCCCGGTGGGTGTCGGAAGCGCCGGCGGCGCTCGCCGGCCTACAAGAGAGCAAGGGCACGATCGCGCCCGGCTATGACGCGGACCTGGTCATCGTCGATCCATCGCGGTCAACCCGCGTTCGTCCCGAGGGCATGCGTTCGAAGCAGCGCCATAGCGCGCTCGACGGCCTCGACTTCGGTTTCCTGGTGCGCGACGTCTACCTGCGCGGCGTGGCGGTGGCAAGCGAAGGGCGGCGAGCGGCCTCACACTCCGCAGGCAGGATGGTCCGGCCCCTCAAGCGTTGACGAGTCATGGAACGTACGCCGTGAGATTCGCCTCTGGCCGCCTGCTCCCGCTTCTTTTCAGCTCCGTACTGCTTCTGGGGTGCGCCTGCGACGCAGCCCCGCCCACCTCCAGCGCAACCAGCGTTTCGACCGCTTCACCTTTGTCTTCGGATTCACCCAGCCCGGTGAGCACCGGGACCCTCGACCGGGCCGTATCCATGCCCAATGGCTTTCCCTCCGACTTCCCGATTTACCCGAACGCCCGCCTGACCCAGGCCAGCCAGGTCAGCGCCAACGGCCAGACGACATGGGGCATGCTCTGGGAGACGCGGGACAGCGTGGACTCGGTGCAGGCCTTCTACTTGAGCAAGCTCAACCAGGGCGACTTCACGCTCACGTTCAACGGCTCGACGAACGGGGTCTTCTCGGCCATCTTCAGCCGCCGGAGCAATCAGAAGGATGCGGGCATTCTCGGGGTCGAGCTCCAGTCGGATGTGACACACATCACCCTCGCCTTCGGGATGACGAGCTAAGAAGTCGCGGTGGGGACAGATGTCCCCTCCGCGGGCCAACCCCTCTCCTCGGCAACGCTTGGCGTCGCTTCGGAAGGTGGCGCGTCTGGGGACGGCCGGAGTAAATCCGGCCTTAGGCTCCACCCGCTCTAAGAGTCGCGGTGGGGACCGATGTCCCCTCGACTCTGGGTCAGGCCCGGGTCGGCGCGCCTCTGAAGATCGGGTTTTGCGCCAGCTCGCGCTCGAGGCTGGTCGCGGGCCCGTGGCCGGGGTAGAGCGCGGTGGTCAGTGGCAGCCGCGGCAGCTTCGTGCCGATGCTCATCATCTGGCGCCGGACGTCGGTTTCCGGGGTCTGCTTGCCGATTCCCCCCGCGAGGATCGTGTCGCCGACGAACGCGTGGTTGGCGACCAGGAAGCAGACGCTGCCGGGCGTGTGCCCGGGCGTGTGCATCACCATCAGCTTGAACTCCCCGAACTCGACCTCATCTCCGTCCAGTAGGTAGCGGTCGGCCGAGCGGAGGAACTGCTTCGCGTCCGCGGAATGAATGGCCGTCTGGCCGCCGGTGAGCTCCTTGAGGTCGTCTTTGCCTGCGACGTGGCCAGGGTGGCCGTGCGTGGCGAGGATGAACTTCACGGCGAGGCCCTTGGTCTGCTCGGCGAGCTTATCTACCGGCAGGCCGGGGTCGACCACGACGGCCTCGCGAGTGGTCGCGCAGGACAGGATGTAACCGTTGACATCGCGATCCAGCCTGACCTTGACGATCCCCAGCTTCGGCATATCTCAGTATTTACTCAGATGGAGCGAGCCGCCGTCATCGCCTTCTCCGTAGCGCTGCTGGTCGTGTGTCTCTTCTGGACCTACGGTTACATCCGGCGCCGCTCGAGAAAGCGATAGGCGACTACTCGGCCAGTTCCCCCTGGATTTTTACGCGAAGACCGTCGAGGGAGTCGAACTTGTCCAGGGCGGGTTTCGCGCGCGGCCGGTCCGGATACTTCGCCACCTGGATCGCCTCGAGCAAAAGCTCGATCTCCTCGGGCGTGAACTGCAGCGTCCGAAGGACGATCTCCTTGACCTTCTCGTGGCGGTCGACCGCCTCGCGGATCACGTCATCGGTGTCGCTGACGACCTGTGGCCGCGTGGGCCGGAAAAGCTCCTCCGATCCCGCGAGTGAAACGCGCTTGAAAGTCGTCATGGCCTGTGATTCTCCAATACCCGAGCTGCCAACGCACGATACGACCTCGCGCCATCTGAGTCCTTCGCGTATTGAAGGATCGACATGCCGGCGAGAGGCGTTTCCGCGAAACGGATGGAGTCGGTGACGCCGAAGTCGTACACCTTGTCGCCGTACTTCTCTTTGACCGCGGCGAGCACCTCCTGCGAATGGAGGGCGCGCGACTTGTAAAGCGTGGGGAGGATGCCGATGAGCTCGAGCCGCGGGTTCAAGCGGCGCTTCACACGCTCCATCGTGATCAGCAGCTCCTGCATACCCTTCAACGCGAGGAACTCAGCCTGAAGCGGCACCAGCACCTCGTCGGCCGCCACCAGCGCGTTGATGACGATCAGGTCGAGGGACGGCGGGCAGTCGATGATGATGAAGTCGTAGCGCTTCTGCGCTGCCTCGAGCTTGTCGCGCAGGATGCTCTCGCGCCCGATCTCATTGATGAGCTGGTTTTCAGCGCCGGCGAGCTCGACATCGGCCGGGATGTAGTGGACGCCCATCTGCGGCGCTTCCTGGACGACGTCGGTGACTGTCGTGTCCGGGTCAACGAGCAGGTGATAGATCGTCTTCTCCAGCTCGGCCGGGGGCTTCATGTAGAGGGTCAGGTGGCCCTGGGCATCGAGGTCGATGAGGAGCACCCGTTGGCCGATCTCCGCGAGTGCAGCGCCAAGGTTTACGGCGGTCGTGGTCTTGCCCACACCACCCTTTTGCATGGCGACGGCTATCGTTCGGGCCAAGAGTGCCCCGAGTCTAACCGAAGCCGAGCGAGATCGCCCACAGCGGGGCCTGCCGGCGGGACCGCCCACTATCATTGGCCGCGGTGTTCGTGATCCCCCTGATCGCAGCCGTGGTCGGCGCGGCCTTCACAGTGGTCGTCGGCAGGCAGTACCTTGCCCGGCGAAAGCCCTACCAGGCGATCTGGGCGATCGCGCTGGCCATGTTCGGTGTGGCGGCCGTTTTCGAGACCGCCGGCCAGCTGGCGGGCTGGTCGGATCCCACCTACAAGGGGTACTACCTCTTCGGCGGGCTGCTGAACGTCGGTTGGCTGGGAATCGGCTCGCTGGTGATCCTGGCTCCGTCTCGCGCAGGCCGGGTGGCCGTAATGGTGATGGGCCTCATCTCGTTGATATGTGTCGTGGCCGTGCTAGCAGCCCATACCAACCCGGCGCTCCTGAAGGCGCAGGTCCCTTCGCGAGGTGCGATCGACGTGCCCGCGTTCCTGCCGCTGATCACGAACCTGGGCGGATCGCTGCTGCTCGTGGGCGGCGCGGCATGGTCGGCGTGGAAGTCAGCGCGTGCGGGCGCGCCGCAGAATCGGGTCCTCGGACTCGCCATCCTGGCCGCGGGCGCGTTCGTCGTCGCCGGCGGCCACAGCTACGCGCAGTCGAAGGGCGTCTACTTCGCACAGCCGGCCAGCGAGGCCGCAGGCATCATCGCGATGTTCGCCGGGTTCATCATCATCGAGTCGCGGCGTGCGCTCGCCCGTTCCAAGGCGAGGACCGCATGATCATCGACATCGCCATCGTGCTGGTGGTCCTGGTGGCTCTGTTACTCGGCTACCAGCGCGGTGTCATCCAGCCGCTGATGGCCGAGATTTTCTTCTTCGGCACGCTGCTGCTCATCTTCCGATTCCACGACCAGTACACGAGCGAGATGCAGAAGCTCCTTCATCTGAATGCGGTGTTGAGCGTGTTCGTAGCGTTGATCCTTGCCGTGATCATCGGTGCCGTCGGCGGAGCGATCGGTGGCGCGTTCCACCGGCTCGAAGCGATACGCGGCGTCGACGGCCTGCTCGGGGTGTTCGTCCACGTGGTCGTGACCCTGATCGTCATCTACCTGGCCGTGTCCGCTTTGGTGACGCTCGACAACGCCTTCGAGCCGACTCTCAAAACCGCCAGCCTGACGCTCACGCAGGTCAACCAGCTCGAGACCTGGATCCTGTCCAACCCGCTCACCTCGGCGATGGTGTCCAAGCAAGACCTCGCCGCGTTGAAAACCGCCGCCAACAAGTCATCGGGCGCCAGCATCGACTCGGTCGCCGGCATCCATCAGCTCCAGCAGGTCTTCATCGACTTCTTGCAGCCGCAGCTGCACAGCTCGCATACGGTTCCCGTGATCCTGTCCATCGGCTCACACATTCCGGTGATCGGCCACGTCGGCCCAAATGACCTGAAGCCGATACCCACGCCGGCGCCGTCGCCGACGCCCAAGGTGAGCCCGACACCCACACCGAAGAAGTAGCCCATGCTCGACCTGGCGCTGACGCCCGACCAGGAGCAGCTCGTGGCCACGGTCCGCGACTTCTGCTCCCGGGAGTTCGCTCCAGCGATCGCCGCCAACGATCGCGAAGGCCATCACGATCCGAAGATCTTCTCCAAGCTCGCCTCGATCGGGCTGCCGGGCGTGTGCTTCCCGCAGCGCTATGGCGGCTACGGTCTCGACTACCTGTCCCTCGGCCTTGTGTGCGAAGAGCTCGAATACGTCGACACCGTTTACCGCACCGTCCTTTCCGTTCATGTCGGCCTGGTCGGGATGGGCCTGTACACCTGGGCGGACGAAGACCAGAAGCAGCGATGGCTGGTGCCGATGGCGTCGGGCCAGAAGCTCGCGTGCTACGGCCTGACTGAACCAAACGCAGGCTCTGATGTGGCCTCGATGCAGTCGACCGCGCGCCGCGCGGGCGCGGGCTACGTCCTCAACGGCCAGAAGGTTTGGGTCTCCGATGCTGACACCGCGGACTTCTTCCTCGTGTTCGCAAAGACGGATCCAAAGGCCGGCAGCCGCGGGGTGTCCGCGTTCATGCTGGATCGTGCGGCTTGCGGGAACTCGGTCCGCACCGAACCGATCAAGGATCGCCTTGGCATCAGGGCCGGCGATGTGGGCTCGATCTTCATGACCGACGTCGAGGTGTCAGAGGCCGATCGCATCGGCGATGAGGGCGATGGATTCAAGATCGCTATGAGCTGCCTGGACAACGGCCGGTTCACCGTGGCTGCGGGCGCCACCGGGACGGTCCGCGCCTGCCTCGATGCCTCGGTCAAGTACGCACGCGAGCGGAAGACTTTCGGCCAGGAGATCGGCCGCTACCAGCTGGTCCAGCAGATGATCGCCCGCATGTCGCGGGACTATGAGATCTGCCGGCTCCTCTACTACAAGGTCGCGTGGATGAAGAACAAGGGTCGGCGGCACACTCGCGAGGTGTCGATGGCCAAGCAGTACGCGACCGACGCGGCTTTCAATGCCGCTCACGACGCCATCGAGGTGCACGGCGCCTACGGCTATTCGGCGGAGTATCCGGTCGAGCGCTTCCTCCGCAATGCTCGCGCGCCCATCATCTATGAGGGCACCCGCGAGATCCACACCGTTTTGCAGGGCGAATACGCGCTCGGCTATCGCGAGGACCGACCAGTCAAGAAGTCCCTTCCGAAGTACGACCCGGACTGATGGCCGTCGCCGCCCGCCGATATGCGTCGCGGCTGACGCACATCGACTTCATCGTCCTTTCCGTCTACTGGGTCGCCATCGGCTACCTGTGGAACAGCCTCGGCGGGCTCATCCTCCCGAACCTGGTCGAGGAGCTCGTTGGCAACGCCCACAAAGGAGTGGCGCTGGGAGCGCTCGAGGCCTTGGGCTCGGTCATGGCGGTCGTGTGGCAGCCCATCGTCGGCGCGTACTCCGACCGTACGCGCACCCGGTTCGGCCGCCGGCATCCATTCATCGTGATCGGAACCGTTGGGGACGTCCTGTTTCTGATCGGGATGGCGCTCTCCGGCAGCTACTGGCTGGTGGTGATTTTCTACTTCCTGCTGCAGACCTCGTCCAACACGGCTCAGGGCCCGTACCAGGGTCTGCTGCCCGACGTGGTGCCCGAGCAGCAGCGTGGCACCGCGTCCGGCTACTACGGCGTGTCGAACGTCGTCGGCCTGCTGCTGGGCACTGTGGTGGCGGGTTACATCCTGGCCCACGCGGGCCGCACGGCCGCCCTTCTCAGCATCTGTGTCGTTCTCCTCGCGACGATGCTGCCAACAGTGCTCCTGATTCCGGACCGGGCGGAGCCCACCCGCGGCCAGTTTCGGAACGTGAGAGAGGCCGTCCGCACCACGTTCACGCGTCCCCTGGCGCACAGGAGCTTCCTGTGGCTCGTCGCGTCCCGGCTGTTGATCCTCATGGGCCTGGGCGGGATCCAGAGCTTCGTGTACTTCTTTTTCAGCGACGTCTTCTTCAACCACGACGCCAAGGCGACGACGACCGCCACCTACACGTTGCTCGGCATCGTCATCATCACCGCGCTCGTGGTCTCGCTGCCGGCCGCGCGGCTCTCCGACCGGATCGGGCGTCGCCCGCTGATCCTCGCCGGCGGCCTGCTGAGCGCTTTGGGGATGCTGATCCTCGTCTTCAGCCACTACCAGATCGTCCCGGCGGCGATCCTCCGGCCGATCGCCGGCGCGCTTGGGGTACCGGTGCTGGCGGCCCAGGCCACTGTGGTCGGAATCCTGATCGGGATCGGATACGGCCTCTTCTTCTCTGTCGACTGGGCCTTCATCCAGGACATCATCCCCGCCGACGAGGCGGGGCTGTACATGGGATTCAGCAACATCGCGACCGCTGGAGCGGGCATCATCGCCAGGTTCATCGGCGGGTTCTTGCTGGACCCGTTCAATGCCGGGCCGACGCTGCTCGGACTCCCGGGTGGGTACCCGGTGATATTCACGTTGTTTTTCATCTGGCTCTTGTTGGGCGGCCTACTCATCCTTAAAGTGCCGGAGATGCACAAGACATGACCGACATGAATCTCGCCGGACTCACACCCTGGGGGGGCCTCGCCGGAAACCCGCTGGACACCGCCGATGTGGTCGTCGCAGGGATTGCGTACGACGGCTCTGCCGTCTATCGCAAGGGCGCGGCGCTCGCTCCGATGCGTATCCGCGACCTGTCGGCGGTCATGCCACCCGTCTCCGAAGACGCACGGCCGCTCGAGGGCCTCAAGGTGCACGACCTGGGCGACCTCGACGCCGGCGCGGACATCGAATCGGGATGGCCGAAGGTCGCCGACCAGCTCGCGTCGTTGCCGGCCTCTGCAATTCTGACCGTCCTCGGTGGCGACCACTGCACCACCATCGCCACGCTGGCCGCCCAGGCCCGCCGCCATCCGGACCTCGCGGTGCTGTGGGTCGACGCACACCCGGACCTGTGCGACTTCTCGCGTGGGGGTCGCTGGACCTGCGGCTGCGCGATGCGGCGGGCACTCGAGGTCTCCGGCATCGGACCCGCCCGCGTGGTGATCGCCGCCGGCCGCGATTACGACCCGGAAGAGCTGGAGTTCATCCGCGCCCGCGGCATGCTGCTGGTGTCGGCTTCGGAGCTGGCCGGCGACAGCGGCTCGGCGCGTATGGTTGCGGACGCGCTCGACGGCAAGAATCTCCACGTCTCGTTCGACATCGACGCCCTCGATCCGGCATTCGCGCCCGGAACCGAGATCCCATCGAGCGGCGGACTCTCCACCCGCCAGGCGCTCGACTTCCTACGCATCGCCACCGCCGGCTCGAAGCTGGTGGGCATGGACGTGGTCGAGGTTTCCCCCCCTTTCGACCATGGCGACATCACGACCCTTGCCGCCCTCAAGCTGATCTTCGAGTTCTGGGGAATGTACTGGCATGGAAAGCGCTGACGTCGTCATCGCAGGCGGCGGCATCATGGGCTGCGCACTCGCTTACCAGCTGAGCAAGCGGGACGTCGACGTCCTGCTCGTCGAGAGGGAGACACTGGGCTCGCAGTCGACCGGCAAATGCGCCGGCGGCGTGCGCCAGCAGTTCTCGTCGGAGGGCAACGTGCGCCTGCAGAAGATGTCCGTCGGCATGCTCGGACATCTCGACGAGGAGGTCGGACATACCGCGGACTTCCGCCAGATCGGCTACCTGTTCCTGCTCACGCAGCCGCAGCAGGTGGAGGACTTCCGGCACAACATGGAAATGTGGCACCGTGTCGGCCTGACCGAGGCTCGGTGGGTGGACCCGGACGAGGCCGCGCGGATGGTGCCGACCCTCAACGTCGAAGATGTGCTGGGCTGCACCTTCTGTCCGACCGACGGCATCGCCAGCCCGGCCGATGTCACGTCCGGCTACGCGGCCGCGGCAAGGCGGCACGGGGCGCGCTTGAAAGAAGGAGTTGCGCTGACCGCCATCGAGGTTGCCTCAGGACGGGTGCAGGGAATCCGCACGAGCGCGGGCGACGTGGCGACGCGCCTCGTGTTCGATTGCGCCGGCGCCTGGGCGGCGTCGATCGGGCGCATGGCCGGCCTCGAGATCCCGGTCCTCCCGTACCGCCGCCATGTTGCGGTAACCGGCACCTTTCCCGCGGTTCCGCGCACCAATCCCATGACCGTCGATTTCCTGACCTCGCTCTACTTCCATCCGGAGGGCGACGGCGTGCTCATCGGCATGAGCGATCGTGAGGAGGCGCCTGGCTTCGGCACCGACGTCAACTGGGACTTCCTGGAGAAGATGTTCGCGCAGGCGGCGCGCCGCGCCCCGGCGCTTGCGGGGGCGGGGGTGAAGACGGCGTGGGCCGGTCTCTACGAGGTGACCCCGGACCACCAGGCAATCCTCGGGCCGGTCCGGGAGCTCGAAGGGTTTTGGTGCGCGGCCGGCTTCAGCGGCCACGGGTTCATGCAGGCGCCGGCCGCGGCGCTGCTGCTGACACAACTCCTGCTGGATCAGAAGTCCGAGATCGACCTCTCGTCGTTCGCGTTCGAGCGCTTTGCGCGCGGATCCCTCGTCAAAGAGCGGAATGTCATCTAGCGCCTGATCAGCAGCGCGATCGCGATCAAGCCCAGGCCCCCCAGCACGAGCAAGCCAGAGCAGCCCATCTGCACGACCGTGTAGACGATCCCTCCCGTGGCTCCGTACGTGGCCGCGATTTCGGCGCGGCGCCTCCGGGTGCGGGTCGCAGCCACGATTCCCCCGACTCCGGCGAGCACGGCGAACAACCCGAGCCCGATCCCGGCGGCTTCCTGTCCGTTCACCGGGTTCCAGTATGCCCTCCGTTAGCATTCCTACCCGTGGCGAGGGTCCTCCTTCTAGGTTCGACAGGGTTCTTTGGCCGTGGCGTAGCCCACCGGCTGATCGACGCCGGGCATCAGCTGAGGGTGCTCACGCGAGATCCGATGAAGGCCGCCGCGTTCAAAGCGCGCGGCGCCCAGATCGTAGTCGGGGACGCGCTCAACCCCGCCGCCGTGGCCCAGGCGGCCCAGGGCACGGAGCATGTCATCAGCCTGGTCGCCGTGCGGCGGAACCGCCCGCAGTCGTTCCTGGAGGTCAACGTCGACGGCCCGCGGATCATGGCGCAGGCGGCCAAGGCAGCCGGGGCGAAGTCGGTCGTTTTCGTCAGCGTGATCGGCGCCCGCCTGGATCCGAAGTACAAGTACCTCACGTCGCGCTGGATGGGCGAGCAGGAGCTGGCCAAGACGGGGGTCGCCGGCACGATCCTGCGCTTTTCGCTGGTGCTTGCCGAGGAAGGCGGCGCTCTCAACGATTTCGAGCGATACGCGAAGTTCGGCCCGGTCCTGATCATGCCTGGGGACGGGCAGACCAAAATGCAGCCCATCCTTCGAGAGGATGCTGCGCGCTGCGTCGTCGAGGCGATCGGGAAGCCCGAGCTGCTCGGAAAGATCGTCGAGCTCGGCGGCCCCGAGGTCGTGACGCTCAGCACCGTCTACGGCTGGTTCCTGGATGCTCGTGGCATCAAGAAGATGATGCTGAGGGTGCCACCCCAGTTCCTCGTGCCGGGAGCGGCGGTCATGGAGACGCTGCTCACGAATCCGGTCGTCACCCCAGACGAGATCATGACCAGCCAGCTCCCGAACATCGCGGACGGCATCGACTCCGTGAGCGTGCACTTCGGCTGGCGTCCGACACCGCCCAGC
>DATINX010000210.1:0-3153 GCA_035473835.1 Candidatus Dormiibacterota bacterium | reverse complement strand
ACCGACCCCGCGGTGCTGGCGCCGCTGATCAACCGAACCGTCGCTGCCTACGACAAGTTCGCGAACCCAACCCGCCGCGGAACCCTTCGTGAAGCTCTGGCGCGGGGTGCGCACGAGCGCCTGCAGCGCATGCCACCGGGGAGCGACCTTCAGCTGTTGTGGACCAACGCTTTCATCGAGGCGGCGCGCCAACCAGCGGACGTAGCCTGGGTCGCCGGCCTCCTCGACGGGAGAACTCGCCTGGATGGATTGGTCGTGGACTACGCCATCCGCTGGGCGGCCGTCACCTCCCTGGCCACAATCGGGGCGGCCGGACCTGAGGTCATCGCCGACGAGCTCTAGCGCGACCCCACCGACATGGGTCGCCGCGCAGCCGCCGCGGCGCGTGCCTCTCGTCCAACGCCTGAAGCCAAGGTCGAGGCCTGGGAGGCGGTCACGCGAGACCAGCGCCTGTCGCTGGCGACCAAGAAGGCGATCGCCGACGGCTTCCATCGAGCCGAACAGGAGGCGCTGCTGCAGGCCTACGTGAGGCCCTACTTCGACACGCTGCTCCCGTACTGGGAGGCGCACGACATTGATGACGCCCTCGTCTTCGTCAAGCTGTTCTACCCGGTCACCGTCGTCACGCCCGAGGTCGTGAGCCTTACCGACGAATGGCTTCAGCTCGGTCTGCCGAGACCGGTTCGCCGCTCGCTGCTGGAGTCGCAGGACGGTATCAAGCGAGCCCTGCGCACCCGCGCGTTCGACAAAGGTTAAGAGGGTTTCAGGCCGTAGCGCAGGAACAGGAGGTCGGACTGGCGCCGGACGCTGAGCAGGCGGCTCCGGACGGGAGTGGATGGCAAGAACTCCACCCCATGCACCATCCCCAGCCGCTTCTCCTTGTCGCGGCCGGCGATCACGGGCGACAGGGTCAGGAACATCTCGTCCAGCAGCTCCGCCTTTATCAGCTGGCCCATGAGGTTGGGGCCACCCTCGGTGAGCACCACGTCAAACCGCCTCCTGGCCAGCTCGTCGAAAGCGGTCTTGATGTCCAGCTTCTTGCCCCTGCCCAGCACGACCACGTCACAGGCCGGCGGCAGCCCGTCGCTGATCCGCTCGGCGCCTTTTCTTGTGGTCAGGACCGTAGCGCCGTTCCGCAGAGCGGGATGATCGAAGTCCACGTCCCCGGTGATCGTCAACAACACGAGGCGTGGTTGCGAAGGGCGGCCCAGCGAAGCCCGTAGGGCCGCGAACGCCGGCGCGAGATCCGGAAACACGTGCGCGGGAGTCCAGATATGGCCCGGGGTTGCCCGCATGGTGCCGGCACCCACCACCACCGCGTCAGCGCACGCGCGCAGCAGCGCCATCAGGAAGCGGTCGGCCGGGTGCTTCCCGCTGATGACTGAGCCCGCCGAGATCCCTGAACCGAGCGTGACCACCCCGTCAAGGGACGAAACGAAGTTCGAGTAGACGACGCGCTCCGCGAATCCCAGCCGCCCGTAAAGCCGCTTCAGCTCCTCGGGCAGCGGGTACTCGGGCAGGTCTGTTTCGAACAGGACCTCGAACGGCGTCAGCACCGTCGCGTCAGTGGTTGTTCTGAGCCGTGGCGGCCTGCAGGAACTCTGTACGAAGCTGAGGATCCGTTTCGTAATTACCGCGCCATAACGACGTCAGCGTGCGCGAGTGAGCCTCTCGGACCCCGCGCATCTGGGTGCACAGGTGCATCGCGTTGAGGTGCACCGCCACGCCGTGCGGCTGAAGAAGGCGGACCAGCTCCTCGGCGATCTCGACCCCTACCCGCTCCTGGACGGTGAAGCGGCGGGCGAATACGCGGACGAGCCGGGTCAGCTTGGAGATGCCGATGATCTCCTCGTGCGCGATGTAACCGATATAAGCGTGCCCGTGGAAGGGAAGCGCGTGATGCTCGCAGAGCGAGAAGAATTCGATCGGGCCCTCGATCGTTTGCGAGATGCTGCAGTCTGGGCCCCCGTGGCATTCGGTCGGAAACGCCGTCAGAAGCTTGGGGTCGCCTTCGTATCCGTTCGTGGCGTCGAACAGGGCGTGCACGAATCGGGTCGGCGTGGCCAGAGTCCCTGGCGTGTTGAGATCCATCCCGAAGGCCGAGAACATTTCAGCGGCGTAGCCCTCGAACTGCTTCCACTTCTCGGGAGCGATCGTTCGCGGGTGAGTCTTCTCCCAATGCGTCGTCTCTTCGGGATCGAACGCGAGGTTTGACATTGCGGACTCCTTAGGCTGATCGGGCGGTCCGCATCAATGTACGCAACTCCCTCTCCCCTGCGCGGACGACGGCCGAGGAGAGGGGCGTCGCCTTACTGCTGGATATAGAGGACCAGGCGAGTCGGGTTGCTCAGGATCGTGTATGCGTAGCACGCGACGTGCTTGAGCCCGAGCGCCCACTGCACCGTGCCCTCAAAGTCCTGCACCTGGCGCAGCTCGCTCAGCACCGCGTAGTTGGTCTTGAAGTCCGCCGGCCCGCTGTACTGGGTGTGGCCGTCCGCGCCGCGAATCGTGATGAGGATGCCGTACTGACCTGCGAGTGTGATGCGCAGACCGCTGGCGCCCTGGGTGAAATTCGTGTTGCCCTGGGTCACCAGGCGGATGTCGCTCGGCTGCCCGTTGCTGAACTGGATCGTCACCTGGTCATAGCCGGAATGAGTGCCAGTTCGGACGGCATTGACGAACACCACTGCCGGAGCGCTCGGGTTGCTCTGCCCCGCGCTGGTCCCAGTCGCGACGCAGCTATACGGCCCCGAAGGTGAATCGACCTTCGCGATTGGGCTGCCACTTGGAGTGGCGGTCGGGCCGGGGCTCGGACTCGGGCTCGGACTCGGACTGGCCGTCGTCACGCCACCCGGTACGAAGCTGGTCTGGTGCCGGTTGAAGTTCGTCACCACCAGCACGCCAACCACGACGGCCGCGATCAAAGCTGCGGCCAGGCCCGCCATCCAGATCGGCCCGGTTGGCGCCGGCCTGCTCTCGGTCAGGGCCGAACGCACGCGCGCAGACAGAGCTGGGCTGGGCTGCCCGCTGATGTCATCGAAGGTGCGGTTGATGTCGCGGCGGAAATCTTCGCGGCTCACGTCAGGAAACCTCCTCGAGGGTCAGGTCGGACCGGAGCTTTCGGGCGGCCCGGTAGATACGCGATTTGGCCGC
>DATINX010000209.1:0-3080 GCA_035473835.1 Candidatus Dormiibacterota bacterium | reverse complement strand
TACTCCTTCCACGCGCTGCCCGCGAGGTATCCGCGCACGACGCACTCGAAGTCGATGCGCTTGGCCTTGCGCACGATCATGAACCGGCCCGCGAGCTCGTCACGCCGTTCGCGCAGCGAGGCTGGGAGGTCCGGCACCATGCCCGAGACGAGGTGGTTCTCCTGGAACGTGTGCGTCTGGGAGAACCAGTAGATCGAAAGCTGCGTGAGGACCTTGCCGCGGTCGGGGATGCCGTTGGGCAAGACATGGTCGAAGGCCGAGATGCGGTCGGTGGCGACCATCAGGAGCTGGTCCGGGCCCAGCTCGTAGGTGTCACGTACCTTGCCGCGGGCGTACAGCTTGAGCGGGAGGTCGGTCTCCAGGACCGGCGGCCCGGCGATCAACGTGCCTTCGCCCCCAGGCCGAGACGTTCATATGCCAGCTCGGTGTGCTCCAGCCCGGCCCATGGATCGAAGACCTCGTCCATCCGCCCGCCGATCCGTTTCATGACCTCCGCGTCCTTTTCGAGCAGCGCACGAAAACCGGGACCTCCATCGTCGAGCGCCTGCATCGCGGCTCTTTGCACCACCACATACGCATCCTCGCGGCTCATGCCGCTGTCGACCAGCGCGAGCAACACCCTTTGCGAAAACACAACGCCCCCACCGAACTGAAGGTTGCGCAGCATTCTTTCAGGCCGCACCTCGAGGCCGTCCAGAACCTTGGTCATCTCAAGCGCCATATAGTCGACGGCCGCACAGGCGTCTGGGAAGATGATGCGTTCCGCCGACGAATGGCTGATGTCGCGCTCGTGCCACAGCGCAGTGTTCTCAAGGGCCGTGACGAGATGACCGCGGACGACTCTAGCCAGGCCGCACACGCGCTCGGTCATCACCGGGTTGCGCTTGTGCGGCATCGCCGAGCTTCCCTTCTGTTCCTTGCCGAAGGGCTCGAACGCCTCGCCGACCTCGCTGCGTTGAAGGTGGCGGATCTCGAGCGCGATTCGCTCGAAGGCGCCCGCGGCCAAAGCAAGCGCGGACATGAAGGCGGCGTGGCGATCACGAGAGACCACCTGTGTCGTGACGGGGTCCAGTTGCAAACCGAGCTCGGCGCAGACGTACTCCTCCACTCTCGGGTCGACGGTCGCGTGCGTGCCGACGGCGCCGCTGACCCGGCCGACCGCAACCTCTGCGGTCGCCCGTTCCAGTCGCGCCAGCGAGCGGTCCAGCTCGGCGACCCAGCCCGCGACCTTGAACCCAAACGTGATCGGCTCGGCGACCACGCCGTGGGTGCGCCCGGCCATCAGCGTCTTGCGGTGCCGGACCGCGAGCTGGGCCGCGGTCTCACGCAGCCTCTGAAGGTCGCGCGCGATGATCCGGGACGACTCCACGAGCTGCACCGCCATCGCGTTGTCGTTGAGGTCCTGGCTCGTCATGCCGAGATGCACATAGCGCGCCTCGGGCTGCCCGATCGACTCGTTGACGACGGTCAGAAATGCGATCACGTCGTGACCGACACGCGACTCGACCTCGGCGATCTTCGCGGCGTCGAAGGTGGCCCTGCGGATCTTTGGCAGGGCTGCCTCGGGGATCCGGCCCACGCGCGCCCAGGCCTCGCAGGCCAGGATCTCGATGCGCAGGAACAGCTCGAACCGGTGCTGGTCGGCCCAGACCGCCCGAACCGCAGGCGGAGAGTATCGCTCGATCAATAAAGGCGCCGGCTCCCAATGGACACTGGGGACAGGGCGATTATAACGGGGCCAGGCTCAGAGCAGATCTTGTGGACACGCCGCTGACGTCCACAAGATGCTGTGTGGCTGTCGCGCTGACTAGGTCTGGGGCAAGCCCTGCATCGATAATCGACGGCTGTATGGCCCCGGTATGCAATCCGCCGTGTAACCAGTTCGGGAGACCCCTCGTTTGAACGGGCACAGGCTGAGCGGCCAGTGAGCGACCTGCAGCGCGATGACGAGCGCGATCTCGTCGAGCGCGCCAAGCGGGACCCCCGGCAGTTCGGGGCGCTCTATGACCGGCACTTTCAGCAGATTTACCGATTCGTGTATTCAAGAGTGAGGGAGCAAACCGCGGCAGAAGACGTCACTTCGGAGATCTTCATGAAGGCTCTGAAGGCAATGCCCCGATACCAGGACACGGGGCGACCTTTTGCTGCCTGGCTGTACCAGATCGCAGTCAACGCCATCGCCGACCGGTACCGCACCCTGCGTCCGTCATCTCCGCTGGAAGACTTCCACGACCTCTCCATCGCCGGACCGCCGCTCGAAGAGGAGGCCGCGCATCGCGATGAGATCCGGCGGATCTGGGTGCTCGTCGAAGCGCTGCCGGCTCAACAGAAGACAGCTCTCGTGCTCAAGTTCCAGGAGGACATGAAGATCGAAGACATCGCCGTCGCGATGGGCAAGACCGCGGGTGCGGTCAAGCTCCTCATCCATCGCGGCGTGAGCCGCCTTCGCGATGAAGCCGACACACTGAGGCCGGCCGAATGAGCATGCCGCACGACCCCGAGCTGGACGACATCCTCCAGGACGGGGAGCTTCAGCACGTGGCCGAGCTCCTGCGCGCCGGCCGCATGGCCGAACCTCCTCTGGACGAAGCCTTCCGCTCCGCGCTGCGACGCCAGCTCATGAACCGGGCCTGGGGCATGGGCGAAAGCTCAATGCCGTGGTGGCGCAAGGCTTTCGGGCCCGCCGGCCTGGCCTGGGCGGGCGCCGCCGTCGGCGTCGTCCTCATCGCGACGGTGGTCGTGTTTATGGCCACCAACCCACCATCGGGAGTCTCGGACCAGGTCTTCGTCACGAGCCCGATGTCTGACCAGAGCGCGGTCCGGCTCCAGCAGCCCATCCTGGTCAAGTTCAACCAGGCGATGGACCACCAGTCCACACAGGACGCTGTCCAGATCACGCCCGCGACCACGGTCGCCTATTCGTGGGATGCGAACACGCTGGCGGTTCAGCCCACCACCGGCAACCTCGCGCCCAACACGCAGTACCAGGTGACGATCGGGCCCAACGCCAAGACGGCGTCCGGCCAGCTCCTCAGCACGCCGAAGACCATCACGTTCGTCACGCAGCCGCCTCCGGCGCC
>DATINX010000208.1:0-5002 GCA_035473835.1 Candidatus Dormiibacterota bacterium | reverse complement strand
AGCTCCATGACCTGCTCGCCGGTGTGCGTGTCGAGCGCTCCGGTCGGCTCGTCCGCGAGAAGAAGCGTCGGACGGTTGATCAGGGCGCGCGCGATGGCCACGCGCTGCTGTTGGCCGCCGCTGAGTCGCGCCGGGAATCGGTCCGCGATGTCGTTGATGCCAAGCTGGACGAGCAGCTCGCGTGCCTGGCCCGTCGCTCCGTTGCCTTTGAGCTGTGCCGGGATGAGGATGTTCTCGAGCGCGGTCAGGTTCGGCAGCAGGTAGAAGAACTGGAAAACGAAACCGATGTGGTCGCGCCGGAACCGGGCCAACCCGGCCTCGCCCAGCTTGCCGACGTCGCTGCCACCGACGGTAATGGTGCCCGAGCTCGGCCGGTCCAGCCCCGCGACGAGGTTCAACATGGTGGACTTGCCGCTACCCGACGGCCCCATGATGGCGGCGAACTCGCCCTTCTCGACGCTCAGGGATACACCGTTGAGGGCGCCGGTGATGCCGCCCTGATAGACCTTGGTCACGTCGGTGAGCCGGACCAGCTCGTTCATTCCGCCTCCGCCCCCATGTTCGCCCCGAAATGCTCTGAAGAGAGTTCGCCCATCCATTTGAGGTCTGCCTCCGTGTGAAGTAATGCGCCGCGCACGAGCCGCGCCAGGTCGATGCGGCCGTCACGGCGTGCCCGTTCTTCCAGCCGGTTGAGGTCCCGCAGGCGCTGCAAATAGGCGCGCTTCTGGCGAGCGAGCATTCCCTGCAGGTCGCCATTCGCGATGCGGGTCGCGAGGAGGAGCTTCACGTAGATGTCCTCGTGCAGCTGCTGAGGACCAGAGTCGGGCTCGGCCAGCCACTGGTCGAGCGCCTTCTGGCCGTCGGACGAGAGCTCGTAGGCCAGCTTCCCGCGGTCGCCGCGCCGGCCAACCGGCCGGATGAGCCCGTCCCGCTCGAGGCGCTGAAGCGTCGTGTAGATCTGGCCGATGTTGACTTCCCAGGTCCCACCCAGCATCGCCTCAAAGCGGTTCTTCACCTCATAGCCGTGAAGGGGCTCTCCTTTCAGGAGCCCGAGCACCCCGTATTTAAGCGACAAACTCGTGATTATCCATACTCAGTATGTATGCCGAGTATGTATCGACCCAGGGCCAGATGTCAAGACCCTCATTTCTTGCGACTGGTCAAGCGGTCCAGATCGCCGGGAGCCCTATCGCGCGGGCAATCTCGTCGTCAGCAGTGTGGCGAGCAGTGAGATTGCCGCTCCGGTCCACAGGACGGTGTTCAAGCCTTCACGCACCAGGAGCGCTCCAACGATGGCGCCGGCCACGGATGAGAAATAGATCGGCAGCAGCACCAGGTTGAGCGTCGTGGCGCGGCGCTGTTCGGGCACGGTCGTGGCCAGCAGCGCGAATACCATCGAGATGGCTGTGGCGCTCGCTGCCCCAAGCGCGACCGCGCCCACGGTGAGCCAGGCGAGGTTCGGTGCCAACGCCAGGTCGGCCAGGCTTCCCGCGGCAAGGATGCAGGCCCCTGTCAGGAGCGGCCGGAAGCCGTAGCGATCGCCCGCGGCGCCCGCGATAGGGGAGAGGAGCGCACCCAGCAGAGCCGACGCTCCGAAGACGATGCCGATCTGGCCGGCGGCCCCCGAGGTGCTGCCGACGAGTCGCAGCACGAGAAGAGGCAGAAATGGATTGGCGATCTGCTGCGCAAAGTAGGCCAGGCCGAAAACGCCGAAGACGATCAAAGTGACTCGTCCCGTCAAAGCCGTTCGCACCGCGCCGAGGGCGAGCTGCACCGTCGATCCGGGCGGTCGGGGCGGGCGTTTCCCCTCGCGAGCGAACGCGAGCAGCATCACGCCGGCTGCCAGTGACATCGCAGCGTCGAGCGCGAACAAGGTGTGCAGGTTGAAGACGGTGTGGTCGACCAGCCAGCCGCCGATCGTTGGCCCAAGCGCGAAGCCAAGGGAGGGCGTAACGCCGAACAAAGAGATTGCGAACCCGACACGGCCCGGGGGTGTGACGGCACGAAGAGCGGTGAGCATCACCCCCGTGTTCCCCAGCTGGAACCCGACCAGGAGCAGGCCGAACGCCGCTTGCCACCGGTTCTGGGCGAGCCACAGCACCGTGAAGACCACCATTTCGACGAATGCGCTGCGGGCGATGATCGGGATACGCCCATAGCGCTCTGACCAGACACCCCAGAAGGGAACCAGCGGTAGGCCGAACAGGAAGAACGCGGCGTTCAGATATCCCGTCCAGGCGGGAACGTCGGCCGGCGGTACATGCAGCGTGGCGAGGTACAGGGGCATGAACCTGAACACATGGGAAACCGTGAACGCCTCTATGCACGAGGTGATCCCGAAGAGAACGAGGAGTGCCTTCCACCCGGATGCTCTTGGGGTCGCAGTAGCCTCGGCCGCACCCGCCGACATGTCAGCCGACTATAGAGGGACGTCGGTTCGAGGTTTTTCGTTCCCTCGTTTGAAGTTCCTGGTGGCCCGGGCGAGAAGCAGCTGCGCCTCCCCTGGCTTTGCGGAGCCGGTTAGCTGAAGTCAGCCTTTGCCAACTCGCGTTTGGCCCCGAGTCCGTCGCATCGCGGCAGTTCGCTCTGTCATCAGCTTTTGCGCCCCCCGTAGAAAGTCCCGAATCACCTCGAGGTCCTCGTCGCTGTACCTGCTGAGGAACGTGTCGGCGTTCTTGAGCAGTAGGGAGAACACCATGTGGACGCGGCCCGAGGCTCGTGCCGACGGCTTGACGAGGATGCGCCGGCGGTTGGTGGGGTCGTGCACCCGGCTCGCCAGGCCCGCTCCTTCCAGGCGGTCGACGAGGGCTGTCGCCGCGCCGGGGGAGAGTCCGACCGCCCGCGCGAGCTGGCCGATGGTCATCGGGCCTATGCGCCCGAGCACCTCGCCCGCGTGGAGGTCGGTCGTGTGGATGCCCAGCATCGTCGCGGCGGCCTCGTCCATGAAGTGATCGGCGGTGCTCAGCGCTCGCATCTCCAACAGGACCTCGCTGCGGAGGTCTTCGCGCGTCATCGCTTGCATTCTATAGCCTCATCGTCTAACATGCTGATCATCGAATAGTTTGATAGTAAGCACATCGATCCGGAAAAGTGGGAGAGTCAATGAACGCCGCAGAAATCCTGGGTTTCGCAAATCTGTTTCTCGCGGGCATCCTGGCCGGTGAGGAGTTCGTGATCCGATTCGGAGTGCGAGGGCCTATCGCTTCCCTTGACCAGGAGCCGCACATCCGCGTGCGTCAAGCAGTGATCCGAAGCCTGCGCGTGGTGGTCCCCACGATCTACTTCGCGACACTTCTGTCAGGTATCGCCGTCATCATCCCGGGTGGGTTCGGCTTGGCCTTTGGCTTCCGCCTCGCGGCTATCCTTGCGCTCCTGGTCTGGATTCTCGTGACGCTCGGCGGCACGGTGCCGATCAACTCCGCCGCGCTCGGGTGGGACCCGACAGCGCCTCCGGCCAACTGGCGGACCATGGTGAGCCGTTGGGAGCGCCTGGACACCGTGCGCGCATGGGCGGCCATGCTGGCGTTTGCGCTCTTGGTGATCGCCATGGCGCTGGCGGTCGGCGATTAAGCGGCGGCGTGTACCGCTCAGCCGTGTTTGACATCTTCTTGTCGATCGGAGCCTGGCCACGTGTCAGACAACAGGTAGCCCTCAGGGAACGGATCTGACGGGTCGACGAATATCTGCGATATGCCGGTGATCCATGCGCTGCCTCTGATCGAAGGCACGATCGCCGGTCGGCCGGCGACCGTGGTTTCCTCGACGATCCGGCCCTCGAAAGTTGAACCTAGGACAGACGCGTGAGTCATCGCCTGGCCAACGTGCATTTCGCCGCGTGCATGGAGGACGGCCATTCGCGCCGACAGGCCGGTGCCAGTCGCCGAGCGATCCAGCCGCCCGGGAGCGACGACGACGGCATTCTTGGTCACGGCGCCGACTCCGCGCCATGGTTCGGCGATCTGCACGATGCTCACCCCGGAAATCTCAGGATTCTGCGGGTGGACGCAGCGCAGCTGCTCGCGGGCCGCGATCCGAATCAGCTCACCCACGCGTGAGAGCTCGCGGGCCTCGAAGGGGTGTAGCGAAAAGCCGAGAGCTTGGGCATCGGCGATGACGTACCACATGCCGCCGAACGCGACCTCGACAGACAGCGTGCCGACTCCATCTACTTCGAGCGGCGCGTCGAGCCGATCAGCGAAGCACGGGACGTTGGTGAACTCGACGCTCTCACAACGCCCATCGCGGCAGGTCGCAATCACTTCGACCACGCCGGCAGGCGCCTCGAGCCGCAGCCGAGTCTCTGGCTCGGTCATGCGGACCATTCCCGTTTCGAGCAGAACGGTCGCAACGCAGATCGTGTTTGAGCCGGACATCGCCGGATACTCCGTCGGTTCCATGATGATAAAGCCGGCATCGCAGTCATCTCGGCGCGACGGCACGACCAGGTTCGCATGTACCGCCACGCTGCCCCGCGGCTCTCGCAGCAGCAGCCGGCGAAGTGAATCGTCGCGAGCAAGCGCCTTCATCTGCTCAAAGACAGTCGCTCCAGGCGGCGGCAGGACACCGCCTACGACGACGTTGCCGATTTCTCCGCCCGCATGACAGCCCACGACCGTGATTGCTCGCCTGATGCGCATTGCGTACTCCTCGGGGTGGTGCGGGGTCCCCTTTATCGCTGTGTCGGGGGCCCCGCGCCCGCTGGGTCGATCTAGCGGACTCCCGCCGCGGCCCGAACCTCGTTCAGGCGGCCCGTCTTAACGTCGTACACAAAGCCTCGCACGTTCGTCTTCCTCGGAATGAATGGGCTCGATTGGATGCGGGCGATCGACTGCTTCACATCGGCTTCGGGACTGGCAAATGCCTCGAGAGCAAACGCCGGCCGTATGCCGACTTCGGATTCGATCTTGCCCTTGACCTCGTCGTCCTTGAAGGTGAGCATGCCGCAGTCGGTGTGGTGGATGAGAATGATCTCTTGCGTGCCTAGTAGGCGCTGCGAGATGAC
>DATINX010000207.1:0-4471 GCA_035473835.1 Candidatus Dormiibacterota bacterium | reverse complement strand
TGAACGGCAGCTCCGACTGCTCCATGCAGATCGTGCCGCCGCCGGTCGATGAGCGCGGCGTGACCTTCCGCTGGAAGGACTACCGCGCTCACGGCAGGACCCGCTACAAGACCATGACGCTCAGTGCCGAGGAGTTCATGCGCCGCTTCCTGCTGCAGTTGCTGCCCTCAGGCTTTCACCGCATCCGCCACTATGGCCTGCTCGCCAACGGCACCCGTCAACGGCATATCGACACCGCTCGCCAACTGCTGCATCAGCACCCGCGTGGCATTGCGGCTGAAGTCAAAGAAGCGCACCCCTCAACTGGCTCTGCCGGGCCTACCTTCGTGTGTCGACACTGCGGTGCGCCGATGATCATCATCGAGACCTTGGCGCCTGCCCACACCATCCGGGGTCCGCCGTCCGCGCCAGCTCCCTCATGAACGCGCACCGTTCTTCACCTCCCACCTCTGCGCCAGCCGGTCATCCAACCGTGTCGGCGCGAACGCCCGTGGTTGCGCGCCAACCCCAGCGGCTTCCTCGCACCGGAACACCATCTTCGGGCCGACGCGCTTCACCCCTTGGTCACGGCACGCGTACTCATACCGTGCGATCGCCGCTGCACCTGCGCTCACCATCAACACCAGATCCAGCGCCGCGAACCTTCAAATCCCCATAGCCCATCGCCACCCCGACCGTCATCGGTTCGCCTCCGCGGTTTCCTCCCTTGGGCGTTGTCCAACGTCTGCCCGTCAGGCGTCGCCGCGACTTGAAACCTCAGCCCACGGGCAGCCATCGGACAACGCTTAACAGGAGCGGTCACTTGCCCCTGGCCCTCAGTTTTCCACAGAGCGGACATTCGCTGCGCCCAATCGGCATAGGGGCGCGGAGCGCACGCTCCGCGACCCCTGCCACACCACCCGGCGTGCGGGTCCGCGCCGGGCGGTTCGAGGAGTTGCGGTTACGCGGCCAGGCGGGGCAATCCCAGCTGGTCGAAGTAGCGGACGGGGAAGGCGCGATTGAGCAGCAGGGCGGAGTTGTGCCACCAGCGCCGGGCATTGCCGGCGACGATGGCAGCTTGATCTGCGGTGAGACCGCGGGCGCGCAGCTCGCGGTAGATCACCCGTCCCCGCCGCCAGTGCTTCAGATGCAGCGCTCGCAAGCGATGCCGTAGCCATTGATCAAGATCACCCAGGGTGCGAGGCGTCTGGGCGAGGCGGAAATACTCCCGCCAACCCACCAGATACCGGCGTAGTTCCTCGGCGACCTGCTCGATGCTGCGACCTGCATTACGGCGTGTGATCCGACGCACCCGCTCCTTCATCACGCCAAGGGCTTTGTGGGCCACCGCCCGCTTGACCACCCCTCCTGATGCGAACCAGAAGGTATAGCCAAGGAACTTGCGGCCTTGGACGAAGGCTACCGCGCTCTTGGACTTATTGATCCGAAGCCAGAGCCTCCCGTACAACCCTTCGAGTCGCCGCATGACCCGCTCACCGGCACGGCGCGAGCGCACGTACACGTTGCAGTCATCGGCGTAACGCACGAAGGCGTGTCCGCTGTGCTCCAGCTCCTTATCCACTGCATCCAGAAGCACGTTCGCCAGCAGCGGCGAGAGCGGCCCCCCTTGCGGGGTCCCCTCATACCGCTCGATCACCACCCCGTGGGCCATGATGCCCGCCTCGAGGTAGCGACGAATCAGCCCCAAGATCCGACGGTCCGCAATACGCCCCGCAAGCTTCCCCATCAGCACGTCGTGATTGACGCGATCGAAGAACCTCTCCAAGTCCACGTCCACCACCCAGCGGCGTCCCTCCTGTATGTAGGCTTGTGCGGCGAGAATCGCCTCGTGCGCACGCCGTCCAGGACGAAAGCCGTAGCTGTGCTGCGAGAAACTCGGGTCGATCAGCGGTTGCAGGACCTGTAGAAAAGCCTGCTGGATGAAGCGGTCGAGCACCGTCGGAATGCCTAGCTCGCGCACCCCGCCGCCGCTCTTGGGAATCAGCTGCCGTCTGACCGCTTGAGGTTGGTAGTGCCCGGCGAGCAACCGCTCGCGTAGCGCTGACCAGTGCTCGCGCAGGTAATCCGGCAGCTCCTCCACCGTCATCCCATCGATGCCGGGACTGCCCTTGTTCTGCCTGACTCGCTTCAACGCGGCCTGCAGGTTAGGGCGCGTGAGCACCCTCTCCATCAGGTCGCTCGCTCCCAAGCACCCGGTGTCGAGAGCCGCCGGCCGCGCTTCCTCACTCCCGGCGGGGCGCATCGCAGACTTCATTCGCGATCCCACCGGGGAGCTTCCGTATACACGGGACATCTGAGGCAATTTGCTGTCGAGACTCACGTCCGTTGCGCTCTCCTCCTCGTTCAGTCCTTCGCCGCCTTAAGTGCACGGCTACTACGACCTCGGCTGACTTCTCGCTCCCCCCCGTGCCAATGTGAGGTGAGACACCTGCCTCCGGTAATTTAGAGTACAGAGGTAGGACCCACTCATGGCCGCAGTTCTGAAGTCTTCCCTGATGACTGACATCTCTTCTTCTTCGCCCGAGGACGTAACGGAAGGAGCCCGTAGGGCGACTGGAGATAGGTCCTCGGGCGCGGCGCCGCCGGATCCCGAGGTCACCGCCAGGGCCAAGCGCCGCCAGTACTCCAGCGCCGAGAAGCGCCGGATCCTGGCCGAGGCCGACCGGTGCACGAAGTCCGGGGAGATCGGTGCGCTGATGCGGCGCGAGGGGATTTACTCCTCGCACCTCTCGACCTGGCGGCGGCAACGCGCGCAGGCCGAACGCGCAGCGCTGGCGCCGCAAAAGCGCGGACCGAAGCCCGATCCCCAGGCACGGCAGATCGAGCACTTGAACAAAGACATCGCCCGGCTGCGCCGCAAACTCGAGCGTGCGGAGCTCATCATCGAGGCCCAAAAAAAATTGTGCGTGGCCCTTGGGCTTCCGACGGCAGACGATCGGGGCGAGGACGAGTGATCGACACCGTGCATGAACTCGGGCCGAAGATCGGCATCCTCGCCGCGTGCACCGCACTGGCGATAAACCGCGCCTTCGTGTACCGGGATCGTGCACGGCGTCTACGCCGGTCACGGTCAATGCGGCGGCAGCGGCCGCGACCACCCCTGTCGTTGAGTGGCGCCGAGCAGGCCGTGCTGCTCGGGGTCCTCGACAGCGAGCGCTTCATGGACGTCGCGCCGGCGAGCATCTTTGCCACCCTGCTCGATGAGGGCTGTTATCACGGCTCGATCCGCACCATGTACCGGCTGCTGGCCGCCCAGAACCAGGTGGGGGAACGGCGGCATCAGCGAGTTCACCCTGTGTATACCAAGCCCGAGCTGCTCGCGACCCGACCGAACGAGGTCTGGTCCTGGGATATAACCAAGTTGAAGGGCCCGGCGAAGTGGACGTGCTTCCACCTGTACGTGATCCTCGACATCTTCAGCCGCTACGTCGTGGGCTGGATGATCGCGCTGCGCGAAGCGGCCGAGCTGGCCGAGCAACTGATCGCCGACACGGTGGCCAAACAGCATATCGCCCCAGGCACCTTGACGCTGCACGCCGATCGCGGCAGCAGCATGCGCTCCAAGCCCGTGGCGGCCTTGCTCGTCGATCTGGATGTTGCCAAGTCCCACAGCCGCCCGCATGTCTCGGATGACAACCCGTACTCGGAAAGCCAGTTCAAAACCTTGAAGTATCGGCCCGACTTCCCCGAGCGCTTCGGCTCCATCGAAGATGCCCGCACGCATTGCCAGCAGTTCTTTCACTGGTACAACACCGTGCACCGGCACTCCGGCATCGGCCTGATGCCGCCCGAGGCCGTTCACCATGCTCGCGCCGACGCGCTCACCGCGCAGCGCGCCCTCACGCTCGAGGCCGCCTTCACCGCCCACCCGCGGCGCTTCAAAGGCAAGACGCCGAAACCGCCCGCGCTGCCGACGGCGGCCTGGATCAATCCGCCCCAGCACCCTCCCAGCGCGGTCGCGTCCGGGAAGGAAAATAGCCTCATCGTTCAAATCGTGGGGGTACCTGACCCCAGGGTCACTCCGCGATCGCCGCTCCTGCGTCTTCCTACGCGGTCGTTTTTTGCTGCAGACCCAGAAAAATCATCCTTCAGCCCACGACCACCGGAGAACTCACAACATCACACCACTTGCTCACTAATCTCTTGAACCCAGGTGTCTCAAAGTCATTGACACGTTCCGGGATCGACGTTGACGAGCAGGGCAATGGGATGGTGAGCGAGCCGCGGATGTACCAGTTGATCCGACAGCTCGAGCCCATTGTGGATCGACTGTTCGACATCGAGTTTGTCGGTCCGGGTGTTGAGGCCTTTGACTTCACGTTTGGCTGAATTACAGCGGAGTCAGAACGGTACCTCGACGTATGTCCTCAGAGACAGGGTGAATGCCATACCTTCCTTCTCGGTCATAGTCGCTGCAGCATCCCAGGGGCGAGGATACCTAGGAGCCGGAAACCACCCGGGAGTGCAAACT
>DATINX010000206.1:0-9351 GCA_035473835.1 Candidatus Dormiibacterota bacterium | reverse complement strand
GCCACCGAGTTCGTGGCCGGGTTCATCGGGATCTCGAACCTGCTCACTCGCGATGGCGTTCGCTTCGTGGTCCGTCCCGAAAAGCTTCATATGCTGCTCGAAGGTGACAGCCCGGGGCCGGGCATGACCGTCGAGCCGGGTGTGGTGGAGCAGGTGGTGTATGTGGGTCAGTCGACACGCTTCAACATCCGCCTCGACCAGGGCGAGCAGCTTGTGGCCGTGCGTCAAAACTCGGAAACCGCGGACGATGCGCAGGGCATGGAGAGTCGCCGGATACGACTCGCGTGGGCGCCCGAGCATACTTACGTGCTCGATCGGCAGCAGCCGCCCGACCAGAAACCCGCGGCGGTAGAGATAGTCAAGGAGAGATAGGAAGAAAATGAGATCGATGGCATCCCTCGCCGCGTGGAGACGGCTGGGACTTTTCGCGGCAGCTGCGCTTTTCGTAGCGACCGCCTGCGGCTCGACGACGACCACCGGCGGCTCGACAGCCCAGCAGCCGCCGACCGCGAACACGAAGCCGCCCACCACGGTCGGCCCCGGCGAGGGCCAGCTCAACCTGATCGCCTGGGAGGGCTACACGGACAAGTCATGGGTTGACCAGTTCACAGCCACCACAGGCTGCAAGGTCAACGCCAAGTACGCCGGCTCATCCGACGAGATGGTGAGCCTGATGAAGGGCGGCGGCGGTGGCCAGTGGGACATGGTTTCCGCGTCAGGTGACGCCGACCTGCGGCTGATCTACGGCGGCGACGTCAAGCCGATGAACACCGCCTTGATCTCCGATTTCAACAACTTCCAGACCTTCTTCAAGGCGCCTGGCTACAACACCATCAACGGCGTCCACTACGGGATCTCCCTGCAGTGGGGCCCGAACACGCTGCTCTACAGCACGAAGAAGTTCCCCAACGCGCCGACGAGCTGGAGCGTCATCTACGACCCGGCGAACAAGGGCCTCGTGACTGTGCCTGACAACCCGATCCAGATCGCGGACGCCGCGCTCTACCTCATGAAGACCCAGTCCAGCCTTGGCATCAAGGACCCGTACGAGCTGACCCAGAAGCAGTTCGACGCCTCTGTCGCGCTGCTGAAGCAGCAGCGGCCGCTCATCAAGAAGTACTGGGGCACGGCGGGCGATGAGATCACCCTGTTCCAGAACGGAGACGTCGTCGTCGGCGCAGCCTGGCCGTACCAGACGATTCAGCTGAAGGCCGCCAACGCGCCGGTCGCCGACACCATTCCGAGCGAGGGGGCGACGGGCTGGGGCGACACCTGGATGCTCGCCACGAACGCGCCGCACCCCAACTGCGCCTACCTCTGGACCGCGTACGTGAGCACGCCCAAGGTTCAGGCCGAGCAGGCCCTTTTCTTCGGTGAGACCCCCGTCAACACCAAGGCGTGCGCGGAGATGGAGACGCTCCAGGCCGGCTCATGCGCGCAGTACCACGCCGACGCGCCTGGCTCGTACTTCAACACCATCAAGTTCTGGAAGACCCCGATCGCCACCTGCCCTGACGGGAGCAACAGCTGCATCCCCTACGCCCAGTGGCAGACGGCCTGGACATCGATCACGGCCTAACCGCTCGATGACATGGCGGTAGAGACTCTGCGGCGGCCCCGCCCGAAAGGCGGCGGGGCCGTCGCCATTCAATCGCTGTTGTGGCGATGGCCCTGGCTGCGCCCGGCCCTTCTGCTGACGCCTCCTCTGGCCTGGTTCGTGCTCATCTACCTGACCTCTCTGGTCCTCCTGCTGGTGACCGCCTTCTGGACCATCGACACCTTCACGACCCAGATCGTCCAGGTGTGGAACCTGGACAACTTCAGGCTCATCCTCAACGACCCGGCGTACCGGCTGATCATCGGGCGCACGGTGGGACTGGCCGCCCTCGTCACGGTCACCGATGCGGTGCTTGCTTTCCCATTCGCGTATTTCATGGCCCGGGTGGCGTCGCGGAGGACGCAGACGATCCTCTTCGCCGCCGTGCTCCTGCCTCTATGGGCCTCATACCTCGCGCGCGTGTACGCGTGGATCCTGATCCTCAACCACAGCGGCCTGCTCAACTGGAGCCTGCAGTCGATCGGCCTGCCGGCGGCCAACATCGGCTACACGATCTCCGCGATGTGGATCGTCTTCACATATATCTGGCTGCCGTTCATGATCATCCCGACCTACGCGGCGCTGGAACGTGTGCCCGAATCGCTCCTCGAGGCGGCTGCCGACCTCGGCGCGCCGCGTTGGCGTGCGGTGCTGGACGTGGTCTTGCCGCTGGCGATCCCGGGCGTCATCGCGGGGTCGATCTTTACGTTCTCTCTGACGCTGGGCGACTACATCACGCCGATCCTGGTCGGCGGCGCGGGCTCGACGTTCATCGGCAACGTGGTTTACAGCAGCGTGGGCATCGCCAACAACGTGCCGTTCGCGGCCGCCCTGGCCACGGTGCCGGTGGCGATCATGGCCGTGTACCTGCTCATCGCAAGGCGACTCGGCGCGTTCGAGGCCCTCTAGACCATGGAAGGAATCTGGACGAAGCTCGCGCTCAGGATCTGGGCCGGCCTCATTCTGCTCTTCCTATTCATCCCGATCCTACTCATCTTTTTCTATGCGTTCAACACTTCCAACATCGAGAGCTGGCCGATCCCCGGCCTGACGCTCAAGTGGTTTACAGCGACATGGAACGATCCTGAAATCAGGACGGCTCTCGGCCTTTCGCTCCAGGCCGGCCTGGTGGCCACCGCGCTATCACTCGCGCTCGGTTCGTGCGCCGCGTTCGCGATTCATCGCATGACGTTCTTCGGGAAGGACGCAGTGAGCCTGTTGTTCGTGCTGCCCCTGGCGCTGCCCGGAATCATCACCGGCATCGCCCTCAACGCGTTCTTCAGCTTTGGCGGCGTGCCGCTCTCCTTCTGGACGATCGTGGTCGGCCACACGACGTTCTGCATCGTGGTCGTCTACAACAACGTGCTCGCGAGGCTGCGTCGCACCCAGGGTTCGCTCGTAGAGGCGGCGATGGACCTTGGCGCGAACGGGTTTCAGACGTTCCGCGACGTCACGCTCCCGCTCATCTCGACCTCTGTGGTGGCGGGCGCCATGCTGGCGTTCGCCCTCTCGTTCGACGAGGTGATCGTCACCACCTTCACGGCGGGTGCGCAGAACACTCTTCCAATCTGGATCTTCGGCGCCATCCGCCTCGGGCAGCGGCTGCCGGAGGTGAATGTGGTGGTTTCGTTCGTGATCCTGGTCACGATCGTACCGGTGGTGATCGCGGCTCGGCTGACGGGCGGCGGCGGCGCCGCGAGGGTTCCGGCCGCGCGTTAGCCCTAGTGGATGAAGGTGGGCACGACCGCCGAGGCGACCCATAGGGCCAGGCCGACACCGATCAAGCCGACCTTCTTGTAGCGCCAGCCGACCGCGGCAAGCACGAACGCGATGAAGGCCAGGATCAGCAAGATCGTGCTCAGGCTCAGATTCGAGAGTCGGCCGATCAACTCCGCCAGCGACCACACCGCCAGGCCGACCGCGATCAGATCAGTTTTCTTGTAAGTCCAGCCAATGGCGGCGACGACGAAGACGACCAGGGCGACGATCAGCAGCAACGTGCTCAAGCTCATAGGCACGAATTGTCGCCGACTCCCCTCTCCCCAGGGGCGAGGGCTTAACTCGCCTGAGGCCGCTCGAGGTCGCCGATCAGGTGCACTCCCCACCCCCGCGGGAGAAGGCCTTCCGACATCGCCGAAGCCAGGAACATGAAGTTGTTGAACGCGAGGTAGGTCGGGTCGGGCACCACGCGCAGCTCGGCGACCCGGAGGCCGCTCCGCTCCGCCAGCATGCGAATGGTGCCCGCCGTATTGGCCCGGTACTGGACCGGGAACGTGTCCGCCTCGACGCGACCGTAGAGGCGAGGCACCAGGCGGCGCTGCAACAGCGGCAAGGCGCGCCCGAGACGGTTGAAGGCCAGGAGGGGATTGCGAAGGTTGGGCGTCAGGAAGACGAAATGACCGCCCGGGCGCAGGACCCTGCACACCTCGCGCAGCACGGTCTCGGGACTCCGCAGGTGCTCGAGCACCCAGATACAGACGATGAGGTCGAACGACTCGTTTCCGAACGGCAGCTGCTCGCCCCGGCCCCGGATCACAGGCATGCCGTCGGCGCGGTGCTCGGCCAGCGACGGAACGTCAGGATCGAGGCCGGCGGCGAGGCGCACGTCCCGCCAGAAGAGCTCGACCACGCCGCCGCGACCGCAGCCCAGGTCCATCACGCTGCTGCTTGGCCTGACGTGGCTCCGCACCAGTGCTTCGAGCTGCTCGCCGCTGGAAGTCCAGCCCGGACGCATGACGCGATACCGCTCCCGGTAGGAGTTCTGGAGGTCCAGCGGCAGGGCCGCCCTCTGAGCCACGGCGGCATTATCCGCCGAGCGGCGGCTCCGCCATCTCCCGACGAGCCTCCCCGAGTCCTTCCGGCGTTCCGACCAGCCGTGCCACCTCTTCCACGACGGCTCGGTAACGGAGCATCGCCAGGCGCATCCCCTCGCCTCCACCTAGGGAAAACGCCGTGCCTTTCGAGGGGGCTTCGAAACCCGTTTCCGGACGGGCCTGACAGTCAGACCCCGATCGGGTCGCGCACCAGGATCACGGTCGTGCGGCCGGGCATGAAGTCACCCTGGAGGATGAGGACTCGGGTCAGCTTGGTGCCGATTCCCATCTGCTCCCTGAGGCGCTTGTCCTCGTACGGCATGACGTGCTCGGTGATGCGCCGCAACCCCTCATCCAGGTTGGGCACGATCTTCTGGCTTCCAATCACAAGGATCACGGTCCTGGCCCCGGCCGAAAGAGGACCGATCTGGCTCCCACTTGCGGACGCGACCAGGCGCTGGCCGGCGTCTGTGACAGCCTGGACGCTCCCGATTATGTAGTCGGGTGACGCCGTCATCTTGCGCATCTCGTCGCCCTGGGTCGCGCGGTCCATCTTCATCAGGCGCTTGCGAACGAAGTTGTAGCGGCCCGAGTCCATCAGCTCCTGGAAGATTCCCGCATCTTCGAGGGTCTTGGACTTGCCGGAGTAGACCTCGGCGCCGTCGGGTACGCGCTCGAGGGCCGCCGCCTTGGCTTCGGCCGCGTTATCGACGACCAGGACCTCATAGTTCCTCTGTCTCAAACGATCGGCCAGCTCGTTCAGGGCATCTTCGGTGGCCGGCTTTGCAAACTCGGTGGTCGATGCGCTCATCGTTGGTGGGCTCTCCGTTTGGTTGAATTACTTGAAGCTTCAATAATCTAACTCGACATCATCTACGGTGTCAAGTAAACTTGGTTTCGCGATGGCAGCGACCAAACCGGAGGAGATCGTCCGGCTCCTCATGAACCTGAGCCGGAGCCTGACGGGCTATTACGACACCAAGCTCGCGGAGCTCCACCTCACGGTTCCGCAGGCGATGCTGCTGCGGCAGCTCGGTGACGCGCTGCCGATGAATGAGGCCGCCGGCAAGCTTCACTGCGATCCGTCCAACGTGACAGGGATCGTGGACCGCCTCGAGGCGCGTGGCCTGATCGAGCGGCAGCACCTCGCGACCGACCGGCGCGTCAAGAACCTGGCGCTGACCGCGTCCGGACGGAGGATGAGGCGCCGGGTGGAAGCAATCCTGTCGGCCGCCCCCGGTGTTTCCGACCTGGCCGCTCCGGACCAGGCGGCCCTGCTGGCGCTACTGAGCCGCAGCCTCCCCCGACAGTAGGGCAGGTTTTCGATCAAGGAATAGGCGAATAATCGTTTATTCGCCTATACTCCTCCCATGGCAATCTATGCCACCCCCGCCAAGTCGACCACCCTCCTTCGCCGGCTGGACGAGCTCGACGAGCTGCGCCGCTACTTGGCCCAGCATCTAGGCGATTCCGCCGAGCCGTGGACCGGCGCGCTGCGCCGGCTGGCGGCGGCGGAGGCCACGGTCGGATCGACGTCGATCGAGGGCTACGGCGCCAGCATCGAGGACACCGTCGAAATCCTGGCGGGGCGGCGACCTGCCGGCGCGTCGGACGAGACCCAAAGAATCATCGCCGCCTACGCGCAAGCGATGGATCGGGTGGCAGTGCTTGCCGACGACCCGCGGTTCCAATGGTCCGGGCAGACGATCCTCGACCTTCATTTCCTGGTCTGTCACCCGCAGCCCGAAGCCGGCCCTGGGAGGCTGCGCGAGGGACCGGTCATCGTGACGCGAGGCCTCGGCCGCGACCCCTACCGCCCACCCGCGTCGAGCGAGGTCCCAACCCTCGTCAATCAGGCGGCGCGTTGGTTGGAGTCGGGCGACCTGTCGCGTCACCCCGTGATTCGCGCGGCGATGGCCCACCTCAACCTGGTCTCCATCCATCCTTTCCGAGACGGAAACGGACGGCTTGCCCGCATCGTCCAATCACTGGTCCTCGCCAAGGAGGGACTTCTTCGTCCCGAGCTCGTCTCGATCGAGCCGTACCTGGGCCGGCACACGCGCGAGTACTACGCCGTGCTGGAGGAGGTGCAGGGCCTGGCCTACGACCCTCACCGTGATGCGTCCGCGTGGGTTGAGTTCTGCATCGAGGCCCACGTGTTCGAGGCGACGGAGCGGCGGCGCTGGCTGGAGATCGCCTACGCGCGCCACTATTTCTGCTCGCGCCTGGCCCGCGAGAATGGTTATCCGGAACGGTTTGTCATCGCGCTGGACCAGGCCCTGTTGGGCCTGCCGGTGACCAACTCCGACTATCGAGGCGAGGCGGCCATCGCGGGCCCGACCGCAACGCAGGACCTGCAGCGGCTCCGTCGAGAGGGTTGGCTCGGGCAGGAGGGCGGCGGCCGGTCGTTGCGTTACGTGGCGACCAGGAGACTGCAGGAGAGCTGGTCCGTGTCACGAGATATGTCGAGCCGGCAACCTCTCGTAGCCAAGCGATAACGCCGAGCTCAATTCTTTCTCGTGCACTTTCCTCTTTCGAGCAGTAAGCTCTCGCTTATCGGTGCATAAGGCGCGCCGAGCAAGCGTCCCCGTGGGGGCAAGGAGGGGCCTATGAACCTCACTGAACAGGGGCTGCAGGTGCTCGCAGCTTCGCCCATCGCGGACCATCCGCATGCTCATGCTCATTTCTGGGAGCGAGCGCTGTCTCGTCGCCATTTCCTGACAGCTGCGGGCCTGGCCGGCGGAGCGGCGGTTACCTCGAGCGTCTGGATGCCGCAGGTCGCCAGGGCCAGTGGCTCGGTGGCCCCGACTCCGATCCCGTACGGGACCACGATCACCGGGCCAAGCGGTCCGGTCCTGTTTCATTTCAATGGACCCGCCGCCAACACCGACGTTTCTTCGATCTTCAATTTCAAAGGCATGGTCGGTGTGGCGGACATCGAGGGCCCTGGAGCGGGAGTACACAACGGTCAAGCGTTGGATGGACCCCATTTCGGTTCGGACAACCGTTTCATGAAAGGCGTCTACGTCGGTGCGGACGGCAGGCGCCACCACGGCACGTTTGCGTTCATCTGACTGGACGTATACACGGGTCAGGTTGACCCGACGTTCGCGACCCAGATCCACGACTACGACCCCGGAATCACCGCCAGCGGCCTCTTCTGGACAATCGCTATTCCGGACCATGCGGTTGATGCCGATCTCGAGAATGCTGAGGCTTCGCTCAAGCTCCACAACCTCTCGATTCATGACTACGGCAGCATTCCCAACGGACTGTTTCACTTCGCGCCACCTCAGGCCGGAACCGTATCGTTCAACCTTCGGTGGTTCGGGGCCAAGAAGCGGGGCTCGTTCAGCGACCCGACCAAGCCGTTCCAGATGGACTTTGTCCAAACGGGCGCACATCTCACGTGGAGCGGCCGCACAGGCGCCGACAGCTTCCACACGACTGATGGTGCTCAAAAGGTGAACTTCGCGCAGATAGCTGAAGAGCGAAACGGCGTGTTCTTCGACGAGGACGACTGACGATTGCCCAGACCGGCGGCCCGTCCACACGGGCGGGCCGCCAGGTCGCATTGCAGGAGATGACTTATGGGCGGAGCTCTCGAAAATGCCACGCGGCAACTCTTCGATGCCCTCGACCGGAAGGATGCCGAGGCCATCATCCGTTCAGCCTCTCAAGAAGTTCAGATGGTGGATGAGATCTCCCGCAAGTGGCAGCGCGGCATCGACGCGGCGGGCTCGTACTTTCGACAAGCCATGGGAACGGTCGACGATATTCACTCGACGATCAACGACGTCCACGAGTCTGTGCTCGGAGACACCGGGTTGGTCACGTGCTGGCTCGAGCAGGACTACACGTTGGAAGGAAACCGGACGCATGTCTCAGCGCCCACCAGCCTGGTCTTCAGGCGAGACAACGATGCGTGGAAGGTCGTCCTCATCCACACCATTCCAATGCCACCAGACGAGAAGTAGCGCCCAGGATCTAAGCGAGTTGTGCCCTTAGACGCGGCCCAGCCGGCATCCCTCGTGGCTGAGGCGGCATCCGCGAGGCGGTGCCTGATAATGCGAGGAGGGACAGGGCGTGAGCCATAAACCTGGCAAGTACGGCCGGCACGACACGGGATGGGGAGGCGGCGACCAACCCGATTCGCCATCCGATCAGCGGCCGCGCCGCGACCCCGAATCGAGCTCCAAGCGGCTGACGCTCGGCCTTGCTTTCGGCCGAACAGAACGAGGCCTGGAGTGGAGGGACGGCCTCGGCTGCTACTGGTTGGTGGGCTTGCTTGTGATTGCGGTCAGTTGGGCAGGGCTCACCAGCGTTGGAGTGCCCCAGGACGGCGCCAATCTGATGGTTGTGGTTGCCCTAATCGCGCTTGCCGCCTTCTTTATGGCCGCCGCCCGAGGGGCCAAGACCGCCATGCAGCTGAGGCAGGCGGTAAGCTCCGGCCGTGGATAGCGGATTTCCTAATGACGGGGTCGAGTTGACCGTATTGCGCGTAGTCAGTGATCTCTCGCGCGCGCGTCACTTCTATAGAGATGTCCTGGGCGCTGAGGAGGTCCGCGAGTACGGTGACACCTCGGCGGTCCTGAAGTTCGCCGGGACCTGGCTGCTTCTGGTCACCGGCGGCGGACCAACGCCCGACAAGCCGACCGTCACATTCGCGCCACCGGACACGAGCGATGCGGTGAGCCACGAGCTGACGATCCGGGTTCCAGACTGCCGCGCCACTTACGACATCCTTAAGAGTCGAGGGGCGAGGTTCCTGACCCCGCCGGTGGAGTACGACTGGGAGATCCGCTGCTTCTTTCGGGACCCGGACGGACACCTGTTGGAAATCAGTGAATCGAAAGCAGCCGCTTCTTAGCGGCTTGCCTCGACTCGCTGGAGCTCGACGTCGATCTCGTCGCCGACCTTCACTCCAGCCGCTTTCAGGAG
>DATINX010000205.1:0-3342 GCA_035473835.1 Candidatus Dormiibacterota bacterium | reverse complement strand
ACGTAGATGCCGAGCGGCCGCGCCCAATCGACGACCTGGGCCACGCGGTCGATGTACATCTGGTTGAACTGGCCTCGCGACGGCTCGAGCAGGCTCCACGAGAGAGGCAGCCGGAGCGAGTTGAAGCCGAGTGCCGCCATGTCGACGAGGTCTTGACGGCAGAGGGGAGGCACCGGCATGGTGGGCGAGTTGTCGGGGCACCGCCCGTCGTAAGCCGCCGGGTCGATCGGATAGAAGGGTGGGGCGTCGATCTCGGCGGGATTGGCGCTGGACCAGAAGTCGATCAGGCTGCCGGGGATAGCCCCGTGCAGGAGGACCATCCGGTTGCGATCGTCCGCTACATACGGCACCGCGCCTTGTGGATGCTCAACGTGCAGCCACGGAAGGGCGCCTTGCGGTGCCACGGACGACATCGCCGGCGGCGGCGTGAGCCTCACGATCATCGAGACCAGCACCGCGCCGGGATAGGTGATAGCCGCCAGCACGACGACGAGCAGCACCGCCGTCGAGCGCCACAGGTAGCGCGGTGCCCTCACGACGCAAGGAACCAGTAAGCGGCACCGCCGGCGAGCGCGGCGAGCCCGGCGATGCCGGCTGCAAGACCGAGCGCGGCTGCAAATGCGCCTGTCAGCTCTCCGTTCGATGATCGGATGCGCAGGAGGGAGCGTGCGCCTGACCAGATCGCGAACGGCGCGAAGATGCCGAATGGCAAGGCGAGGAGCCCGAGGATTAGTGCACGCGTCGCCGAGCGATCCCTCATGACGGCCTGGGCTTAGGGCATCACCAGAACGAGCCGTCGGCCAGCAGCAGATAGAGGATCGGGCCGATGCCCCAGAAGAACGTGACGACGATCCAGACGAGCTTCTTGAGACCGCTCATGTCGCCGCGCGCGACGATGTTGATGATGCAAAGAACCCAGGCCAGTGGGTGAAGAAAGAGCGCAAGCAGAATCTCGACCAGAAGCTTCATCCGCATCCCCCGAGTTCAAGCCCATCCAGCAGTCATGTCATAGCATGCCGCAATCAGGCTGGTCCAATTGAGGGTGTATCAGTCACACTAACAGGGGTGCCTTCTATTGTGCCCTTGACACGAGCTTTGATGAGGTGAGCAGCCGTAAGTTGAACCGTGTGAGGATGGCGACCGGCTCCCAGGCTGACACCGCGTTCGAATCGGACAGCCTGGCGGCGCGCGAGCTCAGCTTCCTGGTCCGGCTGGCCCAGGCGGCCGCCTCGACCCAGAGGCCGGATGAGCTGCTCGAGCTGATCATCGGCGAGGCGACCTCGGCAATGGGCACCGACGTGTGCTCGTTGTACCTGGTCACCCCACGCGGAAAAGAGCTGCTCCTCACGGCCACGAACGGCCTCAACGACAAGATGGTCGACAAGGTGGTCATGCGCGTTGGCGAAGGCATCACCGGTTGGGTCGCCGAGACGCGTCGCCCGGCTGTCGTTCCCGATGTCAGCCAGGAGCCGCACTGGAAGTGGATCCCGGGACTCGACGAGGATCGATTCCGATCCATGCTCTCGGTACCGATCGAGTCGGGGCCGCGGCTGGTCGGCGTCCTCAACGTCCAGACCGTCAACCTGCGCGAGTTCGATTCCGGCGACATCGACTTCCTGCGCGCGATCGCGGCGCAGGTGGCCGGCATCCTCGAGCGGAGCGAGCTGCAGCGCCGGATGGAGGTGCAGCTCGGCGAGATCCAGCTCTCGCACGACATTCACGAGCGTTTCACCAGGCTGTCGCTGGAAGGCGCGGGGATCCCATCGATCCTCGAGGTGGTGGGCTCGCTCGCGGGCGGCCGCGCGGCGCTGTACTCACCCGACGGCTATCGAGTCCGCGGGGTGGGGGAGTCCTCTGACGGCATGCCGGCGCGCATCCACGTTCCGATGCCAATCGCGCAAGCCGGCGCGCGCGAGGTCCGCATCAACGCGGGCCGGCCGGCGCGGTCGCTGGACGTCGTCCCGGTGCGCGCGGGCGCGGACCTGCTTGCGCTGCTGGCCGTCGGCGTCGATGCGCAGACGATCGATTCGCACGGGCGCCGGCGCGCGCTCGAGCACGGCTCGACGGTGCTGGCGCTGGAGCTGTCCAAGGAGCGTGCGGCCGCCGAGGTCGAGCGCCGCCTGCGCGGCGACCTCGTCGAGGAGGTCCTCGCAGGAGGGATGGAGGGTGATGAGGCAGAGCGGGTGGCGAGGCAGGCAGAGCGTCTCGGCCACCGCCTCCCGCATAAGGCCTGGGTCGTGGTGCTCGAGCCGGATGATGATGAGACCGAGGCGGCGCTTGCCGGTCGGGTGCAGCAGGATCGCCTGGATGCGGCGCTGAGCGGCCTCATCAGGTCTCGGCTCCCGGGCGCGCTGACGCTCGTCCGCTCGGCGTCCGCCGTCTTCCTCATCCCTGACGAGATCGCGGCGGACCTGCAGGCGGTCGAGAAGCTGGCGGCCCTCGTGCTCGGTGGTGCCGCCCCGGTGATGAAGCCTGGCTCTGCCTCGGTCGGTATCGGCAACCTGGCCAACTCGGTTGGCGAGCTGGCCAGGTCGCACCTGGAGGCGCGCCAGGCGCTGCGTCTCACCCGCCGGGCGGGTGGGCGCGGGCGGGTCGCGTCATACCGCTCGCTCGGGGCCTTTCGCCTGCTCCTGGAGGTGCAGAGCCCAGACGCCCTACGCCGTTTCGTCGATGAGCTGCTGGGGACGCTGCTGAAGTACGCGCAGTCGAGGGACACGCCGCTGCTCGAAACCCTGGAAGCGTTGTCGTCGGCGCGCTGGATCCGCAGAGCCGTGGCACGGCAGCTTGGGATTCATATCAACTCGATGAGCTACCGGGTCGAGCGAATCCAGGGGCTGACGGGCCTGCAGCTGGACGACCCCGAGACCCGGGTCGCCATCTCGATCGCCCTCCGCGCCCGCGCAATGCTCGGGATGTAAGACTCAAGGTTCCAGAGTGGCACTCCCCACCTGGCTTGCTCGCGCAGCGAGCAAGCCGTCCTCCCCGCGATGCGGGGAGGCGAAGCCGAACCGGCGATGAGCGGGAACCGCCGAGGTTCCCGCTCATACCGTCTAGACGTCGGCGTAGAGCATGAACTCCCACGGGTGCGGTCGAAGCGCCACCTGGTCGACCTCTTTCTTGCGCTTGTAGTCGATCCAGGTGTCGATGACGTCCTTGGTGAACACGCCGCCCTCGAGCAGGAATGCGTGATCCTTCTCGAGTGCGTCCAGTGCCTCGCCGAGCGAGCCTGGCACGGACTTGATCTTCGCCTTCTCCGCGCCGTCGAGCTCGTAGATGTCCTTGTCCACCGGCTCTGGGGGCAGGATCTTGTGCTTGATGCCATCGAGGCCGGCCATCAGGCAG
>DATINX010000204.1:0-8368 GCA_035473835.1 Candidatus Dormiibacterota bacterium | reverse complement strand
TGTCGCGGTCAGCTCGTTGAGCTTTCGCATCGTGTTCGCGCTGCGGATGGTGATCTTCTTGTACATGGGCGTGCCGACGATTCTGTTCATCTGGCTCCTACCCACGTTCTCGCGATCGACGCGCCAGACGACAGCCCCAGGCGTGTACCTGAGCTCATCGACGCCGGGCTTGATCGGGAGTCGGTCGAGGATCCTGCGATCGTCGAGCTCCTTCCACAGCAACAGGACATAGGTCCGCATCGTTTTGTCGTCGACCCAATAACGCGGAATCGCGGCGACCATTTTCTTCAGGGTCTTGTGGTCCATGACAAGCATCTTGATCGCCATGCCCGTGCGCTGCTCGAGCGCCTTCTCGATCCGGGCGGTGAGCTGCTGAGCGTCCGATGCTCGGGTCGAGAAGATGACGTTGCCCGAGTTGATGTAGGTCCGTACATCTGACAGACCGAGGGCGACGAGGGCCTCTTTGATGGCCGCCATCGAGACGATGCCTTTGCCCCCGACGTTCACGCCCCTCAGAAAAGCGACATAGGTCATCGGCGCTTTGTCGTCGCCAGACCGCGGCTCTTTTGCGGGATTCGCGAAGACTGAGACGGGCAGTCGCTAGGGCCGGCCAGGTTATGTCCCGGCGTTCTGGGCCAACGGCGCCAGGTGCTCGAGGTGTGCCTCGTAGTGACGCGAGGTGTCCCAGAGCAGCGTCTCCACCAGCGCCTCTCCGCCCAGCCACGACCACCGGTCCGCGCCGAACAGGTCGTCGTCGGTCAGGGGCTTGATCGCCGCCAGGAGCCGCTCGAACGATTGATTGAAGGCAACCCGCGTCACGTCCGGGGGATCGTCGAGGTGCTCGCCGTGGACGCGCTCGTTGAGGGCGTCGGTGGTGTTCGCAGGATCGGTCCCGTCGTACGGTTGGCGGCCGGCACGCAGGCCGTCGATCACGAGCACCGAGTGGTCGTGCCACCAGGCCAGGTGGGCGAGCACGTCCTTGCCCTTCCAGTCGCCCATTGCCGGATCCCGCAGCTGGTCGTCGCTGATGCGCTCCACGAGCTGCGCCAGCTCGCGGTGGGCCGTGGTGATCGTGCGCAGCAGCTCTTTCTTTTCCACGCACGGAGCATAGTCCGGCCCGAGGGAACTCCTGGATCGCGAAGCTGTCAAAGCTCAGAAGAAGCTGACGAGTGCGATCAGGTCGTGCTCCACCTGAACCATCTGATGCCTATACCGGCAAACAAGACCGAATAGGCGAGGCAGGCAACCAGAGCCCACCACGTGTCAGAGGTCCACGAGTTTGGCTGCATCGCGCCCGACAACAGCAGGGCGACAACCCCGCCTGGTGACCAGCGGGCGACGGTCTCGAAGCTATCTCCGAATGCCGTGGAGTGACCGAACAGCCCCAAAGCAAGCACGGGTAGATAGATCAACGGCGCCACAGCATTGACCGTGTCCGCAGATTTGACGAGTCCCACCACGGCTTGTCCGATGCCCAGAAACATCGCCGAGCTGAGAAGCACGACGACTAGGGCCAGAGCGTAAGCCTCGGGGCTCAGGGTGATGTTTTCCAGGAGGCGGGCGGCGACCAAAACCACCACCGCCAGGAGAAGAATCGCGACCTCCTGGACGGCGAGCCGGCTGGCCATGATCGTCCAGCCGGGAGCGGGGGTGGCGCGGAGGCGTTGAAAGACTCCTCGTTCACGATCCCTGGCAATCGTGATCGAGTAGATAAGGATGGCCAAGGTGAGCATGCCGGTCATCAGGACGACTGCAACTCTGAAATCAGCGTTGCCGAGCTGGCTCCCTCGTTTGCTGGCGAACAGTCCGTAGAGGAGGACGAGGGGCATGACGAAGTTCAGAATCAGGGCGCGTCCGTTTCGCAACTGAACCGTGAAGTCGGCCCTCAGCAGGGCTTTGAGAATTCCCTGCAGCGATGGCGCCGCCACGGGTCGAGCGCGATCCATAGCCTCACTCACGGAGGTCAGCCCCGGTCAACCCGATGAACACGTCCTCAAGGGTTACCTGACCTCTCGCCACGGCGCGGACGGCCGGGTCGTCTTTGTGCTTCTCGATCAAGCCTGCGGGCGTGTCGTCGGTGAGAATCCGTCCGTGGTCCATGATCGCGACCCGGTCACAGACCGATTGCGCTTCCTCCATGGAGTGGGTCGTCAACAGAATGCTTCGGCCCGTCTTGCGGATGGAATCGATGCGATCCCAGAGCTGGCGCCGCGCCTGAGGGTCCAGACCGGCGGTCGGTTCGTCGAGCAGGACCAGCTCGGGATCGTGGAGGGTTGCGATCAGCAGCGACAATCTCTTCTGCTGACCGCCCGAAAGCTGGCCGAAGTGTTTCGAGGCTTCCTGGTCCAGGTGCATGTCACGCAGGTAGTCGAGGACTTGCACCCGTGACAAGGACAACCCGTAGAGACCCCCATACAGCGACACGATCTCGCCAATGTTCAACGACGCGTGGAAGCTGGTCGATTGAAGTTGAACCCCAATCCTGGCTTTGGCTGAGGTCGGATTGGCCCGAGCGTCGATGCCTCCGATGAGAATTGATCCCGAGTCTGGCTTCAAGAGTCCTTCTATCGCACTGAGGGTGCTCGTTTTTCCGGCGCCGTTTGGACCCAGCAAGCCAAATATCTCGCCGTCTCTGATTTGGAGAGACACACCCTGCACGGCCCGCTTGGCGCCGTAACTGACTTGCAGATCCGTGACCAGCAGTGCGACATGCGAAGCCGCGATATCAGTTCCCACGCTGATCGTCTTGATGCTTGCAGAGCGAACGGATGACGAAGATTCTATGCCCAACCTCAGCGGACGCCTTTGTCCACCCGGTCGTTGTTTGACACCACTGGTCGCGAGGAATCGAACCAATAGCCGCGGCCCAGCTGAAAGATCCTCCTGGACCGGCGGCGCTGCCGTTTTGCAGAGGGTGTCCGTCCACAGCGGACGATAAAGGGAAAGGGGAGTACTCGCTCCCTTCCTATCTCAATGTATACCGCACCGGGGGGCTTGCGGCAAGGCCCGGGTCGTGCCGCATAATCGCCGGCCGGGGCCAGAACCTACGGAAATGGGGGTAGCGAAATGCGTGTGTTGTTGTCGGGCCTATGGGTCGCGGCGGCGGCCGAGGGATGTGATGCGCTGCCCGCGACCGGCTTGATGCCGACCGGAGTGTGGTGATCGCCGGAGGAGGTCCGACTAGCCTGATGTTGGCGGGCGAGCGCCCTTTCGCGAGAGGGAGCTGAGCGGGTTGGGCCGCTACGTGTTGGGTTTCCAGGAGATCGACCGGACGCAGGTCGCGGTCGTTGGCAGCAAGGGCGCGCACCTGGGGGAGCTTTCGCGGATCGAGGGCATCCGCGTGCCGGCTGGCTTCTGCGTGACGACGGAGGCCTTCCGGCCGATCATGGCGGAAGCGCCGTCGATCGACGAACGGCTCGATCGGCTGTCGCGCCTGAACCCGGATGATCGGGAGGCCATCCGCACGCTCAGCGCCGAGATCCGCCGGACCCTCGAGGCGATCGCCATCCCCGAGGATCTGGCGGCGGCAATCACCCGCGCGCTCGCCAGGCTCGGCGAGCAAGCCGCCTATGCGGTCCGATCGAGCGCGACGGCAGAGGACTTGCCGACGACCTCCTTCGCAGGCCAGCAGGACACATACCTGAACGTCGTGGGGCCGACGGCGATCCTCGAGCACATCAGCCGGTGCTGGGCATCGGTTTTCACCGAGCGCGCCGTGACCTACCGCCTGCGGAACGGCTTCGACCACCGGAAGGTCCACATGGCCGTGGTCGTGCAGCAGATGGTCTCACCGTTTGCGGCCGGCATCCTGTTCACGGCCGACCCCGTCACCTCCAACCGCAAGGTCTCCGCCGTGGAGGCATGCTTCGGCCTCGGCGAGGCCCTGGTCTCGGGCCTGGTGAACGCGGACGTCTACAAGGTGCGGGACGGCGAGGTCGTCGCCAAGGCAGTCGCCAGCAAGCAGCGCGCCATCTTTGCCTCGCCCGAAGGCGGAACACAGGTACAGCCGATCGAGCCGTCGAAGCAGGAGCAGCCAGCGCTGACGGACGCGCAGGTCGTGCAGCTCGCGCGGCTGGGCCGGCGGATCGAGGCGCACTTCGGCTGCCCCCAGGACATCGAATGGTGTCTGGTCGATGACGGCTTCCAGGTCGTACAGAGCCGGCCGATCACGACGCTGTTCCCCATCCCCGCGGTCGGCGACCAGGAGAACCACGTCTACGTGTCCGTCGGTCATGCGCAGATGATGACCGACGCTATGAAGCCCCTGGGGCTCTCCTTTTGGCAGCTGACCACACCTCGGCCGATGTACGTGGCCGGCGGGAGGCTGTTCGTCGATGTCGCCTTGGGCTTGGCGTCGCCGGCGAGCCGCGCCGGTCTCTTAGAGGTCCTTGGGAGGGGCGATCCCCTTGTCGGAGACGCGCTAAAGACAATCCTCGAACGCGACGACTTCATCCCCACTCTCAGGGACGCGAGTCCAGGTGCGACGCCGGATCGCGGCGTGCCCGCCCCCATCGAGACCGATTCGGCCATCGTCACAGGGCTGATTGAGCGCAGTGAGGCTTCCATTGCCAAGTTGAAGAGTGACATCCGTGGGAAGTCCGGCTCCGCGCTGCTCGACTTCATCCTGGAGGACATACAGGAGCTGAGGCGGATCCTGCTGGACCCGCAGAGCCATCAGGTGTTCATGTCGGCAATGGAGGCCGCGTGGTGGCTGAACGAGCACATGGAGGCGTGGCTGGGCGAGAAGAACGCTGCCGATACGCTCACGCAATCCGTCCCCCACAACGTCACGTCGGAGATGGGGCTGGCGCTCCTGGACGTCGCGGACGTGATTCGCCCGCATCAGGAGGTGGTGACTTATCTGCAGGACGTCGAGGACGAGAGCTTCCTGGACAAGCAGGTCAACCTCGCGGGCGGCCGGGAAGCGCGAGACGCCATCCGGGCCTTCCTCGACAAGTACGGCATGCGCTGCGTCGGCGAGATCGACATCACGAGGCCGCGATGGAGCGAACGCCCCACCTCGCTTTTGCCCATCATCCTCGGCAACGTCAAGAACTTCGAGCCGGGAGCCGGCAAGCGGCGCTTCGAGCAAGGGCGGCAGGAGGCGTTGAAGAAGGAACAGGAGCTGCTGGAGCGCTTGCGGGCGTTGCCGGACGGTGAGCGGAAAGTCGAAGAGTCTAGGCGGATGATCGACCGCGTCCGGACCTTCATCGGGTACCGGGAGTATCCGAAGTACGGCATGGTCAGCCGCTACTTCGTTTACAAGCAGGCCTTGCTGGAAGAGGCCGAGCGCCTCGTGCAGGCCCACGTGCTTCGTGACAAGGAAGACATCTTCTACCTCACTTTCCAGGAGTTCCACGACGTAGTGCGTATGAAACAGGTGGATGACCAGCTCATCCGCCAGCGCAAGGACGCGTTCAGCTCGTATCAAGCGCTCACGCCGCCCCGGGTGCTCACGTCGGATGGCGAGGTCATCGCCGGGGCGTACCGACGCGATGACGTGCCGGCCGGCGCGCTGGCCGGCTTGCCAGTCTCAGCTGGGACCGTCGAGGGGCGGGCCCGCGTCGTCCTGGACATGGCGGAGGCCGATATCGAAGCGGGCGACATCCTGGTCACTGTCTACACAGACCCCAGCTGGACTGCCCTGTTCGTCGCGATCGCGGGCCTGGTGACGGAGGTGGGGGGATTGATGACTCATGGCGCAGTGATCGCACGGGAGTACGGCTTGCCGGCCGTCGTGGGGGTGGAGCATGCCACCCGGCTGATCCGGGATGGGCAGCGGATCCGCGTACATGGGACGGACGGGTACGTCGAGATCCTGCCGTAGCCCTTCTTGTGGGCGGATGGGGTTCAATTGATCGACGCTCAATCCGTTGGTGAGGCGATTCGTTGATGCGGCCGTGGTACGACAACTTGATTCAGAGAAACGTCGTCTCGATGGTGCTCGGGCCATGACGCGTCTGTCCCACAGCGTTTCCTGACATCTCACAGAGTCTCCCGGCGAAGCTGTCAACGAAGCTGCGAAATGCCAACACTTCACTTGCTTGCGTCGGCAATATCATGAGTTCGTCGATGGCACGAGAGAATCTCAACGTAGCGGTTCTCGGCCCCGGCGGGGTGGGCGGGCTCCTGGGTGCGTTGTTGGCGCGCATCGGCAATTCTGTCCAAGTGATCGCGGGAGAGGAGACCACGCGCGCCATAGCCGAACGCGGCCTCCGAATCGAGAGTCACCGCTTTGGGGACTTCAGAGTCTCGGTGCGAACAGCCAACCGCTTGGAGGAAGCGGTGAACGCCTGCTTCATCACGGTCAAGTCCACCCAGCTGCAGGAGGCGCTCGAGCGAGTGCCTGCAGATTCCCTCGGGACGGCCTTGGTGATCCCCTTTCTCAACGGCATCGACCACATTGAGCTCTTAAAGGCCATCTACCCTCCGTCCAGCGTGGTCGCGGCAACCATCCGGGTAGAGGCAGCCAGGGTCGAGCCGGGTTTGATTCGGCACATGAGCCCCTTCGCCTCAGTTGAGATTGCCGCATCCGCCGATAACGTGGGTCGGGTTGATTTGGTCGCAGCTCAGCTGAAAGCGGCCGGGCTCGATGTCCGTGTGCGCGACGATGAAACCGCCATGCTCTGGGACAAACTGGTGATGCTGGCACCGCTGGCGCTGCTCACCACGCACGAGCGAGCCAATGCAGGCGTGATTCGCACGCGACGGCGGGAGGACTTCATTGCTGTTATCTCCGAGGTAGCCGCCGTTGCCCAGGCGGAGGGGGCTGCAGTTGACCCGGAGGCGGTGGTTCGCTTGCTGGACTCGGCTCCAGAGACGATGGAGTCGTCGATGCAGCGCGACCAGGCCGCCAGACGCCCGCTCGAACTCGACGCAATCGGCAGTGCTGTCGTCAGGCACGCAGCAAAGACGGGTGTCGCTGTGCCGGTGACAAGACGGTTGGTCGAGGAACTCCAGGTCCGAAGCAAGCGGCCCGTGTCAAGTAGGTAGCAGATTGTGACCATTACCGGGGCCGGGCGAGCCGCTGTGGTTCAGGCCGCGCCGGTTGTCTTCGACTGCTCTGCAACGCTTGCCAAGGTTCGGAAGCTGGCCGCCGAGGCGGCCGCTGGGGGAGCGCGTCTCGTGCTGTTTCCCGAGGCATTCATCTCTGGTTATCCGCGAGGCATCTCGTTCGGCGCCGTCATCGGCCAGCGCACACCAGAGGGCCGGGACCATTTCCGGAGGTACTGGGAGAGCTCAGTCGACGTGCCAGGTCCGGCGGTGGACGAACTCACCGCCTTGGCTACTGAGCTCGCGATCTACCTCGTCGTCGGAGTCGTCGAGCGCGAGGGAGGCACTCTCTATTGCACCGTCTTGTTCTTCTCGCCGGCCGGCTTTTTGGGGAAGCATCGCAAGGTCATGCCTACCGCGGCTGAGCGGCTCGTGTGGGGTTTCGGCGACGCCTCAACGCTCCCTGTCTTTGACACGCCGTTCGGGCGGCTGGGAGCGGTCATTTGCTGGGAAAACTACATGCCCTTGCTGCGAATGGCCATGTATTCAAAGGGCATCCAGATCTACTGCATCCCGACTGCGGATGGGCGGGAAACGTGGCTCTCCACAGTGCGCCACATCGCTCTGGAGGGTCGTTGTTTTGTTCTCTCTGCGAACCAATTCACAAGGCTCTCCGACTTTCCAGCGGACATCCCAAACGAGCTCGCCTCCAAGCCGGAGGATGTTGTCTGCCTCGGTGGAAGCTGCATCGTCGGTCCGCTTGGCAATGTGCTGGCAGGCCCTGACTTCAGCGGAGAGACGATTCTTTTTGCGGATCTTGACGTCGCTGATGTGGCGCGAGGGAAGTTTGACTTCGACGTGACCGGTCACTATGCCCGGCCGGACCTATTTCACCTCGAGATCAACGATGCGGTTCAAAAGCCAGTCGTCGCGATCAAGCCCGATACGGGAGCGATGGTTTAGCCGGACCGACAGCAGTCCGGTGCCTATGCTCGAGGTAACCGTTTGAAATTCTCTGAGCAAACAATTTCAAACACCACTTGGTCGAATGCGGGGTTGAGACCAATATCGTTGCACCTGTCGATTGTCTTACGGTCGACCGTCTCCTAGAGCATCCCCGAAGTTGCCCTCCTGCTGCCTGAGACTTTCGAATCCGTCCAAGAGAAGATCCAACGCGAACTCGAACTCGAACTGATCATCGCAACCTTGACCCACGACTGACTCTCCATCGTGAGAGGCCGCCATTGCTATCTCCACTAGGTTCGGATACTTCGCTGCCATCTCACGGACCACCATCGCCTGCGTTTCCGGATCGACCCTTCGCGAGTCGTCGAAAAGCTCCTGGGTGAACCCCAACAGCCGGCTTCCGATGGCG
>DATINX010000203.1:0-5618 GCA_035473835.1 Candidatus Dormiibacterota bacterium | reverse complement strand
GCCTCGATCACCTCATCGATGTGCTCGCGCTTCATCTGCCAGCTGGCAGTGGGAGCCGTGATCGGGCAGATGACCGTGATCCGCGCGCGGTCGCGCAGCCGCTCGTAGTCGCTCAGCATCTGGTGGTGCAGCGACAGCTGGAGGGTTCGCGCGATCAGCTCCGGCCCGGTGGTCGGCGCCCGTTCGTTCTCGCCTCCCGCCATGAGGCTGATGGCGAGGATCGCCTTCGCACCCTCATCGATCGCGATGTCGAGCGGCGTGTTATCGACGATCCCGCCGTCCATGTGCTCTCGGCCGTCGATGCGAACCGAGGGAAAGACGCCCGGGATGGCCGTAGACGCGAGCAGGGCGGGGGTCAATGCGCCGGCCCGAAACACGGCCGGCTTACCTGCGTTCAGGTCGGTGGCCACGACGGCGAGGGGCACGCGCATCTGCTCGAAGGTGGTGATGCCGGTCAATGCCTGGGCCCGCTCGACCAGGCGCCGGACGTTGTCCTGTGGGAGGGCGCTCACCTGGCCGCGACGTAGGCCGGAGAGGATGACCCCCAACGGGTGCGCATGGAACACCTCCAGCGCCTGCCGGGACATCCAGAGCTCGCGCAGCATCATCACGCCGGCCTGTGACGGGTAGGCCGCGATGCAGCTGCCGTTCAGCGCGCCGACGCTGACGGCTGTGATCGCCGCGGGGGGCTCCATGCCCGCCTCGAACAGTCCCTGGAGCACCCCAACCTGGGCGGCGCCTCGAGCGCCGCCCCCGCCCAGCACCCACGTGCGCCGAGCGGGCCCGAAGATGGGTTAGGTCCCCTCTTCCCAGGACGAGAGGTAGCGCTCCTGCTCTTGGGTCAACGTGTCGATGGCGATGCCCATCGCGTGCAGCTTGAGCCGGGCGACCTCCTTGTCGATGTCGTCGGGCACGTCGTACACGCGCTTCTCGAGCTGTTTGGCGTTGGCGGCGATGTAAGCGGCGCACAGCGCCTGGTTGGCAAAGCTCATGTCCATGACAGCCGCAGGGTGGCCTTCCGCCGCCGCCAGGTTGATCAGGCGCCCTTCTCCGAGCACGTGGAGGCGGCGCCCGTCCGGCATCTTGTACTCCTGCACTGACGGCCGGACCTGGCGCACGCCGGTGGCCATCTCGTCCAGCACCTTGAGGTTGATCTCCGAGTTGAAGTGGCCCGAGTTGGCCAGGATGACACCGTCTTTCATCGCTTCGAAGTGCTTGCGATCGAGGACGTTGACGTCGCCGGTGACGGTGACGAAGATGTCGCCGTCCCGCGCCGCCTCGTCCATCTTCATGACTCGGAAGCCATCCATCGCCGCCTCGAGCGCCTTCACCGAATCCACCTCGGTGATGACGACGTCCGCGCCGTGGCCCTTCGCCCTCGACGCCAGCCCGCGCCCGACCCAGCCGTAGCCCGCGATGACGAAGGTCTTGCCCGCCAGCAGCACGTTGGTGGAGCGGATGATCCCATCGATGGTCGACTGCCCGGTGCCGTAGCGGTTGTCGAACATGTGCTTCGTGTCGGCCTCGTTGACCGCGACGATCGGGTAACGCAGCACGCCGCGATCCGCCATCGCGCGAAGCCTGATCACACCAGTGGTCGTCTCCTCGGTGCCGCCGATCACTTCGCCCAGCTGATCCTGGCGCGATTTGTGGAGGACGGACACGAGGTCGGCGCCGTCGTCCATCGTCAGCTCGGGATGGTGGTCGAGGGCCGCCTCGATGTGCTGGTAGTAAGTGTCGTTATCCTCGCCGCGAATCGCGTAGGTTTTGATGCCGTGCTGGCCGGCAAGTGCGGCCGCCACCGCGTCGTTGGTCGACAACGGATTCGATGCACATAGAGCGATATCCGCCCCTGCCGCCTTCAAGGTGAGCATGAGGTTGGCCGTCTCGCTTGTCACGTGCAGGCACGCGCCCAGCTTCAAGCCCCTCAACGGCTGCTCCTTGACGAAGCGCTGCCGGATGAGATGAAGCACCGGCATCTCTCGCGCCGCCCAATCGATGAGGTCCTGACCTTCCGCGGCGAGGTTCAGGTCCTTGACGTCACTGCCTTTCGCGCTGACTTTCAAAAGAATCTCTTCTCCTCAGTAAACAAGTTCGCTCACGACCTCGATCCCCTGCAGCCGCTCGCGCCCTTTCAAAAAGCTCAGCTCGATGAGCACGTGCACGCCGAGCACGATGCCTCCGAGCTTGCGAATCAGCTGCGTGGCGGCCGCGGCGGTGCCACCGGTCGCAAGCACATCATCCACGATCAGAACTGTCTCACCTGGCTTCACCGCATCCGCGTGGATCTGGAGCTGGTCCGTCCCGTATTCGAGCTCGTAGTCCTGGCTGACCGTCTTCCAGGGCAGCTTGCCAGGCTTACGGATGGGTACGAAACCGGCGCTGAGCCCCAGTGCGACTGCACCTCCCGGGATGAACCCGCGGGCTTCGATCGCCGTCACAACATCGGGTGGCCGGTCCACCCAATGGCTGCACACCTTCTCGACGACGCCCTTGAACGTCGCTTTGTCAGCGAGCAGCGGCGTGATGTCCTTGAAGATGATCCCGGGCTGCGGGAAATCAGGGACATCGCGGATCAGGCGCCGGATCTGTTCGTCGGTGATCGTCATCGGTCGGGTAGGGCTCACACCACCCGACGGAAGTATTCCAGGGTCAAGGCGAGTCCGTTCTCGAGGTCTATCTCCGGCTGCCAGCCGAGGAGCTTGCGCGCGTGGGTGATGTCTGGCCTCCGCTGCTTGGGGTCGTCGACCGGCAGGGCCAGAAACTCGATTGGGCTGTCGGAGCCGGCGAGGCGGACGATGATCTTCGCCAGCTCCAGCACGGTCACCTCCTCGGGGTTGCCGAGGTTGACCGGCATCTCGTCGCCCTTCTCGAGCACGGCCAGGACCCCACGCACGAGGTCCGACACGTAACAGAGGCTCCGTGTCTGGGAGCCATCGCCGTAAACGGTGAGCGGTTTGCCGAGGATCGCCTGGGCCATGAAGTTGGGCACCGCCCGCCCATCCTGAACCTGCATCCGAGGGCCGTGGGTGTTGAAGATGCGAATGATGCGGGTGTCCACGCCATGCGCCCGGTGATAGGCCATGGCGAAGGCCTCGGCGCAGCGCTTCGCCTCGTCGTAACAACCGCGCGGCCCGATTGGATTGACATTGCCCCAATACGACTCTGGCTGCGGGTGGATGAGCGGGTCGCCATAGATCTCGGAGGTTGATGCGAGCAGAAAGGTCGCGCCTTTCGCACGCGCGAGTCCGAGCATGTTCATCGTCCCGAGTGTGCCGACCTTGAGCGTGTGGATCGGATTCGAGTCGTACTGCGGCGGCGAGGCGGGCGAGGCGAAGTGGAGGACGTATCTGACGTCGCCGTCGATCGTCACGGGTTCGTTGACGTTCGCCTGACGAAACTCGAAATCGGAATTGCCCGCGAACGAGCTCAGGTTGTCGCGCGAGCCTGTGATGAAATTGTCCAAAGCCAGCACGCGCATGCCGCGCGCGAGCAGCGCCTCGCTGAGATGTGAACCGATAAAGCCGGCACCGCCCGACAACACGGCCCGCTGCCTTGTGGAGCTAGTCGCGGCCGATACCTCGATACGTAAACCCAAAGCCGCGCATCGCAACAGGGTCGTAAATGTTGCGGCCGTCGACGAGCACAGGCCTGCGCATCGAGGCTTTTACCCGCGCCATGTCGAGGTGGCGAAACTCGTTCCACTCGGTGACCAGAACCACGGCGTCGGCGCCGGCGGCAACGCCGTACGCATCGCGGGTGTACTCGACATCAGGCAGCTTGATCCGCGCGCCGTCCATCGCCGCGGGGTCGTAGGCGCGAACGTGGGCTCCCGCCGCCAGCAAGACTTTTGCGATGTCCAGGCTGGGTGCTTCACGGAGGTCGTCCGTGTTCGGTTTGAATGCGAGTCCAAGCAGACCAACCTCGCGATCGTGAAGCTCCTGGTCGAGACAATCGCGTAGCTTGTCGATGACGAGCATCCGCTGATCTCGGTTGATGTCCATGACGGCGTGCAAGAGCTCAGGGTGATAGTCGAAACGCTCGGCCAGAGCGGCCAGCGCCTTGACGTCTTTGGGAAAGCAGTTATGCGTCACCAGGCCGCCAGTGGTGACGAAGGTGTGTGCGCCTGGAACCTCGAGGGAGTAGACGGCCCCCGCGAAGGGGCGCCGCTCGACGCCGGTGACGCGAACCCAGGAGGTGTTGTTCCCGTCGGGTCGGTATCCCGTCGGCGCGATGCTCTTCTTCTGCCGGCAGGTCGAGTCCAGGATGGCCTGGCGATCGCTTTCGGGGACGAGCTCCAGGAGCCCCTCGACCTGGTCCGCGCCCGAGATCCCGATCCAGTACGTGTCGCGGGTCGATCTGTTCGTGCGCCCGACGCGCATCGAGGCGACCACACCGAGGTCCCCCAGCAAGCGAAGCAGGCCGTCCGCAAGCTCGCGGCTCGTGGTGCCGCACTCCAGGATCACGCTCGGGCCGCCTCGGATGTAGCTCCAGCTGCCGTCGCCCGTCCAGTAGCCCGCCAGCAGGGCCCGTTTGTGCTCGACCGGCTGGGTCCAGATCTGGTCCGGCAGCCGCGCATCGTTGCAGTTCCCGCCCACCTTCAGCACGCCGAGCCAGAAGCCGGCCAGGATGCGCGAGGAGATCACCACGGTAGTCGTGGTCAGGAGTTGGCAGACATCGGCCTTGACTCCCAGCGACGACCAGAAATCGGCCACTTCCGCGACCAGCTGCTCTTCGCCGTGATGGTCGAACGACCACTGGATTCGCTCGCGGCTGCCGTCCCTGGAGACGTGGCCTTCGGCCAGGTACAGGCCAACAACACGCCAGAAGGCCGGCGTGGAATCGATGCGCAGCGGGACTTCCGTTCCATTTCCAGCGGTCTTGAAGCTCGCACCCTCGAGGGTCAGGCCCAAATCGTCCACCTCGACCAGGCGCAGGGCCTCCGATCGAATCACGTCGTGAGGTCGAAGTGTGGCCGGCACTGGACGCACGTCTCTGGCCTGGAAGCCGCCCGGCACTTGCGAGGCAGGCCTGGCGATCACCTGCGAGCGCGCGATTTCAGCTGCCGCGAGCCCTTCGAGGACGTCGACCGTGGTGACAGATTCACCTGACCATTCGGCCCGCATTGCCAGGGGGAGCCAATCGCCAGGCCCCAGCTCGGAGGCAAGCTTGACGCCGTCCCGAGTGGCAAACGGGTGGTCGGGCGTGCACAGGACCCTTCGGCCCATCTTCGTGCGCACCTCGAGGATTTCGCCTTCGAAGGGGCGCATGGTGACTGCGCTCAGTGGGAGGTAATCCACCGAATCGGTGTCGCGTTGCCACGCGAGGACTTCGGCACCGGCCTTCGAATCGAACCCGGCGAAGACCTGCGCCAGAGGTAGCAAGCTCACACGTTCACCGTGTCGCACCAGGACGGTCTCCTGGCCCACGAGGCAGGAGCCCCCGTAGCCCAGGCCGACGTCGAGGTAGCTCGGCCCGATTCGTTTGTCGAGACCCATTCCTTCAGCGACGAGCTTGGCGTCGGCGTCAACCCGCTCGCAGATGCGTGCGATCTCATTGATGAACGAGATACGCGCCGCGAGGAATGCGTTCGACGCGTACTTCACCATCTCCGCCGT
>DATINX010000202.1:0-5810 GCA_035473835.1 Candidatus Dormiibacterota bacterium | reverse complement strand
ATGTCCCATGCGTCCCAGCGCTTCGGGTTGTCCTCATGAAGCTGGAGCAGGTTGCCGCGAGAGCTCGGGGCAAGGACCTCGACACCAGACTCCTTGTCCCAGATGGATGTGAGCAGGCCGCGTTCATCCCATCGCACGCGCAGGAGGTCGTTTTCCATCGCGTCGTCTGACACGACGACCATCTGCTCCCGCGTGACCGAGGCGCTCTCTTGCACAGCCCAACCGCAGGCGGGTGCCTCGACGATTCGGAGCCGATCGCCCAGGTCGACCACCTCGCGGCGGGGATGGGAGTTGACGTTGAAGACCACGAGGTTCTCGCCGGCGCCCGCGACCTTCTCCTGCGCGCCGGTGGCGATCCCGCCCGCGACCTCGATGACGCCCTGTAGATCGCGCTCCGCATCCTCGTACACCCAGTCGATGCTCGAGCCCGGCAGGATGTCGTGGAACTGATTCGTCAGCAGCTGCTTCCATGCCGCCTCGAGCTCCGAGGCGGGGTAGCCTTCGCCCGTCGCCACCGACCAGATCTCCGCTTCGCGCAGGGCCTGTTCCGCGCGGCGGTTCAGGCGCTTCGTCTCAGCCTGCGAGGTGTAGGTGCCGCGGTGCAGCTCGAAGTACAGCTCGCCGACCCAGGTCGTCAGGTCGTGCGCCTCGGCTGAAACCGCCTCGAAGAAAGCGGCCGCACGCGAGAGCTCCACCCGCGGGGCGCCGGCGAGGTTGGCGAGCCGGTGCGCCGCTTCGATCATGTCCGGCTCCGGGCCGCCGCCACCATCGCCCCATCCATATAGATAGAGGGAGTGCGACGAACGTTCGTGGTCCTTGAAGTTGGTCACGCTGCGCACGATCTCGCCCGCGCTGAAGTCGCCGTTGTACGTGTCCGCCGGCGGGAAATGCGTGAAGACGCGGCTCCCGTCGATCCCCTCCCAGATGAATGTGTGGTGGGCTGGCTGGTTGGTGTCGTTCCAGGAAAGCTTCTGGGTCAGAAAGAATCTGTCACCGGACTCTGCAATCAGCTGGGGCAGCGCGGCCGGGTAGCCGAAGACGTCAGGAAGCCAGAGCTCGTGGGTCTCGTAACCGAACTCCCGCATGAAGTACCGCTTGCCGTGGAGGAGCTGGCGGACCAGCGCCTCGCCCGACGGGATGTTGCAGTCAGCCTCCACCCACATCGATCCCACCGGCTCCCACTGGCCGGCTGCGATCTTCTGACTGATTCGCTCGAAGATCACCGGATACGACTCCTTCATCCATGCGTATTGAGCAGGCTGTGAGCAGGCGAACCGGTAGTCGGGGTACTCGTCCATCAGCGCAAGCACGGTCGAGAAGCTGCGCGCGCATTTGCGCTTTGCCTCTCGCAGCGGCCACAGCCACGCGGTGTCAATGTGTGCGTGCCCGACGGCGCTGACGAGGTGCCTGGATGTGCTGCGTCCCGACATGACCCCTTCGAGCGCGGCCGGGTCCCCTGTGCGGGCAAAGTGCTCGAGCGCCTCCAGAATCTCCGAGCGGCGTGGTCCGTCGGGCAGCGCCTGCGCGACCTCCAGGAGGACCTTGAAGTCGAGCGCGATCTTCCTGGCGGACGCGTCGTGGATTCGCAGCTCGGCCTGGCGAAACGTGAACGCCGGGTCGGGTGACGCGCGGAGGGCGATCATCGACGGCGCCGGTTCCGGTCCCGAGACGCTCGCCTGCGGGTTCGCCGCAGCCTCGAGGTAGAAGTCGACGTCGCCCCCGATGACCAGCAGTACTCGGTGGTTGGGGTCGACTCCCCGCCACGGGCGCCCTTCCTTCCAGGCCAACGCTTCGCACGTGAAACCGGTCGCGCCCTGGAACCCGAGGTCGAACACAGCCACGACCTGCCGGTCGGCCCAGCCGGCGGGCACGCGGCCGCGCACGTGGAACCAGGTCGTGCTCCACGGCGGGCCCCAGGTGTCGCCCACATGAAACGGCACGAACTCGCCCCGCACCGCATCCGCAAATGGGATCGGCTCGCCGCGGACGCAGTACGAGGTCAGCTCGAGCGGGGCACTGTCGTGCTCCACCGCCGCCGTGAGCCGATCCCTGAGCAGCTCCATATCGCCGATGGCCATAGCGCCACATTGTTAGCCTTCCCGTCGGTGACAGTTCGCATCGAGAGTCCCACCGAGGCGACCGATGAGCTGGTGGAGGCGCTGGGAAGGCTGCTGCCGCAGCTCAACCCGTCGTACTTCGCGGCCAGCCTTCAGCACCTCACAGAGGTTTTGGCCGACTCGGCGATCACGCTTTTGGTCGCGCGCGATGGAAAAGAGATCGTGGGATTGGCCGCTCTGGTCGTCTACACGACCCCGATCTGGCGCAAGACGCGTATCGAGGACGTCGTGGTCGATCACAAAGCGCGAGGTCGCGGCGTGGGCGAGGCCCTTGTCAAGGCATGCATCGAAGTTGCCCGCGTGCGCGGAGCGGCCATCGTCGAGCTCCAGAGCGCTCGCACGCGCGAAGCGGCGAACCGCCTCTATCCGCGGCTGGGCTTCGAACTCCGCGACAGCAACGTATACCGCATGAAGCTCAGCTAGCGGTTACAAGCAACTCCTCGAGTCTCGTCACCGTGCTCGCCAGCGCTTCGAATGCTGACTGCACAGGTTCTTTCGATGCCATGTCCACGCCGGCAAGCCTCAAGCCTTCCAGCGGGTACATCGACCCGGCGCTCTTAAGGAACGCGATGTAAGCCTCGGCAGCGGCTCGATCGCCGGCCGCGACCCTGGCGGCGAGGTGATGCGCGCCCGCGATGCCGGTCGCGTACTGGTAGACGTAGAAGTTGCTGTAGAGGTGGGTGTGGAACTGCGCCCAGGTCGACCCGGCCCGGTTGCGATCGGCCCCGCTGATGTCGACCTCGTCGCCGTAAACCTCCGCCATGAGAGCGGCGGTCAGGTCGTTCAGATAAGCCGCCGTGATCGGAACCCCGCGTTCCACCCTCTCGTGCAGCTCCAGCTCCAGCCGCGCAAGGGTCGGCATGATGAAGAAGTACCGATAGAAATTCGCCATTGCCTCCTCCAGGACGGCGACCTGAAACTCGGGGTCCTGGTGGGTGTCGAGCAAGTACTGCCGCGTGAGGGCCTGATGCATGTTCGATGCGACCTCCGCCTGGAACAGCCCGTAGGTCGAGTAAACAAAGGGCTGCGTCCGGCGCGCGTAGTACGAGTGCATCGAGTGGCCGAGCTCATGAGCGAGCGTGCTCATGGCGAAGATGTCGTCGTTGTAGCTCATGAAAATGAAGGGGAACGTGTCGAGCACCCCGGTCGAGAAGGCGCCCATCCGCTTGCCCTTGTTGGGATAGACGTCGACCCAGCGCTCTTCGAGCGCGCCCTTCCGAAGAATGCGCACGTACTCGTCGCCCAGCGGCGCGACGCCCGCGGACACCCAGTCGACAGCCTGCTCGTAGGGCACGTTCAGCCTGAAGCTCTGCAGAGGCGCGCGGGTGTCATGAGCCCTCAGCACGTCCAGACCCAGCACCTCGCGCCGAAGGCGCCAGTACCTGTGCCACGTGCCGACGTTCTCTCGGAACGCCTGGATGATGTTGTGGAACACCTCGAGCGGAACGAATGCCGGCTCGAGCGCGGCATGTAGAGATGACGCGTACCCGCGCGCGCGCGCGTAGAACACGTCGCGTTTGATACCTGCGGCGAGGCTGGTGGCCATGGTGTTCTGTAGCGCGAGGTGCGCATCGGCGTAGCCCTCGTAGGCGGTGCGCCGGATGGAAGGATCGGGGCTGGAGAGCAGCGCGCCTATCGTGCCCTGGGCCACCTCCTCCTCTCCCTCCAATCCGACGGCGGGTGGGAACTTCATGTCGGCGTTCGCGAGCACGCTGTGGGCCGAGACTGCGCTCGCGAGCGGATCGGAGACCTGCGTCAGGACCTCTTCGACCTCGGGCGTCCGCACGTGGCTTTGCAGTCGCTCCAGCCGCTCGAAGTAATGACCGAGTTGGGCGAGCCGAGGCGAGGTCTTGATCCATTCGCGCAGCTTCGGGAACCCGATCGCGATCATCTCCGGAAGCGCGAACGACATCGCCGCACCGAGCTGCGCCGCGGTCGTGCGCGTGCGGTCGGTGCGCGCAACCGCCGCCTGGTCGGTGACGTCCACGGAGTACGACATCGTGTTGTAAACGCTCACCTTGCCCATCAGGCGCTGCACTCTTTCCGTCGCGTCGAACCAGTCCGCGAGCGCTTCGGGCGAGTCGCCCAGGTGGCCTTTGAACTCCGCGAGGTCCGGCAGGCGCGTGAGAATGGTCTCGACCGCGGATTCCCATGCTGCCTCGTCGGGAAAGACGCTCTGAGCGTTCCATGTGAAGCGCTCGTCCACCTCGGCCCGGGCGGGCAGCGTTTTGGTCACGGCCGCTAAGACTACTAGTAGTCATAGGATTGGGGCCATGCCGCGACTGCGAGCCAACGGGATCGACATCGAATACGAGCTGTTTGGCGATCCACAGGCCGCGCCCCTCTTGCTGGTGACGGGCCTCGGCGCCCAGATGATCAGCTGGGACGAGGCGTTCTGCGAGCAGCTTGCGGCCCACGGCTTCCACGTCATCCGTTTCGACAATCGCGACTCCGGCCTTTCCACGCGGCTGGAGGCGGCCGGGCCGCCAGACGTGGCGGCTGCGATCGGCGGCGATCCTCATCCGGCCTACATGCTCGACGACATGGCCGCCGATGCTGTCGGCCTGCTCGACGCGCTGGGTATCGAAGCCGCGCATATCGTCGGCGGGTCGATGGGGGGCTTCATCGCGCAGCTCATCGCCATCAACCACCCACGCCGCGCGCTTTCGCTGACCTCGATCATGTCCGGGCCGAGCTGGCGAGAAGGAGTCGGTCCAACGCCTGAGGCCTCGGCTGTCTTGTTCGCCAAACCGCCATCGACCCCCGAGCAAAGCATCGAGATGGCGATAACGGGTCGCCGGGCCCTTGTCGGCTCCGGTGATCCTTTCGACGAGGCATTCGAACGCGCGAGGGCGACGCGTGCGGTCCAGCGCGCCTACTACCCGGTCGGGACTGGCCGGCAGCTGCTCGCGATCCTGGCCGCCAAGCCTCGATTGGAGCCCTTGCGGGGGGTTCGCGTTCCCACCCTGGTGATACACGGCAAGAACGACATCTTGGTGCCGATCGAGAACGGTCGCATGGTCGCTGAAGCCGTGCCGGGCGCCCGCCTCCTCGAGCTCGACGGAATGGGCCACGACATGCCGAAGCGTGTTTGGCCACAGGTCATCGACGCCATCGTCGAGACAGCTCGCATGGCGAGCGTCACGCAGCCGGGCTGACGCGATGGTTTTGCTCGCCGGCAGCCTGGACGGCATCAGTCCGGCGCTGGCGGTCCTCGCCGGCCTCGTGTCGTTCGTGTCGCCGTGCGTGCTGCCGTTGGTGCCCGCCTACCTCGCATACCTGGGCGCGCGCGCCGGAGAGCCGGTGGCCGCGACCGCTGGCGGCGGGGTGGGCACCGCCACGCGGGAAGCCGGCCCTCCGTCGCTGCCCGTCGCGACCGCCGGCCTCGGCTTCGTGGCCGGGCTGTCGCTCGTCTTCATCCTTTTCTTCTATGTGTTCTCGTTCGCCGTGCAGCCCTTCCGCGCCTACGTGCCGGTGGTCGCGGGCATTTTCGTGATCGCGGTCGCGCTGCACGTCGCGGGCTTGATCCGCCTTCCGTTCATGGACCGCGAGTATCGCGTGATGGATCGCGCGCCATCGAGGGGCGGTGTCGCGGGTGGCTTCGTCCTCGGCATGGGCTTCGCAAGCGGATGGACGCCGTGTATCGGCGTCACCTTGGGAGCGGTGCTCAGCTCTGCCGTCACCAGCGGGACC
>DATINX010000201.1:0-2452 GCA_035473835.1 Candidatus Dormiibacterota bacterium | reverse complement strand
CACCAGCAAAGTGTCTTCTTTGGCCATGTATTGCTCCTTTACCGATTTTCCCTACCGCTTCCAGCAGCTTGCGGCAGGACAGCTCGCGATTCCGGGTCGCCCGGAGAGGACATCGACAAGTCCTTGAACCCCTCCGCGTCCTTGTTCAACAAATGGCGCCAGTCCAGGAGCACGTCGTGCACTCGACAAGCCCCGACGATCGGCCCATCGGGTTGCGGCAGATGGTCGGGAAAGAGCAGGAAGGGGCGCGTCTGCGTGCCGCCCAGGCCGCCGTGGAAAGAGATCAGCTCCTCGAACGCGCAGCCTTCCTCGAGAGTCTCGTCGTAGAAGCTGCCGATCACGATGTCGGCCACGTGCCTGAAGCCATCGGTCCGCAACAGGTGACCGGCCGCGTTCGATGAGAAACCTGCCAGGGGGTCTTTACCCTCTACTTTGTCATCAGCGAGATAGCGGGCTCCGTGTCGACCGAGAGCTACCGCGCCGCACGTTTGAGAATGGACGAGCACCCAGCCGATGTGCGGGTGACTCCGTAGAGCCGGCAGCAATCGCGGATGCCGTTGCTCGATCTCTTCCATGCTCATTCGGCTGTGTATCTCCATCAGGTAGACGAGCCCGAGGTTGCCCGAGCCCAGCACGACCACCTGCTGGTCGCTGACGTCGTTTTTCGCTCGCTTCCGATCCTTGTGACGTCCGCCCGCCTCCTCGAACGCATGACCCACTGCCTTGTCGTTCTCGTCACCGCCTGAGATTTGAGGGACGGTGCCCGCCTCGATGGATCGGCGGACGAGATCGTCGAGGCCGTAGCCGTTGCGCTGCTTGAAAGTGGCGCCCTGGGTCTGCCCGTGGTCGGAGAGCACCACAATCGAATAAGGCCGGGCGGCATAGGCGCGGGCGCGGGCGATGCGCGCGATCTGCTGATCGAGCTTGCGCAGGGCTTCCATCGTGTCGGCACGTTCGAGGCCCGAGTGGTGGGCGACCTCGTCGTAGCTCGAGAACGTCGCGTAGATGGCCGGCCGCCCTTTCATCATGTCAGTCAGCACGCCGTAGACGATCAGGTCGCGGACAACGACGCAGAGCGCCCCGCGCAGGAATGGGTAGATGCCGCCGCGATGGCCACGCGGCCACACCCCTCGGCGCTTGGCTCGGAGTGCGGCGGTCCACTCCAGCAGCACCTCCCAGGCGAAGAGGGTCAACGAGCGGGTCACATTGAACCCGTTGGCGAAGAAGGCCCGATACCCGGGATTGGCACGCTTCTCCGCTTCGATTCGGCTGGCGGTGAGGAACACCTCATCCGCCTCTCCCGACAGCAGGTTGCCGCGGCTCGCTCCTCCGGCGGCAAGCAACCCGCGGCCCGCAGCGTGCCGCCGCTCGATCTCCGCGCAGTCGTTGGGCGCTGAACACGTCATCAACGTGTGTGTTTCCTTCTCCACCCAGCGAAAAGCGGTGATGTCGTCGTTGGAGCCCAGCAGGATGCCCGCCTGCGAGGCACCTGTTTGCGAGGAGAGGTCGGTCTCCCACTCGATGAGATGGTGGTTGCCCTCGGCCAGCCAGCTCGCCAGGTTCGGCGCGTTCCCGTCTCGCATCGCCCGCCTGAGCACCGGAAGCGCCAGGCCGTCTATCTCCAGGAACACGATTCCGGACGCGTCAGTCTTGACGCGCTCTCCGGAGCGGCGCGCGATGCGCTGGATGACCCTGAACGTATACATGTCATCGTCGTTGGTGCCCAGGATCGCTTCGAGGACGATCGTCACCGCACTCGCCACGATCGCGACGCCGAGCGCGGACCAGAACGAGGCCAGGACGAGGTCTCCGTTTGTGAGCGGGGCCGCCGCCAGAAGCATCAAGGCATCGGCGATCAGGACCAGCAAGAAGCCGAAAACCAGCGTGAGGGGGAGGCGAAGGGAGGCGATGAGCGGCGGCACCAGGGCGTTGATGATCGCGATCACGACCACGGCCACGATGGCTCCGACACCCCGGGTGGAAGCGCCAGGGACCAACCAGGTGGCGACGAGCAGCGCTGCCGCCGCCGTCAACCACGAGACCACCAGCCGGAAGGGCCTCACACGAGGCTTGGCGGGATTCCATCCGCTCACCTGGCCGTACACCGGAGTCATGGCCATCGCGCGCGTCGAACGTAGAACTTCGGGGGCCTACTTAGGACCGAAGCATCTCATTTGCTACATTGTGCAAAGAAACCCGAATTGTGGAATCTACGCCTCCCTTATGAGCCACGAAAAAGTCCTGATTGTCGAAGACGAAGAAAACGAGCGTACCGGTCTCGCCGAGGTTCTCTCCGCCTGGGGTTATCGAGTAGAAACGGCCGCTGATGGCATGGAGGGATGGGACAAAATCACCCAATGGTCCCCGGCCATTATCGTTACCGACCTGAAGATGCCCCGCATGGATGGCATGGAACTGCTCGAACGCCTCGCCGAAAGCCAGACCAGCCAGA
>DATINX010000200.1:0-13307 GCA_035473835.1 Candidatus Dormiibacterota bacterium | reverse complement strand
CGCAAAAGAATGTATATGTGTCAACAAACCTGACTTTAGTTTCCGCGGCTACATTTTTTAATAAAGCATTCGTTGAAACAACATGCGGGTTTTTATCGTAATGCTGGGGAAATCCAGTTACCAACAGCTGCTACACGCCGGCCAAGGCAATCCAGGTAGGCCGCCTGCTCGAGGGCCACGGCGTCGCACATTTCGAGGAGCCGTGTCCCTACTGGGAGCTCGACTCGACGCGCGAAGTGACCGATGCACTCGAAGTCGACGTCGCCGGTGGGGAGCAGGACTGCATGCTCGCCCAGTGGCGAAGGATGATCGAGATGCGCGCCGTCGACGTCGTCCAGCCTGACGTTTGCTACATCGGCGGGCTCACCCGCACCCTTCAGGTGGCAAAGATGGCGCATAAGGCCGGCATGCCCGTGACGGCCCATTCGGCCAACCTGTCGCTGGTGACCGTGTTTGCTCTGCACCTGGCCGGTGCGATAGAGAACCCAGGTCCCTACGTCGAGTTCTCGATCGAGGGACGCGACTACTACCCCTGGGAGGAGGGGGTGTTCAGACCTGCGCTCGTCGCCAGCGATGGCAAGGTCGCGATTCCGGACGGACCTGGATGGGGAGTCGAGATCGAGCCCGCGTGGCTGGCGCGTAGCGACCGCCAGGTCAGCGAGCTGCCCGAATGAGCACGCCGGCGACGACCGTCAAGGCCGCGCGGTCAACGTTCCTGCTGGGCTACCGACGCCTGCTTGGTCGGGCCGACGTTCGCCGCCTTGTCATCTCCTCGATGGTGGCACGGCTTCCGTCCGCGATGCTGCCTTTGGTCCTGCTTCTGCTGGTCCACCAACGGACAGGCTCGCTAGCAGCCGCCGGCCTTGTCGTGGGCGCGTTCGGCCTGGGCAGGGCAGTGGTCTCCCCAGCCATTGGAGCGCTGGTGGACCGGCACGGCCAGGCCGGAGTCCTTTTGGTCGGGACCGCTGTACAAGCGGTTCTGCTTGTAGCGCTGTTGCTGGCGGTTGAGGCGCAGGGCCAGGTGGCCATCGTGGCCGTGCTTGCGGCGGCGGCCGGATCCGCGACACCGCCGGTTCAGGCATGCCTGCGCGCCCTATGGCCTGTGGTCGCCCTCGATGAGTCGGCACGCGAGGCGGCCTACTCCTTCGACGCGACTTCGCAGGAGACGATCTGGATCGCCGGTCCAGTGCTTGTGGCCGCGCTGCTCACCGCAGTCCAGCCGGCGGCGCTGGTAGTCGTGTGCGCGGTCATCGGCTGTGCGGGGGTCGCGCTGTTCGCATCCTCGCCGATCTCGCGCGGCTGGCGAGGCGCAAGACGGCAGGGCCGGTTGTGGCCTGGAGCTCTGGCCGGCGGCAACCTGCGCGCCCTCGTGGCGACGAGCACGTTCGCCGGTGCCACCTGGGGTGCCCTGACGTTTGGCCTGACCGCACTTGCGGTCGAGCTTGGCGCCAGCCGCGCTTCAGGTCTGCTGCTGGCCGGTGTCAGCATCGGCAGCATTTCCGGAGGCTTGATATATGGCAGCCGCGCGTGGCCCTGGCCGACGCTGCGACGGTATCGCTTGCTGCTCGTCGCGATGGCTGCATGCGGCTTGCCGCTGCTGTTCGTTCATTCCGTCGCGGTCGCGCTGCCCCTCAGCCTGCTCGCCGGCCTTCCGCTCGCGGCCGTTTACGCCGGCTCTTACGTATTGACCGGACGGTCAGCGGTGGAAGGCACGACCACCGAGGCGTTCACGTGGACGAGCTCCGCATTCGCGCTCGGCGTCGCGATGGGAAACGGCAGCGCCGGCGGCGTCAGCCAGGCTTTCGGGGTGCATGCCGCCTTTGGCCTGGCGTGCGCCGCATCAGTGATCGCGGTAGTCGCGGCCCTGTGGGTACGCGACCCGGTTCGGTAGTGGCCGACAATTTCACCAGAGCAGTCATGGCATTCAGAAGGAGGGACAGCGTTGTCGAGCCTGCAAGCTGACGCGGAGGTCGTCGACCTGCTGCAGCAGCTGATCCGCAACGAGTGTGTCAACGACGGTACGAAACTGTCAGGCAACGAAAGCAGGAGCGTCGACCTGCTGGACACGTACCTGGCGGGCTCGGGCTGCGACCTGCAGCGCTATGAACCTGTACCCGGCCGCGGCAGCTTGATCGCGAAAATCGAAGGCAGCGATCCGTCGGCGCCCACCCTGATGCTGATGGGCCACACCGACGTGGTGCCCGTCAACCCAGACGGATGGCGGCGCGATCCTTTCGGCGGGGAGTTGGTCGACGGTTTCGTGTGGGGTCGCGGTGCGGTCGACATGCTCAACGAGACGGCGACCATGGCCGCCGCGTTCAGGCGGCTCGCTCATGAGGGCTGGCGACCGAAAGGAACGCTGACCTACCTGGCGGTCGCCGATGAGGAGGCGCTGGGCACCTATGGGGCAGGTTGGCTCACGCAGCACGAAGCCGACGCTACGAAAGCCGATTTCGTGGTCACGGAGTCAGGCGGCTTCCAGATGCCGCTTGCGAGCGCTTCGGGCCCGAAGCTGCCAGTGATGGTCGGTGAGAAGGGCGCGATCTGGACGAACATCCGTGTTCGCGGCACGCCTGGTCATGGTTCCATCCCGCTGCGAACCGACAACGCACTGGTGAAGGCGGCCGAGGTCGTGCGCCGCATCTCTCGATATGTCGGCGAGACGCAGATCACCGACATCTGGCGGCGCTTCGTGCAAGCGTCCGACCTCTCACGGGAGATGACCGCGATGCTTCTCGACCCGGTCGCGGTCGCGGACTTCGTCGAGACCACCCCCGAGCTCGGCATCGCCCGAATGGTGCACGCCTGCACGCACACGACGATTGCGCCCACCGTGCTCCACGGCGGCACCAAGACCAACATCATTCCGGACGTCGTCGACCTGCAGCTCGACATCCGCACGCTGCCCGGCCAGGATGCGGAGACCGTCCGCCTGCTTCTCCAGGACGCGCTTGGCGACCTGGCGGGCCAGGTGGAGATCAGCGGCATATCTGACGACGAATCAAGCGCATCGCCACTCGACACTCCGCTCTGGGATTCTTTACAGCGGACGACCGAGGCCCTCGTGCCTGGCGGCACCACGGTTCCTTTCATCCAGGTGGGAGCGACAGACGCTCGGTTCTTCCGCCGCAAAGGAACGGTCGCGTACGGTGCGGGCATCTTCAGCCCGAAGATCGCGTTTGGCGATTTCCTGACGATGTTTCACGGCCACAACGAACGCATCGACGTCGAATCGATCCAACTGGGGACCGAGTTCTGGCGTCTCCTGGCGAAGGACATGCTCGAGTAGCGCACATGGGAGAGAACAGAGACGATGTGATCGGACCCGTCGATCCGCAAAAGATGCCGCGATTCGCGGGCCCGACGACGTTCGCCCGGCTGCCGGCCATGGAGGGCGTCGGAAAGGCGGAGGTGGCGATCATCGGCATCCCCTTCGACAGCGGCGTGGTGTACCGGCCGGGTGCGCGTTTCGGCCCCGCAGCCATCCGCGCCGGATCTAGGATGCTGCGTCCGTTCAATGCATGGACCGGCGCGGAGCCGTTCGCCCGGCAGGTGGTGGATGCGGGCGACATCGCGTGCACGCCTTTCAGCATCGAGCAGGCTATCGGGGAGATCGAAGCTGGCGCGAAGTCGACCTACGAGCGGGCTGCTCACGTTCTCGCCCTCGGAGGCGACCACACGGTCGCTCTGCCTTTGCTGCGGGCCGCCGCAGCGAAGTTCGGACCGCTGGCGCTGGTTCACTTTGATGCCCATCTAGACACCTGGAACACGTATTTCGGGGGCGCTCGCTACACCCACGGGACTCCCTTCCGGCGCGCGGCCGAGGAAGGCCTGCTGGACCTCAGGCGGTCGATCCACATCGGCACTCGCGGACCGCAGTTCTCGGCCGAAGACCTGCGCTCAGACTCTGCGCTCGGCTTCCGAATGATCGATGGACGAGCCATTGACGATCGTGGCGCTGCGTCGATCGCTGCCGAGATTCGGGAGCTGGTCGGCGAGGCGCACGTTTACCTTTCGTTTGACATCGACCTCCTCGACCCTGCCTTCGCTCCCGCCACCGGCACCCCCGAGGCCGGCGGCTGGAGCAGCCGCGAGGCGATCGCGGTCCTGCGCGAGCTAGCCGGCATCCGGCTCGCGGCCGCGGATGTGGTGGAGGTGGCGCCGGCGTACGACCACGCCGAGGTCACCGCCATCGCCGCCGCGAACATCACCTTCGAAACCCTGTGCCTGTTCGGCTTGTAGCGCCCGGTTGCGAAACAGCCGTCCGCGACGGGTACTGTGACTCCAGCCGGTACGGTATCGGCCGAGGAGTACTTAATTCAGTCGGTCGTCAGCCTGGCGGTCGCCGACACGGTGCGGGGCCGCAGCTTATGGTTCTCACCGGCGCCTGGTACACGACCTCCGGGCCCGCGTCCTCAGGTCCGACCGACAAGCGCGGGGCGGAAGGGCCATTCGAACCGCCAGTGTTCGACTGTGGTCCGGAACCGCCCAGGCCCGGCCTCAAGATCACGGTCTCATTCTGGGTTTGGACAGGAAGCTGAGACCTACCGGACAAGTTCGCGGGTGCCGCCGCCGGTGCAGCTGCCGGGCGCGAGCGGAGGCCGTTCCCGAGGTTCGTCATAGCGCCGCTCTGGGTGGCGACGATAACGACTATCACCGTGGCCAGCAGCGACATCCCGAGGGTCGCTTTGAGCGCTGTTCGGCCGATCAAGACCACCCCACATTACGCCGCAAAAGAGGCCAAGTCCAGCCGGGTGCGAGGTCTGAATCGGTGGTTCCGTGGGACCGAAACGAGGAAGGGGCCGCGACGCGCGCAGCCCCTCCCCACTTGCTAGCTCAACCGGTTACTAGTTGTTGTTGCCTCCTTCATCCGATCCGCCGCATCCCGTCGACGCGTAGTTCCGCACGTCGTTGAAGCGGTAGATCACCTGGCCGCCCCCGCCGAAGGCGAGGTAGGCCAGCTTGAAAAGGGTGTGTCCATACTGGGCCCCGGCACCGCCGGTCGAGGCGGTGTAGTTGCCGAAAGTCCACATGCAGTTGCCCTGCTCTGACTTGGTTTGGCCGAACGTTGGGTAGAAAGCCGTCGAACCCGTGTCGTTGATAGGCGGCACTGCACAGGGGACTCCGGTGTCGGTCCAGACGCCCGTGACGGAATTCTTGGTCATCCGGGTCCCGGTGTTTCGGCTGCAGTCATAGTCTGTGACGTTGAGGGCAGTGATTCGAGGGATGTCCGCCTCGAAGGCCACCTTTTGATACGGGTGAGTGTCGTCTCCACTCCCGGTCACTGGACTGGAGAAAGTTATGGGCGTCGGGGCGTTGGGTGCCGGGGCCCAGCGACCCGCCTGGTAGGAACCTCCGTCGAAGCCGTCGTTTTGCGTCGTGCAGCCCGGAACCGCTGCCCCGTTACCGTCGGAGCCGGCGACCGCGCCACCGTACTTAGCGAAGGAGGCACCCTCCTCGCCTGTCCAGCACCCCGACGTGCTGTCGGAATCGCTGTGCTTGGTGAGAGCCGGACCTTCCTTTCCGCTCACGGCGCAGTGGCCAGATCCAAAGCCCGCGCCCACAGCCAGCGATGATCCGGCGCCTGGCTCAGCGATGTTGTTGCACCAGTCCCAGTGCCCGATCTCGTCCGAGAAAGAGATGTTGTATGAGTGGGCCGCCCACTGAACGCGGGTCCCACCGGTGTCGGTGCATACCTTGGCTGTCGAGAAGCCGCCCGCGGCGTTGTTTGGAAACACACCGGCCGGGCAGATGACGTTGGCCGGTGGCTCGGACGTCGAGTATTCGGGGTGGAAGCTGTATGGGTTCAGGTTGCACGCGGATCCGGTCGGCTGATAGTCCACGGTGCCGAAGCCATTGGCGGCACTGGCCGTCATCGATCCGGTTGTGTTGGTGGTGAGGTCCTTGACTTCAGTCACCAGTCCATCGGTGGAGTCGTGAATGGAAACCGTCAGCTTGTCGCCCTGGTTCATGAGAAGCCAGTCGTTGGTGGGTGTAAAGCTGTTTCCGTTAAGGTCGATAGGGTTCGGCGGGCCCGTGGGCGTACCGCTCTTGGTGAGGTAGGCGAGGTTCGGGTATTCCAGCCCGCCGATCTGCGAGGCACAGTTTGCATTCAGCGAGGTGCCCCTGACCGGATCCTGGGCCAGGCTCCAGATCACCATCGCGACGCACCACCTCTTTGCCGTACAGCTGGTTGGGAAATAGCCGGGTGGGTAGAACTGAAGCTCCAGAAACGCCTGCCCCGGAGCCTTGTCCAGCGGTTGAATGTTGCTGTTGCTGTCAGGCGTGCACTGCTTGGTGACGTTCGGATACGAGTCCGGGTTGCAAAGGATCATCCCGAACCAGAAAGCCGGATGCAGCTGAAAGTCCCATGTCGTGGAAGTGCTGCCGCTTGCGTCGGGCAGTGCAGCGGGCTCAGTCGGAAGAGTCATTTTGTATGTGGAGCTGTTTCCAGACCCCGGCCGGTTCGAGTAGAACAACATGCTCGGCTCATCGTGGCCGACGTAGTACTCGAAGCCCGCATCTTTCCAGTCCTGGACTTCAAGACAGCGTGGGTCGGTCTGGCAGTAGATCACCCGATGCGGCACGCTTGCCGAGGCTTGCATGAACGGCAACCCCACGAACACAGTGCCGGCGATGAGAGACGGAACGGCCGCTAAGAGTACGCGCGGTCGCCACCTGTGCATATGCAACCCCCTTCATACACACGCGCCAAACAGGATTGGCTCGCCGCGGGAGCCACCCCAAACGACCCCAGAAACTTAGCACTCAGAAGTCGATTGCGAAAGGGACAAAATTGACGCTTTTTGACGCGGAGTGGCAACGTGATAGAGGCTCGGTAGGTCAGATCAGAGTCGCCGCAGGCTAGTAGAGGGCTGAGGCGAGCCTCGTCCGCGATCTGGTGGCGAGTGGGTCATCGAGGCCGAGCTCATCGAGGATGCCCACGACAACGCGACGAATCTCGTCTCGACTGCTGCGGGCTAATGGAATCGCCTCGATGAGGTCATCCAGAGCCCGCTCGTCATCGCCGGCGTCCAGCGCAGCGAAGGCGCTGCTGAGATCCGGCGACGCAGCTTGTTCGAGTCTCATCCTCGCGGCCAGTCCATCTGCCGCGAAGCTGCCGCGAACATTGCCGAGGATCTCGAGGGCCTCTTTCCTCTGCCCGCGGCCGTGGAGGATCCGGGCGAGTCGGATGGCGGCCTCGGCATTGCTCGGCTCGAGCTCCAGGGCCGCGCGGAGCGACTCCTCATCTCCCTTCTGTGCGAGCAGTTCCGCCTCCGAGGGGAGGAGCGAGTCGAGAAAATGCTCCACAGCGGTTGTCGGCTGAGCGCCGACGAATTCGGCTACAACCCGGCCCTTGTGAAAGGCCTTGACCGCGGGAATGCCTTGAATGCCATACGCTCGCGAAAGGGCCTGGTTGGCGTCGACGTCGAGCTTGACCAGCTCCACCTTGCCGGAGCGTTTGGAGGCCTCTCGTTCCAGGACCGGCCCCAGCTGCCGGCACGGCCCGCACCATTCGGCCCAGAAGTCGACCACCACTGGAAGTTCATGGGAACGGTCGATGACCGCCGTCTGGAAGGTGCTTTCAGTGACGTCCACGGAGTGAGATTACCGGGGACGCGAACCTGCTACACGTCGGGTACATATAGAAGGTCGCGCGAGCAGGGTCATTTCGGCTTCGTATCGCTGGGAGGATTTGGTGGGCTCGGCGGATCGTTCCGAATTGACTTGCGAAATTCGGTTATGCCGCGTCCCAGAGCCCCTCCGACGCCAGGCAGCCTTCCCACCCCAAAGATGATCAGAACGACCACAAGGATCGCGACAGCCCAGATCGGATGAAGCCCAAAGATTCCCATTGGCGATTGGTTTCAAGTATGAACCTACGCCTCCGACGGCTCACTCATAGGAGCTCCAACATCCTGGCTGCCTTCTCCAGAGCGTCGGGGTCGATCTCGGCGTAAGGGTCGGGCGAGAGCGACAGGATCACATGCTGCGCGCCCGCGTTCGCGTAATCGTGGATCACCTCGGCGATCCTCTCTGGCGGACCGACCGCAACCTCATCCTCCCGGAAGCCCCCCTTGATCTCCCGCCAGCCCCCGGGCACGCAAGTGATGCTCGCGCTCACCTCGACCTCGCCGGGTGCGCGTCCGATCCGATCGAGCTCGCGGTGTAGACCGCCCAACGCCGTAGTAAATCGCCTCGGGTCGGCGCCACCCCAGTAGGCATGGTTCCATCCCTCGGTCCTCGCTGCAACGGCGAGCATGCGGGGCTGCTCGGCGGCGATCCACAACGGAGGCGGCGGGCTGGTCACAGCGATCGAGGCCTCAGACATGTGCAGCCAGCGCCCATCGACGGTCGCCGCCTCACCTTTGAGCATCCGCTGCAGCGGCTCGACCGCTTCTTCGATGCGGCTGACTCGGTGGTCGAATAGGAGCCCGAGGGCGTCGAATTCCGGCCGGTGCCACCCTGCCCCCAGGCCGAGCACGAAGCGTCCAGCGCTCATGTCCGCCAGCGCTGCCGCCTCCCGGGCCAGCTGCCCGATGTGGCGGAACCCGTGGTTGAGCACGAGCGTCCCCAGCCTGATCGTGCTCGTCGACGCGGCGACCTGCGCCAGGGCGATCATCGGTTCGTGGGCAAGCACTCTGCCCGCCGCCCTCTGTATGAACAGGTGGTCCATTACCCAGACGGAGTCGAAGCCGACCTCCTCCGCAAGACGGGCCTGGCTTGCGATTTCGGCCAGCGTCTTCGGCTGGTAAGTCGTGTAGTCGTACATCTTCAGCGTCACGCCGACTCTGACCGAGCGCACCGGCTGAGCTGTGGCTATCTGCCCGCGGCGCTAGCCGCCAAGGTCCGCTTGGCGTTGTCTCGTCCGACTCGCCGCAGATGTGTCTCGAGCTGACCGGCGGAGGGATTCCAGATGCTCCGAAGCACCAGCGCTGTGTAGATCTCGGCGATCTCCTCGAGCGAAAGGCGGCCGCGGGCGGAGTACCACGCCGACACCCATGTGGTCATGGCGAGAATTCCATAGGCCGTGATCTGAACGTCGACCGGAAGAAACTTGCCCTGCCGGATGCCGTCTTCGAGCTCGTTTTGAAATACCTGCTCGTACTCATGCCTGAGGCCGACGATCCGGGTCCGCTGGCCGCGACTCAAGCTTCTGAGCTCGCTGTTGCCGATGAAGACCTCCTCAGCGCGCTCGCCGTGGAATTTCACATGGTGGTAGACAAGGAGGCGCATTCGTTCGACGACGTCGGGCGTCTTGGCCTGCTGGCGCTGGTCCTCGAGGAGGTCCAGCATGACCGTCTCCATGATGTCGAAGAGGAGGTCGCCCTTTGACGTGATGTGGTTGTACAGGCTGCCGACCTGGATGCCCACGCGCGACGCGATGTGCCGGAGCGTGGTCGCCTGGAAACCGCGTTTGTAGAACAGATCGAGGGCAACCTGGCGGATGTCATCGGCGGTGTTCTCACCCGCGGACCGGCCACGTCGCCGAGTGACGGCCATCAACCGGGATGCTCGGTTACGATATTTCCACCGCGCCCGAGCACGAGCCTGACCTTAGTTGGCATACCTTCCCGTGTCAACTATCAATCGGTGAGCGATCGCTAGTTTGTTTATCCTGGCTGCAAAGTGCTCACCGTCTCCGACGTTCTGCGCCGCAATCGCGGCCGCAGGCCGCAGGCGCCGGCAGTCATCGACCAGGCTGGCCGGCTGACCCACCAAGAGCTTACCGAGCGGGCCTGGTCGGTCGCGCAAGGGTTGACCGCGGCCGGCATTCGACCGGGCGAGACCGTGGCCATCCTGTGCGGAAACGGTATCTTCAGCGCCGAGACGATCCTCGGAGCGATGGCGGCGGGCGCGATTGCCGTGCCCCTGAGCTGGCGTTGGTCCCGTGCGGAGCTCGAACACGGTCTCAATGACAGCCTGGCGCGAATCGTCCTCGCCGACGATGAGTTCGCGCCGGCAGTGCAGGAGCTGGTCGGCGATGGATGCGTCCCTGCGGTCGGCCGGGTGGTGGTCGAGGGGCGCGATTACGCGACCTTCCTCGGACCCGCGACGATGCCCGATGTGGCGATCGCGCCCGAGGCACCCGCCGTCATCCTCTACACCGGCGGTACTACGGGTGCCGCCAAAGGCGTGCTGCTGTCGCACCACAACGTGATGGCCAACGCGATCGACGAGATCGTGGACACAGACATGGCGGCTGATGACATCACGCTGCTCATCGCGCCGATGTACCACTCCGCCTCGCTCCTGTGCTGGTTCCTCCCGCACCTGGTCATCGGCGCCTGCAGCGTCTTCATGCGCCACTTCGACGAAGAGGGGGCCGGCCAGATCATCGAAAGAGAACGCGTGACGAATGGATTCTTCATCCCGAACATGGTCCGGCGCATGCTGATCAGCGGGGCGTGGGAACGGCACCGGATGGATTCCTTCCGGCGTCTGTATGTGGGAGGGGCGACCTTTCGCATGCCGGACAAGATGGCCGTCCGCGAAGTCATCCCGGGTGCAGCGATCTACTACCAGTACGGTCTGACCGAGGCCGGCCCGATCGTGACCCGGCTGCGGCCGGAGGACATGTTCAACCCGGACCTGGACGGTTCGATCGGCCAGGAGATGCTGCTCAACGACGTCTCCATACAGGACGAAGATGGACGCGAGCTCGAGGATGGACCGGCTGGAGAGATCTGCGTCCGTGGCCCAAATGTGATGCTCGGCTACTTCAACCGGCCTGATGCAACCGCGGCGGCGTTCAGGAACGGTTGGTTGCGGACCGGCGACCTGGCCTCGCGTCAGAAGGGCTACTTCATGTTTCACGATCGCTTGAAGGACATGATCAAGAGCGGCGGGGAGAACGTTTACTCGGCCGAGGTCGAGCAGGCGCTCTACTCACATCCCGCGGTCGCCGAGGCCGCCGTGCTCGGAGTGACAAGCAATGAGTGGGATGAAGAGGTGCGCGCGGTGGTCGCGCTGAAGCCGGGCCTACACGCCGGCGAACGGGAGCTGCAGGACCACTGCCGGGCACGGATCGCGGGCTACAAGATTCCTAAGCGGATTCTCTTCGTCCCGCTGGACCAGATCCCGGTCAACCCGAGCGGAAAGATCATGAAGCGGGAGCTCCGGCAGCAGCAGCTCTGGCCGGATGTGTTGCCGGGCCCCCTGAGGGCCTAGCGCATGCCGCACCGGATCAGGACGCGGGCACGGCCGCACGTCTGGTTCGATAGGCATCGATCGCGCCGAAGCCCGCCACCATCACGGCACCTATCACCACTACGACGGCAACCGTTGTGAAAACCGCGATCAGACCCAGCTCCTGCGCGATCACGCCGAGCGCGATCGGCCCGAACAGGTCGCCCAGGCTGCCGGCCATCCAGAACAGGCCGACCGCTGCGCCGCGATTGGTGCGACCCGCCGCGGAGGCAACCGCCGTCTGACCGGAAACCAGGAAGATGCCGAAACCGATCCCCTCGAGGATCAGAAGCATCGTCAGCGCCAGCGGCGAGCTGGTGCGCGAGATCGACAGGTTGATGGCGGCTTCGATCACCAGGACGCCGGCCAAGGTCCAGTGCGCCGGCAGGCGGGCTGAAAGCGGCCCCATGGGTATGCGGCCGGCCGCCGACGCGATCGACCGCCATGCGAAGAGGGTGCCGATCGTGACCGTGGTGATCCCGACCCCACGGGCATAGACAGGGAAGTACGTGAAGATGGCGCCGGTCATCGAAAGCGTCATGGCGATGTTGGCGACGCAGGCCATGACCATCGCGGGCTGCTTGACCAGGGCGGCGAAGGCCGGCAGATCCACCAGGCGAGGCGCCAGCGAGGCCTGGCCCGACTCGGCCTTCTTCCTGATCAAGCGCACTGCGGCAAACACGGCCCCAAAGACAGCAATCGCGGCCCCACACAGGTAAGCGGCCGGAAAGCCGGCAACGGAGGCGACCCACGTCCCGAGCAGCGGACCCACCGCGAACCCGGAACCCATCGCGGCCGTGTACACGCCAATCGCCGCGCCGCGGTCACGAGTTTCGACAATGTCCCCGATGTAGGCGATCCCGAGCGGGAAGGTGGCGACCATGGCGAGCGCCATCACGACACGGGGCACGACGATCCAGCCGGCGCTCGGCGCCAGCGCATAGAGCACGAAAGACACGGCGAACGCGATCATCCCGCCCACCAGGACCGTCTTACGGTCGAGGCGGTCCGAAAGCATCCCGAGCGGCACGGCGCTGACCAGCCGGGTGAGCCCGAGGACAGCCGTGATGAATCCGAGGAGCCCGAAAGAGGCGCCGAGGCTCGTCGTGAACAGGGAGAACAGGGGCGTCTGGACGCCGGTCACCACGTCGGCGATGAAGATAAGGACGCATATGTCCACGACCTCGCGGCGGAGCAGCCGGCGGTAAGTTGCGGACACGCCAGACACGCCCAGGAGATTAGAGTACTGGACGAACGAACGTGCGTTTTCATATCGGATTCGCAGCTCCGCTCAGAACGCCGCAGGCCATCGTCGGCATGCCCATGTTGCGAACGGTTGAAATGGCGGTCGCCGATGCTCGCGCGCGAGGGCTCGACGTCGTCGTCAAAGCCGTCGATGACCGCGAGGACGAACAGGTGGCGGCCCAGGTGGCGGCGGAGCTGGTCGCCGATCGGACCGTGATCGCGGTGATCGGCCACAAGAACAGCGGCCCGAGCGGCGCGGCGGGCCCCATCTACGCCGCGGCCGGGCTGGCGCAGGTCACCCAGTGCTCAACGGACAACGCACTGAGCCGCGCGGGCTGGCCAACGTTCTTCCGGCTTTGCGCCGACAACGAGCGCCAGGCGTCGGTCGCCGCGAAATTCGCATACTCGCGTCTGGGGTCCAAGCCCTCGGGCGGCGCCAACGCCTACGCCGTCGCGGTGCACGACGGAACCGACTACGGCCGGCCGCTTGTGCACGCTTTCGCCGAGCGCTTGAGGGCCCTATCGGGCCGCGAGGTGCCCGTGCTCGCGATGCACGTCGGACAGGAGGATTTCTCGGAGATCCTCGAATCGATACGAGCCGCCGCCCCTGCCATCGTCGACTTCGGCGCCACCGAGATCGAGAGCAGCAAGCTCATGAAGGCACTGCACGCGGCCGGGCTTCACTCTTTGGTGATCAGCTCTGAGGGTGGTCCGGACAACCCGCTCGCTCGCCTGGCGGGCGCGGCCGGCGAGGGCAGCGTTCACACCTACGCAGGGGCCGACCCTCTGGCGACGCCGGCATCTCGCCGTCTCGTCGAACGCTGTCGGGCCGAAATCGGTGAAACGCCCTCCTACGGCGTCGAGTGCTACGA
>DATINX010000199.1:0-3901 GCA_035473835.1 Candidatus Dormiibacterota bacterium | reverse complement strand
TGGGCATGCCGTAGTAGGTGGAGTCGACCTCCACCAGCGAAAACTGGCTCGCGTAAAACTGGAGGCGCTCTTCCGACGACTTCGCATTCATCGGATAGAAGAGGCCGGAGTCGATCAGCGACTTGTCGATCCAGCCCGCGATGCCGACCTTGACGGTCACCCTCGGATCGTGGCACAAGTTCGCAGACCGAGCGTTATGATCCGGGCGCCCGTGGGCCGCTACCTCCGCTACTGGTACACCTACCGCAACGTCGTCGCGGTGCTGATCGCGCTGTTAGTGAGCGGATCGATGTACTGGCTCTACACCCAGCAGGTCGCTTGCGACGCCCACCAGACCGGCTGCATCGTCAACACATCGGTCCACCCCGAGGACCGCTTCTACGGCTATGGAAAGCCCGACCCACAGGTGCTCATTGTCGGAATCGACAACCAGAGCGTGAAAGCCCTCAAGCAGTACCCGCTACCCCGCGGCGTCTACGCCACGGCCCTGAGAAATCTCGAGAAGGATGGGGCGCTCGTGGTCGGCTTCGACGTCAGCTTCCCTGACCCTGCTGCCGGTACGGGCGACCCTGAGCTCGCTCAGGCCCTGCGCGACGCCACCATTCCGGTTGTCCTCTCGTACCCGGCGAGCGCGCTTGATAACGCGAACGGGAAGCTGGTCCAAACCGCCGGGTCAGGGGTCGATGAGATCCCACTGAAGGCGTTTCGGTGCATGGATCAAAACGCTGATCCCAACATCCCCTGCCAGCAACCGATCAAGAACGTGATCCTTGCCTCGCCCGACGTCCAGCTGGACGGCGATGGTGTGGTCCGGCGAATTCCATTGTTCGTTCAGCCTGCATGTTTCGCGCTTGGGACATGCAGCACGCCGTTGATCAATACGTTTGCTTTCGCCGCGTACCGAGCCGCCAACTCTGGGGCCGACCCAAGCACCGGATCCACTCTGCAGGAGTCGGGCGACCAGGCCATCTATGGATCGACCTGGACAGCGCAGGTCGACAGCACGGGTTCCGCCCTGATCAACTTCTCGGGGCCGCCAGGCAACTACGAGCATGGACAGTACGTGCCGTTGATCGATGTGCTGAACGGCGCAGTGTCGGCGGACCGCGTCAAGGGCAGCGTCGTCCTCATCGGCGCATACAACCTTTCAGGCGTGCACGACGAGCAACTGGTGACGACCAGCGCAGGCAGCAACGACACGCTTCCGATGGCGGGGGTCGAGCTGCACGCGAATGTCGTCCAGATGTTCGGCGTTTCTGTAGGTCAATCGCTCTTGACTCGCGAGCCGCCGTTCGTCGTCTTCCTCTCGGTTCTGGCGCTCGCCGTGCTGCTGGCCCTGCTTGTGGCCCGGCTATCGGTGCTGCGAGGCCTTTTCGCAACCGGCGTGGGACTGGTGGTCTTCACCGTGGCGATGGCATTCCTCGCCGGGAACAACCGCTTTGTCCCTGACATGTTCCATCCATGGCTCGCCATGGGCTTGACTTACACGGGAGTGACGGCTTATCGGGTCCTCTATGAGGATCGCGAGCGCCGAAAGGTGACCTCTCTGTTCGGCCAGTACCTCAAGCCGGAGATCGTTCGGCAGCTGGCCAAGACGCGGGGTGGCGTCGCGGACATCATGCTCGGCGGCGAGCGCCGCGACCTCACGCTGCTCTTCGTCGACGTTCGCGGTTTCACCTCGATGTCGGAGTCGATGTCCGCGCATGACGTGACCGAGCTGGTGCAGATGTATCTAGACCATCTGAGCGGGATCATCTTCACTTGGGACGGCACCGTCGACAAGTACGTCGGCGATGAGATCGTCGCCTTCTGGAACGCGCCCAGGGACCAGCCCGACCACGCGCTGCTCGCGGTTCGCTGCGCTTACGACCTGATCAACCGGGCGCCTGAGCTGCAGGCAAAGCTCCTGGCCAAGGGTTTGCCCCCGATCCGCTGGGGCATCGGCGTCAACACCGGCCCGGCGGTGGTCGGCAACCTTGGATCACGCAGCCGCATCCAGTACACGGCGCTTGGCGACACTGTCAACACGGCCGCGCGTTTCTGTGCCAACGCCTCCGCCTTCCACCTGCTTATCGGCCAGCCGACCTACGAAATGTGCAAGGACTACATCGCGGTCGACCTTGTGCCCGGAGTCCAGTTGAAAGGCAAGTCGGCCGAGACGTTCCGCATCTACCAGGTGGTGGCCATCCGCCAGACGCCGACTTCGCCGTGGGTCCAGTTTCCGACCGAGATGGCGGCGCAGGCACACCAGACGTTTGCCCAGCAGTACACACAGAAGGCGATCCTTGCGGCCGGCAATGCGGAATCGAAGGACATCCTGGTCGGCACCGAGGCCGAGGCAGCGCTCGCGGCGCAGGCGCCGCCGATCCAGCCGGTCTAGCTGGCTCTCCTAACGGACCAGGGCCATAAAGGCCCAGACGAGCGGCAGCAAACCGAGAGCTCCGCCGACGATGCCCATGCACCCAATCGACCTCTTGGCCGCGGGGCGGACCGGGGGCGTCGGGTTGTAGACGGACTGCACAGGCTGCCCCGCAATTGCCGAGCCCGCGGGCATGACCGGCATCCCGGCCGCAGCCAACGGCGACCCGGGTTTGAAAGGGGCTGCGCCCGGGACCATCTTGCTGAGTTCCGCGCCCGGCTGCAGGCTGCGCTGCCAGCCGGGGGCGAGGCGGTCGGCGACCCGGCTCATCGCATCGTCGAACTCCTGCCCGCTCTGGTAGCGATCCTCCGGCCGCTTGGAGAGGGACTTGAGGATCACCTCTTCGAGCGCCATGTCCAACCCTGGCCTGTGCACCGATGGCGGCTTGGGCGGCGCCTGGACGTGCTTGGCCATCAATGTGAAAGGGCCGTCGGCGTCGGTGGCGGTGAACGGCGGCTGTCCGACCACGAGCTCGTAGAACATGATTCCCGCCGAGTACAGGTCGCTGCGGCCGTCCACCTTGCTCGAGGCGACCTGCTCGGGTGACATGTACTGGGGCGTGCCGACCGTGGTGCCGGTCTTGGTCGCGGTCGAGCCCGCGCCCGAGTCGTCCATCAGGCGGGCGATGCCGAAGTCGGAGACCTTGACGTCGCCTTCGTCCGACAGGAGCACGTTCTCCGGCTTCATGTCGCGGTGCACGATGGCGCGTTTGTGCGCGTAGTCGAGCGCCTGCAGCACGCCGTGCATGACCGCGAATGTCTGCGGCAGAGCCAGGGCGCTCTGGTTGACGACCTCGCGCAGGGACCTTCCACGCACGAACTCGAGGACGATGAAGTTGGCGTCGCCCATCTGCTCGAGGTCATGGACCTGGACCAGGTTGGGATGGCTCGCGCGCGCCATCACCTGCGCTTCCTGGATGAAACGCTTCATGGCGACGGGATCCGCAACCGCGGACAGGATGAGCTCCTTGATTGCGACCTCGCGGCCGAGTCCGGGCTGCTCGGCCAGGTAAACCGCTCCCATGCCGCCGCGACCCAGCTCGCGCTTGACGATGTACTTGCCGATCCGCCGCTCGGTCGGAGTCGCCTGGCCGGCGGGAGGAGCTGTTGATGCGGGCGCCGGCGGCGCCGGGGCGGGTTGTGCGGGTGCTGGCGGTGCCGGCGGCGGCGGGATGCGCTGGACCGGGATCAAGCGCATGGTGGCTTCGATCGCGTTGGGATCCAAGGGCGGCGATGGCGGCGCAACGGGTGGCGGCGGGGTCCGGGGAGCGGGGGGCTCCGGCGACCCGGAACCGTGCCCTGGAGCCCAGTCGGGCACGCGCGGCTGCGTCGAATCGGGAGGTGTTCCTGGAACCTGACCGGAATCGGTCACTTCGCCCGCGAGACTACCAGAGTAAGTTCGCCGCCACCTCGTGCAGGGGACGATCGTCTCAAACTATGGTGTTTTGAGGGCCGCCGACCCATAATCGGCGCGCAGCGATCA
>DATINX010000198.1:0-5430 GCA_035473835.1 Candidatus Dormiibacterota bacterium | reverse complement strand
AACGCGACGAGCACGTTGCGACCAAGCGCCATCTCGCCGTCCTCGATGGCGGGGCCGTCGGCCAGGATGTCGCCCTTCTCGACGCGCTGGCCCGGCTTGACCTTGGCGCGGTGGTTGAGGCAGGTGCCCTGGTTGGAGCGGGCGAACTTCTGCAGCGGATAGTGACGATCGGGTCCGCCGCCGTCCGGCTTGACGACGATCTCGAAGACAGGGGTGGCGTGAACCGCCTTGAGGTCCTTGGGCTGCGCCACGTCGACGACAGTGCCGGCCACGTCCGCGACGATCATCTCGCCGGAGTCCTTGGCGGCGTAGTACTCGACACCCGTGCCGACCAGCGGAGCGTCCGTGACCAGCAGGGGCACGGCCTGGCGCTGCATGTTGGCGCCCATCAGGGCGCGGCCGGCGTCGTCGTGCTCGAGGAACGGAATCATGGCCGTCGCCACCGAGACGATCTGCTTCGGCGAGATGTCCATGTACTGGATGTTGCCGACGTCCTCGATCTTGAAGTCGCCGCGCGCCCGTGACGGGACGCGCGCCTCGACAAAGTGGTTCTCGGGCGTCAGCGCGGCGTTGGCCTGGGCGATGCCGAACATGTCCTCTTCGTCGGCGGACAGGTACTCGACCTCGGTCGAGATCCACGGCACGATGTCGACGCCGGGCACGTGGCCCTTGAGGAGGGTCTGCACGGCCTTCTCGTCGAGCTTGGTCGCGGCCGGCAGCACTTCCTTGGCCTTGTTGTCCAGGGCCGGCTTGCGAAGCGTGCGGCCGACCAGCTTCTCGGAGCTCTCCTCGCTGACCGACATGCGGTTGTAGACGCGGCGGAACGGCGTCTCCACGAACCCGAACTCGTTCACCTTCGCGTAGGTGGCGAGGTTGCCGATCAGCCCGATGTTCGGGCCTTCCGGCGTTTCGATCGGGCAGATGCGGCCGTAGTGGCTGTGGTGGACGTCGCGAACGTCGAATCCGGCTCGCTCGCGCGAGAGACCCCCTGGGCCCAGCGCCGACAGGCGGCGCTTGTGCGTGAGCTCGGACAGCGGGTTGTGCTGGTCCATGAACTGGGACAGCTGGCTGGAGCCGAAGAACTCCTTGATCGCGGCCACGACCGGGCGCGCGTTGATCAGCGATGCCGACGTGACCGTGTGCGGGTCACTGATCGTCATGCGCTCCTTGATGATCCTTTCCATGCGGATGAGGCCCATCCGGAACTGGTTCTGCAGCAGCTCGCCGACCGCGCGCACGCGGCGGTTGCCTAGGTGGTCGATGTCGTCGGGGATCTGCTTCTCGCGCGGGGCGTTGTTCAGCTCGATGAGCTTCCGCAGGAACGCGATGAAGTCACCCTTCTCCAGGATCCGCAGCTCGCGCTGGCGGACGCGGGCGAGGATGTCTTCCTCGTCGCGGCCCAGGCGCTTGTCGACCTTGTAGCGGCCGACGCGGCCAAGGTCGAATTGGCGCGGGTTGAAGAACAGGCTCTGCAGCAGGTTGCGGGCGTTGTCGACTGACGGGGGATCGCCCGGCCGGACGCGACGGTACAGCTCGAGGAGCGCGTCCTCGGTCTTCATCGTGGTGTCTTTGTCGAGCGTCGACTCCATGTACCGGTGCTCGGGGTTGTTGTCTACGTCCCCAAACATCTCCAGCAGCGCGCGCTTCTGCGCCTCGCGGTCGTTCTCGGTGCCCTTGAGCTGCGGCAGCTCGAGGGCCTTGAGGAGCACGGTCACGGGGACCTTGCGCTTGCGGTCGATCTTGACCGTCAGGAGGTCCTTGGCCGAGGTCTCGATCTCGAGCCAGGCGCCGCGGTTGGGGATGAGCTTGGCACCGAACAGCTTGCGTCCTGTATTGGGGTCCTCGGCCGCGGTGAAGTACACGCCAGGCGAGCGGACGAGCTGCGACACCACGACGCGCTCGGTGCCGTTGACGATGAAGGTGCCCTCGGGGGTCATCATGGCGAAGTCGCCCATGTAGACCTCGGACTCCTTGATCTCCCCCGTCTCCTTGATGGTCAGCCGGGTCTTGATCCGGAGCGGTGCGGCGTAGGTCATGTCGCGATTGCGGCACTCCTCGACCGAAAACTTCGGCTGGCCGAACTCGTAGTCAAGGAACTTCAGCTCGAAGTTCTTGCCGGTGTAGTCGGTGATCGGGTTTATCTCGTCGAAGAGCTCCCGCAAGCCTTCGCTCTTGAACCAGGCGAACGACTCGAGCTGCGTGGCGATGAGGTCCTTCAGCTCGACGAGGTTCGGGATACGACCATAAGAAAGACGCGAGGGCGCTCTCATCTCTGAGATCATTCAGGACTCCTTAAAAGGGAAAAAGGGCGCGCTCAGGAAATAGGCAAGATGAGCGGCCGGGCGTGCACGAAACGCCAGTATACGACGAGATGCCCCTAAATGGGGACGTTTAAACCAAACCAGGCGGAAGGCCCGTCTGGCCGGGGTTTCGGCGCACTATACCACCCCTCCCGCCCTCCGGCTAGCCTTTATCGCGTGCCTGACTGGAGAGCCCTCCGCCACCAGTTCCCGCTCCTTGATCGGTACATCTACCTGAACGCCTGCTCCCTTGGGCCCCTTCCCCGGCGGGGCCGCGTAGCGCTGGAGCAGTACGCCAACGACTGGGACACTTACGGCACCCCCGTCTGGTACTCGGACTGGCTGCCGCTCCTTGAACGCCTGCGGCTGAAGGTCAGCGACTTGCTCAACGCCCCCGTGGGGTCGACGGCGATCGCCCCCTCCGTGTCGGTCGCCTTGACGGGCCTCGCCTCCGGCCTACCCCTGCCGGAGGGCCGGAACAAGGTCTTGATCGGCGAGCTCGACTTCCCGACCATCGGCCACCAGTGGCTCTCGCGGCCCGATTTCGAGGTCGAGTTCATCCCGAGCGCCGACGGGGTGACGATCCGGCCGGAGGCCTTCGCCGAACGCATCGACGAGCGGACCGCCCTGGTGGCGACCACCCACCTCTTCTATACGACCGGCTACCTGCAGGACGTCCGGGCGATCGCGGACGCGGCCCACGCCAAGGGCGCCCTCTGCCTGATCGACGGCTACCAGACCTGCGGCTGCGTGCCCATCGACGTCGACGCCATGGATTGCGACGCCTTCGTCGGCGGGTGCCTCAAGTGGCTCTCGGGCGGCCCCGGCACGGCCTTCCTCTACGTGCGCCCAGAGCTGCTGCCCAAAGTTCGGCCACAAGGCACCGGCTGGTTTGCCACCCGCGACCCCTTCTCGTTCACGCTCGAGGAGCTCGATTTCGCCGATGACGCCCGCCGCCTGGAAACCGGCACCTGGGCGATGGCCTGCCACTACGCCGGGCTCGCCGGCCTCGAGCTGATCCTGGAGGTCGGCGTCGAGCACATCCAGGAGCGGCTGCGCGACCTCACGGACCGCATCCTGGAGCGCTGCGACGCGGCCGAGGTCAAGACTTTCACGCCCAGAGATCGGGACCAGCGATGCGGGATCGTGACCCTCGAATCCGCCCATCCCGAACAGGTGGAACGAACGCTTCACGAAGCCGGGGTCATCGTCGACTCGCGCCCGGGCCGGGTGCGCCTGTCGCCCCACTGGTGCGTGACCGAGTCGGAGCTGGAACGCGGCATGGACCTGGTCATCGAGCATCTCGGCGCTGCGATCGAAGCTCGCTAACTTCGCGACCGCCGATAATTCCCGGCGTGATTCAGCCGCGCGACCGGCTCTACGACATGATCAGCGGCTACCGAGTGACGCAGCTCGTTCGCGCGGCGGCTCTTTTGCGCATCCCTGACGCTCTTTCACGCGGGCCGCGTCAGCCGGCCGATGTGGCCCTCGAGGTCAACGCGGATGCCGGCCTGCTTCGCCGGCTGATGCGCGCGCTTGCAGGCTTCGGAGTGCTCGAAGAGCTCGAAGACGGACGGTTCTCGAACACTGAGCTGGGATCGCTGCTTCGAGAGGATGCAGCCGGCAGCATGCGCAGCTTCGCCATCGGGTTATCTGATCAGCCGTGGTGGAAAGCCTGGGCGGAGCTGCCCAGTGGTCTGAGCGGGATGACCACGCCGTTCCAGCTCGCGCTGGGACGGTCGTTCTGGGAAGAGGCCTCAGCAGGGACAGCCACCGCGGAGCGTTTCAATGCCTACATGGCGGCTGGGACTGGCGCGTTCGTGCCCGAGCTGCTGGGCGCGTTCGACTTCGCCGGGTGCGGACACGTCGTCGACGTCGGCTCAGGCAAGGGGGCGCTGGTCGCCGGAATCCTGTCTGCGCATCGATCCATGCGAGCGACGCTCTTCGATCGGGCTGAGGGATTCGAGGACGCGGACGCATTTCTGCGCGAGAGGGGCGTGCGCGATCGTTGCGACATCGTGACCGGCAGCTTCTTCGACTCGGTACCGCCGAGCGGCGACACGTACATCCTCCGCCTGATCCTTCACGACTGGCCCGACGAGCAGGCTCGCGAGATTCTCAGCAACTGCAGGAGCGCCATGCAAACCGGGGCACGGCTGCTCGTCATCGATCACATCCTCCCGGAGCGCGCAGTGGACGCTCCTCGTGAGCGTCGAGCACTGATGACGGATATGCACATGCACGTGCTCTTCGGCGCGCGAGAGCGTACCGAGGGCGAGTTGCGACAGATGCTGAGCGGTGCCGGCTTCGAGGTCGAGCGCGTGGTGCCGACGTCGCCGACCTCCACGGTGATAGCCCGGGCGGCTTAGTCGACCGGCGCGGCTGCGCCGCTCTGATCCGGTCCTCGAGCCAGCTGCCGAAAGAAGCCAAAGGTCGGCGGAATTGTGAGCATCGGACCTTCGTCGGTCTTCGCCAGCTGCCATCCACAGAAGCAATGGACTTTACACAGATCTGTTGCAAGTGAAAGCGACAAACAAAAAAGCCGGACCCGAAGGCCCGGCTCTAAAGCGAATGGCTTGCTTTACTTGATCTCGGCAGTCGCCCCGGCTTCCTTCAATCGCGCCACGGCCTTCTCTGCATCGGCCTTGCTGACGTTCTCAAGCACGGGCTTCGGCGCCGCGTCGACAAGGTCCTTGGCCTCCTTCAGGCCGAGCTGGGTCAACTCGCGGACGGCCTTGATCACGTTGATCTTGCTCTCGCCCACCGCGGCGAGGTTGACGGTGAACTCCGTCTGCTCCTCTTCCGCGGCGCCGTCAGCCGAGCCCGCGCCCGGCGCCGCCGCCACTGCCACTGCCACTGCCACCGGGGCCGCGGCCTTGATGCCGAACTCGTCCTCGATCGCTTTGACCGCCTCGACGACGTCGAGGATCGTCCAATCCTTCAAAGCCTCTACGAAATCCTTCGGGGTGATCTTTGTCGCCATGGCTGTTTACGCTGCCTCCAATTTCGATTTGTACGCGTCCAGTGCTCCGACGAGCTGCTGAACAGGGGTTTGCATGATTCCGACGAGCTGTCCGACCGGGGACTGAAGTGTGCCCAACAACTGGGCGAGAAGCGTTTCGCGAGATGG
>DATINX010000197.1:0-5110 GCA_035473835.1 Candidatus Dormiibacterota bacterium | reverse complement strand
GGGCGCTTCGGGAAGGGTGAAGCGAAAGGTCGCGCCTGGCTTTTCGGCTCCTTCGTCCACGGAGACCGTGCCGGCGTGCGCCTCGACGAGGCCGCGAACTATGGCGAGCCCGAGCCCGGTGCCTCCCTTCGATTCGGGTTCTGACGCGTTTCGAAAGAACCGTTCGAAGATCCGCTGCTGGAGTTCTGGCGCGCCGCCAGGGCCACGGTCACGGACCCGAATCGTGACGAGGCCAGGCTCCTCGTGCGTCACTTTGACAGTGATCAGGGTTCCTGGTGGACCGAAGCGATTGGCGTTGGCGAGCAGGTTGTCGAAGATCTGCCCGAGACGATTCCAGTCCGCCAGCACCTCAACCCGCGAGCTCTCGGCATCTGACTTGATCACGCGCTGGGGCGAGGTGCGCTTGAGGCGATCCACCGCAGCCGTGATCGCATCGCCAAGATCGAGTGGTTCGAGGTCGAGCTCGAGCGCCCCGCCCTCGATGACCGTCATGTCGAGCATGTCATCGACGAGCGCCTTCAGGCGCCGCGCCTCCTCGGCGATCGTCTGCAGCCGTGCGGCAGACTCTTCTTGCGATCGTGCCTCTGAGACGTCCGTGCTCTCGGTGAGAATCGTTGCCAGCGGAGTGCGCAGCTCGTGGGACACGTTGGCGAGCAGCTCTCGGCGGAGCTGGTCGGACTCCTGCAGAGCCTTGACCTGCTGCTCGCTCCGCGACAGCCGAATCTCAGCGGAGGAAGCCTCCGCCTGCTCTTTGTTGAGGCGGACCAGCTCGGTGTTTGCCTCTCGCAGCCGGCGTGTGAGCGCTTCCGACTCGAGCAGGGTGTGGCGCCGGCGTGACGCCAGCACCCCGACGAGGACGGCAGTGACCATGAATGCGAGCAGGTTGACGATGTCTTGCTCGTCGGCGATCGTCAGCGTGCCGACCGGCGGCACGAAGAAGTAATCGACCAGCAGAAAGCTGATGGCGGCGCAAACCAGTGCCGGCCACAGGCCGCGGACCACGCCGACGACTGCGACCAGGCCCAGATAGATGAAGACATAATCGCGCTGAATCTGGTTCGTGAAATTGACCAGGACCGCGGTCACCGCGACAGGACCAAGCAGCGCTGCCGTCCACACCATCCACTGCTCGGCCCACCGCGACCTTGAGGTCATGTCGCCGCCATCGTAGTTGCCGTTCGCCCGCACTGGAATCGCAACTCCGGCCCTGGGATACTTGTTGTTGTGGCTGCCCCGAGCAAGCACGCGCTGAGCCGGCTCAAGAAAGAGATCATCATCTGGCTCGCCACCACAAACCCCGACGGCAGGCCTCTTGTCCTCCCCGTTTGGTTTCTGTTTGAGAACAACACCTTCCTCATCTACTCCTTGCTCGGCCAGAAGGCGCGCAACGTCGAGCGCAACCCGCTCGTCGCGCTCCACCTGAACGCGACGCCCGACGGTAGCGACGTCGTCCGTATCGCCGGCAAGGCACAGGTGCTGAAGCGGCAGCCGCCGGCGTACAGGGTGCCCGCCTACATTCGTAAGTACGCACCTCTGATCAAGAGCTACGGATGGACCCCAGAAGTCTTCGCGGCGAACTACAAGATTCCAATTCGGGTCCGCGCGACCAAGTTCTACGGAGGTGATTGAGGGCGCGTGAGCCACCCCCTCCGGTTCGGGCTCAAGAACTCCGGCCAGGACACGACCATCGAAGCGCTGCGCGCGACGTGGCGCATCGCGGACGAAGCCGGCTTCGATCACGTGTGGGACTTCGACCACCTTGCCTCGATCGGCCCGGGTGGTCCGGACAGGCCCATCTACGAAGGCTGGACGCTGCAGGCGGCGATGGCCGAAGCGACCAGACGGGTGAGGTTCGGCTGCCTCGTCACCGGAAATACATATCGGCACCCGGTCCTGCTCGCCAAGATGGCGGTCACCGTCGACCATCTATCCGGCGGGCGGCTCGAGTTCGGCATCGGTGCTGCATGGGCGGAGATCGAGCACGAGATGTATGGAATCGAAGGGCTCGACCACCGAGTCGGGATGCTCAGCGAGTCCTTGCGCATCATCAAGTCGCTGTGGACGGAGGAACGGACGAGCTTCGACGGCCGCTACTACCGCTTGAAGGACGCGATCGCCAACCCCAAGCCGCTCCAGAAGCCACACCCACCGATCTGGATTGGAGCTTCCGGCGCGACGACGCTGCGGCTGGTCGCGCGGCACGCGGACGTCTGGAACATCGCCGGCGGGGATCCTGACAAGGTGGGGGAGCTCACCGCGATGCTCGAGGAGGCCTGCGCCATGGTCGGCCGAGATCCGTCTGAGATCCGGCGATCCATCCAGTTTGGATGGGACGGTCGGGACCGTCAGGAGCTCCTCGATGTTTGCGGCCGCTACCTCGCGCAGGGCGTGACCGAGCAGGTCATCTACCTGCGCGGCGGGCAGCCGGAAGCGTTGGCGGCAAGGATCGCCGAGATGCTGCCCGACCTACGCAGCCTGGACACGTCTCCTGCGCGACAATGACGACCGTTCCCGCACGCATATAAGGAGGTAGGACCATGGCCGACAGCGTCTACCGGGTGACCGAGCTGGTCGGGACCAGCAGCACGTCATGGGAGGCCGCCGCCAAGAGCGCGATCGAGACGGCGTCCAAGTCGCTGCGCGACCTGCGGGTCGCGGAGGTGGTGCGCCAGGACGTGACGATCGAAGACGGCAAGGTTGCCAACTACCGGGTGCGGCTGAACGTCTCCTTCAAATACGAGGCCGCCCCGGCCAAGACCCGACCGCGCCGCTAGCAACTCGTCGGAGAGAAGTAAACCCCCTCTCCCCCCAGGGGAGAGGGGCTTAAGACCCTAGGGTGCGGTTGCCGCCTGGACCTGACAGCCGGCGTTCTTCATCTCCTCGATGGCCTGGATGCCCGTCTCGGGGTTGACCGCCGCGCACAGGTTGACCAGGACTCGTACCTGGTACTCGTACTTGCGCGCGTCCAGCGCTGTCGCGCGGACGCAGTAGTCGGTGGCCAGGCCGCAGATGTCCAGGTGGTCGACGCGGGCCTCCTTCAGCACGTCAAGCAGCGGGTGACCGCGAGGGTCCATGCCTTCGAAGCCCGAGTAGGCCGGTTCGTGCCGGCCCTTGTCCACGACCGCCACGATGAACTTCTCACGCACCAGGTTGAAGATCGGCGCGCACAGCGCCGCCCCAGGCGTGCCGATGATGCAGTGCGGCGGCCAGGTGTTGACGAAGTCGGGATGGTCGGAGAAGTGCCCGGAGGGATCCTCGTGGTAGTCGCGGGTCGCGACCACGAAGCCATATTCCGTCTTGAAGTGACGGATGTGCCTGGAGACCATGGCCGCCACCTGCCTGCCACCATTGACGGGCAGGGCTCCGCCCTCCACGAAGTCGTTCTGGATGTCGACGACCAGGAGTGCGTTCTTCATCTCTTCGCTTCATCTCCCTAGACTGCGGCTATGGCATCCATGATCCTAGCGGGCGCGCGCACGCCCATTGCCAAGTTTGGGGGCGCTTTTAAGGACGTTCCCGCCACCAGCCTGGGCGCCCATGCCATCCGCGCGGCACTCCAACGGGCCGGCCTGGAGGGCAAAGAGGTCGATTACGTGATCATGGGCCAGGTCCTGCAAGCCGGCGCCGGCCAGATCACCGCCCGGCAGGCCGCGATCGAAGCCGGGATCCCCCCGGAGGTGCCCGCCCTCACCATCAATAAGGTATGCCTGTCGGGTCTGAACGCCATCGCGTTGGCGGACCAGCTGATCCGGGCCGGCGAGGTGGAGGTGGTCGTGGCGGGGGGCATGGAATCGATGTCGGAGGCCCCTTACCTGGTGCCGAAGGCTCGTTTTGGCGCCCGGATGGGGAATACCGAGATGGTCGACTCGATGGTGCACGACGGCCTCTGGTCCACGTTCTTGAAGGAGCACATGGGCGAAAGCTCGGACGACGTGAATCGCGAGCTGGAGATTGGGCGGGATGAGCAGGACGAATGGTCGGCGCGCTCCCACGAGCGGGCGCACCGCGCCTGGGAAAGCGGGGCGATGGCCGGCGAGGTGGTCCCGGTCGATGTGAAGCACGGCCGGGGAGCAGTGACCACCGTCGTCGAGCGCGACGAAGGCATCCGTCCCGGTACGACGTCCGAATCGCTGGGCAAGCTTGCCCCCGCCTTCAGAAAGGACGGGACCATCACCGCCGGCAACGCCTCGCAGATCTCCGACGGGGCCGCCGCTGTGGTCGTCATGTCGGAGGCTCGGGCGCGGAAGCTCGGTGCCGAGCCGCTGGCGGAGGTGGTCGCACACGGCATGAGCGCCGACCGCTACGCGTGGCTCCACACCGTGCCCGCCCTCGCGCTCGGCAATGCACTCAAGAAGGCAGGACTCGCGGCGGGCGACCTCGACCTGGTCGAGATCAACGAGGCCTTCGCGGCGGTCGCGTTGAACGCCACGCGCATGCTCGAGCTGGACGAGGAGCGCGTCAACGTGAACGGCGGCGCGGTGGCCATCGGCCACCCGATCGGCGCCAGCGGCGCCCGCCTGGTGCTCACGCTGGCCAATGAGCTCAAGCGCCGGGGCCTACATTTGGGGGCGGCGACCCTGTGCGGCGGCGGTGGCCAGGGCGACGCGCTGATCATCCGCCGCTAGAGCCGGCCTCCCCAACTATCTTTCTTTGCGCCTCGATGTCGGCGTGGCGGAACGGCAGACGCGCCGGACTTAGGATCCGGTGCCCGAAAGGGCGTGGAGGTTCAAATCCTCTCGCCGACACCTGGCTTCCCCGCCCAGGGTGGGGACCGGCGGGAGTTGTGGGTGGTCACTTAACACCACCCGACGGGCTTAGTGGCTAAAGTTCAAGCTCGATGGCATCGGATCGCCAGAGTCGGAACGGCTCCCGGCCCAAACCGGACCTGCACAAGAACGGTCTCCAGGTCGGCGGCTATCGTGTTCTCCGGGAGATCGAGACCGACAGCCTCGGCGTGATCTACGAGGCTGAGCACCCGCGCACCCAACGCCGGGTGGCGCTGCGCACGATCGAACCGGGAGTCGCGAGAGACGTCAGCTTCTCACGGCGCTTCCTTCTCGAGCTTCGGTCATACGTGGCGCTCGAGCACCCTGCGATTCCGCGCCTCTAC
>DATINX010000196.1:0-45431 GCA_035473835.1 Candidatus Dormiibacterota bacterium | reverse complement strand
TGCGGCGCAAGCCGTGGCTGGAAACCGAAAAACGCATAGGGCACTTCAGGGTAAACAGGAAGGTCTCTTGGGGCATCTCTTTTCCCCAGGGCTTGCACAGCCCCTTTCTCAGTTCCGGAATCCCCTCCTGTGCGCTTCCTCGCACGCTTTGTCCACAGCCTCCGCGTCCACTGTGGCCGACTCGTCCAGAAGCCTCCGCACGCCGTCGGCAAGGCGGGCGACCGGCATCGGGTCTTCGTAATGAAGCCAGTGGTACGCGATCGGCTCCGACCACGGCCTGCCCTTCGTTTCGTAAAGCCGCCGGTGGCTGTCCAGGACGATCAGCTCGACCATGCGCAGCAGGCTCGGCCGGCCGGCGGCGAGCTCGGAGAAGTCCTGCAGCGCCATCCAGGCGAGGAGGCTCTGGAGGCGTTCGGCCGCCTCTACTTGTGGTCCCCCGGCGTGCTGTCAGTTTCCGCGCGCGAGCGCGCGCCGGTGTCGAGCTCGATGACGCTCGGCTTCAGCGCACATATGAAAGGAAGGTTGCGGTAGAGCTCGCGGTAGTCGAGGCCGTAGCCGACGACGTAGTCGTTGGGGATCTGGAATCCGACGTAATGGACCGGCACCTGGACCAGGCGGCGCAGGGGCCGGTTCAGGAGCGTCACGACCTCGATCGACGCAGCGCCACGCCCCCGCAGCTCTGAGAGCACGTAGTCGAGCGTCAGACCGGTGTTGACGATGTCTTCCACGAGCAGCACGTGCCTACCCTCGATGGGATAGTCGATGTCGCGCGCGATGCGGACCCTCTCATGCGGTTGCGCGCCGGCGAAGCGCCTGAGGTCGAGGTAGTCGATCACGAACGGGACCTTGATCTGGCGCGCGAGGTCGGCGAGAAAGAAGGTCACCCCCTTGAGGACTCCAACCAGCACTATCGAGCGCCCGCGGTAGTCGCGCGAGATCTTTCGCGCGAGCGCCCTCACACGTGTCTCGAGCTCGACGGGCGAGATGAGGATCGTCCCGATGTCCTCTTTGCGTAGGTGCTGGACCTCGAGCGCTCCATAGCCCGCCTTGGCAAGCAGCTGCTGGTAGTCCTTGCGGTAGAGCAATCGGACGTTGACGTCCGGGTAGATCTCGCGCAGCAGCCGCAGCTTGCGGTTCTTCGGCGTGACCAGGGACTGTTTCATCGTCGTCAGCTCGATGTAGAGATCGTGCTCGGGCAGATAGAAGTCGGGCGTGAACATCTCCGACACCTTGGTTCCGTCCCACGCGATGGGGAACGAGACCGGCTCGTAGACCCATCGGATCCGGTAGTAATCGAGAAAGCGCGCGAACTCCTGCTCGGAAGGATGCGCGAACTCGATTCGCGAATGGGCCGGACCGGATCGCCTGACAAGGCGTGATCGCTGCCTGACGGGGCGGCGCCATTTTTGCGGGACGGAGGTCTGGACGGACGCCAAGGAAACGCCGAAATTGTACTCTCCGGGTTGAGAGGTGTCGTAAGCACCCATGAGCACACCGGCGCAGAGGATGGTCGCCGAGCAGCTGCTGCCCAACGGCGTCACCGACCAGCGCGTCATCGAAGCGATGACTCACGTGCCGCGCGAGCAGTTTCTCGCCGGCCGGCTGCGCCGACACGCATACGAGAACCGGGCTCTCGCCATCGATTGCGGCCAGACGATCTCGCAGCCGCTGGTGGTCGCCCTCATGACTCAGGCGCTTGCCCCGCAGCCCGACGACAACGCCCTTGAGGTCGGCACCGGGTCGGGATACCAGGCCGCGGTCTTGAGCCGCCTGGTCCGGCGCCTGACCACGCTCGAGCTCGAGCCTTCGCTCGCCGAGCACGCCTCGGAAGCACTCTCGCGGCTCGGCTACTCCAACGTCGATGTTGCCGTGGCGGACGGCACACTTGGCTGGCCTGCGAAAGCGCCGTACGACGTCATCCTCGTCGCGGCCGCCTCACCCGAGGTGCCGCTCGCGCTCTTCGACCAGCTGGCGCCCGAGGGTCGGATGGTGATCCCGGTCGGGAGGGCTTCCGACGAGCATCAGGACCTCCGGATCTTCGAGCGCCACGGAGACGACCTGATCTCGCGCTCGCTGTTCCCGGTGCGCTTTGTGCCCTTACGGTGACGCAGAGGCCGAAGGAGACGCAGAGGGCGACGCTCGGCTCGGCGAGGGTGACGCTCCCCCCGGAGACGGCGATGCACCGGTGGGCGCCGGCGAGCCGGTGAGCTTCTGCAGCTGGTTCAAAATCTGGCCGACCTGCGTCATCTCGTTCGCGAAGCCGGTGAGGTCGCCGTTCTTCAAGTCGGTGTAGGCGGCCGCATAGTGCAAGTTGGCCTGCGTCACCAGGTCGCGGATTTGTGCGGCTACAGCCGGTGTGATCACCGTCGGTGGCGTGGTTGTTGACGGCGGTGGAGTAGACGTCCCGACCAGCTGGTCGATCGCCTGCTGCAGCGTGTCGGTGTACACCACCGTGTCCTGATCCGCCAGGATGACCTTCTTCAGCTCGGGAAGGCTCGTCGCCTGGTTGGCGCGCAGGTAGATCGGTTCGAAATAAAGGAAGGAATCGCCGATCGGTACCACCAGCAGGTTGCCCTGCTGCACCTGCGAGCCCGCCTGGTGGAAGAGGGTGAAGTCGCGGGAGATCGCGGGGTTCTCGTTGATGCGGTTGGCCACCTGCTGGGGCCCGAAGATGACCTTGTCCTTGGGCAGGACGTATGACACGTACTGGCCATAGTGGGAGCCGTCGTTTCGAGCCGCCATCCAGGACACCATGTTGTTCTTGCCGTGTGGCGTGAAGGGCATGATGAGTAGGAACTCGGGGCTCACCTCCCCCGGGAGCCGGAACAGAACGTAGTACGGCTGCACCGGTGTGGCGATAGAGCCGGGCGACGTCTGCGCGGTGGGGATGTCCCACACGTCCTCGCGGGCGAAGAAGACGTGGGCGCCGGTGGCGTCGGGCGCCACGTGGTAGGTCGCGTACATCTGGGTCTGAACGTTGAAGAGATCTACCGGGACCCGAATGTGGGCTCGCAAGCTCTCGGACATCGCGGACGCCGGCGTGAACAACGTGGGGAACGTGGCCTGGTACGCGTTGATGATCGGGTCCTTCGGAGCGAAGACGTAGAACCTTGTCGCGCCGTCGTATGCGTCGATCACGACCTTGACCGAGTTTCGGATGTAGTTGATGTCTGTGGAGTTCTGCAGCGTGACGCTCTGCGAATAGGGATACGTGGCGCCGGTGGTGTAGGCATCGACGATCCAGTAGATGCGCCCGTCCGCGACGACCACGTACGGATCCGAGTCGTAGGAGAGAAATGGCGCCACCTCGCTCACGCGATCGATGATCTGACGCCGATAAAGCATCAGCGTCTGGTTCGTGATCTGGCCGGAGACGAGCAGGTTGAAGTCACCAAGCTTCAGGGACCAGAGCGCGCGGTTGAGCTGGGTCATGGGCACGCCACGGGTGCCCGTGTACGACGTGAAGACGTCCGGGTTCGACGGATAGTCGAACTCGCGGTTGGTGTTTGGCGCCAGCGCGTAGCTGGTGGTCACCTCGCCGAAGTAGATCGCCGGCTGCGTGATCGGGACCTGCCCGGTGGGCGGGATGTCGTGGATCACATAGTCGGGCAGACCCTCGCCCACGACGGCGCTCACGGGGTTGGCGGCGACGCCATAGCCGTGCGTGTACTGCAGATGCTCGTTGACCCAGTTCTTGGCGCCCGCCGGCAGGTTTACGAAATTGAATTCCCGCGCGCTGATCTCGAGCGAGGTGTACTGGCTGTTGATCGTGTACCGGTCGATGTCGATGTCGTTGAAGGTGTAGTAGGTCCGGATCGTCTGCTGCTGCTCGTATGTGTCCTTGAGCGGTGCCAGGTCCCATAGCCGCAGGTTGTTGATGGTGACCTGGTCGTTTTGGACGTTGGCCAGCGTGAGCGGCTGGTCGCCTGTGAAATTGCTGACGGTAACGTTTGTGAGACCGTACGCCGCTCGCGTGCCGGCGATCTCGCGTTGGATGAAAGGCAGCTCATATGTCTGGGCGTTGGGGGTCACGAGGAACGACTGCACGACCGACGGATAGATGAGTCCAATCACCAGCAGGGCCACCCACACGCCCGCGGCTGCGAGCGGGATCCAGATCCGGCGCAGCCACACGTTGACGAGAAGAGCTCCGCCGAGCACGACGGCCGCACCCGATTGGAAGGTGATGATCGGGAGTCGGGCGTTGACGTCGGTGTAGGCGGCGCCCCACACCACGCTGCTGTTGTGCGCGTAAAGCAGGTCGTAGCGGCCGATCCACATCCACACCGCGAGCACGAGCGCGAACACGGCGAGGAGTGCCGACAGATGAGCGATCGCCAGCGGTGTCAGGTTGAGGTCGAACGTGTCGCCGCGCCAGGCATAGATGATGCCGATGAGCAGCGCGGTCAGAAACGTCAAGCCGAGCGCCCAGTTGACGATCGAATGCAGGAACGGAAGCGTCAGCAGGTAAAAGGAGATGTCCTGACCCAGGACAGGGTCGGTGATGCCCGTGGGCTTGGCGTGCTGGAAGAGCGCGAGGCTCTGCCACTGGGTGCCCGCGCCCCCCGAAAGAACCAGGGCCACCAACGCAGCCGCGCCAAGCGCGGCACCACCCGTGGCGCTGCGAATGCTGGAGCGCCTGATGCCCACGGCGCGTAGGCTCGGTCCCGAGCGAACGCGCAGCGAGATCGTCACGTTGACCACCAGGTACATGAGCGCGAGCGCAAAGCTGCCGGCGAAGAGCGCGGCCTGCAGCAGCAGCCGGGTCGTGAACACGTCTTTGAAGCCGAGCGAGTCGTACCACTGCATCTCGGTGAAGAACCACACGATCGGGCTCGCGAGGATGAAGATCAGGACCGCCAGCCCAAACAGGCCGACGCCAACCCAGAAACGTCTCGGAGGGCGCGGGATCCGCAGTTCTCGGCCCTCCAAAGGGCCGCCGCGCTCGAATGGATCGAATGGCCGAAAACGGCGGGTCATCTGCCCGCGAAGCTTAGACCGAAGCCAAAGCCAGGTCGTCCGCGCTGAAATCCAAATCGGGCTCGAGGGGCGGATTTTCGAGATGCCAGCGCACGGTTGTGCGGAGCGTCTCCGCCGGATCGGATGTCGCCCAGCCGAGCAACGTGCGAGCGTGCCACGCGCTGGCGGCGATGTGCTGGGTCATCGTGCCGGTCGGTTTGAGGTCCTCCGGCAGCAAGCCGTCCCCCACCCTCACCAGCTCGGCGCTGGAGCCGGCCGCGTCGAGGATCATCCGCGACCACATGCCGATCGAGAAGGTGCGGTCCTCACAGATGTTGAGCGCCATGCCCGCTGTGGAGTCAGACTCCAGCGCTAGTCGCGCCCCTCGTGCGGCGTCGCGCACGTAGACGCGGCAGGCTAGCCACATGCCGGCGCCAAACGGAATGCGCGTGCGACCGGCGCGGACGCGACGGAGGATGAAGTCCTCGCGAAGTTGATAGTCGCGCTCGCCGTAAACCATCGGCAGGCGCAGCGATGTCCCGCCGCGCGGCAGGTACACGTCCTCGACGTCGAGCTTGTCGTAGTCGTGCCTGTCCGGGGCCAGGCCGCGATAGGGATAGCGTTCGGTGCGCACGGGCGAGTCCTCGTCCAGGGGAACCGGGTCGGTCTCGCGGTCGTTGTTGAGCGCGCCGAACGCGCGATAGACGTCAAGGCTGGAGACCACCACGAGCCGCAGTCCTCGCGGCAGCGCGGCGAGCGCAGCTTCGGCGTCCACGCGCGTGAGTGCACGACAGTCGATCGCGGCATCGGGCTTGAACGCGGACAGCTCGGAGGCGTGTGCCGGCAGGTCCGCTCGGTCGACGTGCAGGTGCTTCGCCGCGGGCAAGCCCTCGGGCTCGAGCGCGCCGCGATGGACGACCAGCAGGTGGTGGCCGGCGCCGGCCAGCTCCTCGACGATGGCGCGGCCGATGAAGCGCGTTCCTCCGAGTACGACGATCCTCAATTAGCAGGCAGAGCCGTGTAGGCCGGATTATTCCGGCCGTCCCCGACGTCCCTGCGCCACTGGCCCGGCGCGTGCGCGAGCACTTTCAAAGCAATCCGATCCCGGGGAAAGTGAGCAGCGCCGCGAAGCGGCGCGATGAGCGGAAACCGCGGAGGTTTCCGCTCATCCCCTCACGGGATTAGCGACGTGCGGGTTCTTGGCGACGATCAAGTCGATGAGGCCCCACTCCTTGGCCTCTTCCGGGTTCATGAAGAAGTCGCGCTCCATGGCCCGCTCGACGTCCTCGAGGGGTCGCCCGGTGTGCTTGGCGTAGATACGAGCCATCCCTTCGCGCTGACGCAGGATCTCCTGCGCGTGGAGCTGAATGTCGGTGGCCTGGCCCTGGATGCCCTGTGTGAACGGCTGGTGGATGAGGATCTGCGAGTGTGGCAGCGACATGCGCATGCCCGCCGTTCCGCCCGCGAGCAGGATCGATGCGCCGCTGGCGGCAAGGCCGGTGCACAGGGTGCCGACCTTCGGGCCCACGTACTGCATGGCGTCGTAGATGGAAAGCGCCGCGGTGAGCGACCCGCCCGGGCTGTTGATATAAAGCTGTATGTCACGGTCCGGTGCCTCGTTCTCCAGGAACAGGAGCTGGGCGGTGACCGTGCTCGCCATGTCGTCGTCGATGACGCCCCGAGCGAAAACGACCCCGTCCTTGAGCAGCCGCGAATAGATGTCGTAGGCGCGCTCGCCGCGGCCGTCGTTGGTGATCACTGTCGGGATGAGATGCATTCCGTTACCTCCTTGGTTCGAAACCGATTCGCGGACGGGCTTTCGGCGGCGGGTTGGCCATGGCGAGGTAGGCGCTGAAATCCGCGACGCTCCGCAGCGCCTCCAGCGGCATGCCCGCGGTCGCCAGCCGCAGCTTTACAGGCGGGTCCTCCGGCCACGTTCTCTGGTCGGGTTCCGCACCCAGCAGCCGGGCAAGGTCCGCATAGAGGTCGGCGGGCCGCACGCCCAGCGAGTGCGCCACCGCCAGGACCTTCTCCGTCGATGCTTCTTTGCGCCCTCTCTCCACCTCGGAAAGGTGCGCGGGCGAGAGGCCGGCTTCGTTCGCCACCTCGGTCAGGGTGCGGTGCAGGGCCTCCCGGCGCTGCCGCAGCACTGCGCCGAGGGCTTCCCGTACGACCCGCGCTGATTCGCTGTAGGCGAATGCCATTCCTCTGCGGCGAATTCTACGGGAAACGTTTCGGCGGTGCGGAAGGCCTGCCTTCAATCCTTGAGGTTGTTCGGGTCCAGCAGCTCTTGCTTTGGGCGCTCGATGGGCCGGCGCGCTCGCATGATCTCGATGAGCTTCTTGCGGCCCTTCGGCGGCCCGATCATGATCGCGCCGACAAGGCGGTCGTCCTTGAAGAAGAGCTTGCGATAGAACTTCTCTTCGAAGCTGAACGTGCGCACGGACTCCAGGCCGGGCTGCACGTCAGGGGTCACGCCCATGACCGCCAGCGTCGATCCAAACATCGTCGTCGTGTAGGTGGGCACATCGAAAAAGTCCTCATCGGCTCCCGCCATGTTGCGGGCCGCCACCTTGCCGTGCGCCTCCGCGTTGTCCCACGTCCCCATCTGGTTGTGGCGCTCGACCATCAGGTCGTAGAAGACAGCGATGTCGCCGGCTGCATAGACGTCCGCGGCCGAGGAACGCAGCTTGGAGTCGGTGACGATGCCTTTGTCGAGCTTCGCGGACGAACTGACCGGTTCCGTGTAGTAGTCGAGGCCGACTCCATATGTGAGTAGGTCGAACTCGACGCGCTTCCCGTTGACCGTCTCGGCCAGGCAGCGACCGTTGATCCGGCTGAATTTCTGCACCTCGTCCGACGTGATGAACTCCACGCCCTGCGTCTCGCCGAGCTGGCGGCATAGCTGCCCGCCCTCCTCGTCGAGAACATAGCGAAGGAACCACGGCCCGCGCATGATCCAGGTGAGCTGTGCCTTCTTGCGGAAGCTCACACCCTCAGCGAGCTCGTAGCCGATGAAGCTGCCACCCATGACCAGCACGCGCTGCGACGTGTCGGCTTTCTCGATGATGGCGTCGGTGTCGTCGAGAGTCTGGAAGCCGATCGCTTGCGACACCTGGTCGGAACCTGGCCATGGTGGCGGCTTGGGGCGGCCGCCGGTGGCGATCAGCAGCGCGTCATAGGGAAATTCCTGGTCGCGATTGGTGCGAACGACCTTCGCCGCGACGTCCACGTCGGTGGCCCACGTCTCGAAATGGATGTCGAGGTTCTGCTTCGCGTAGTCCTCCACGGTGCGCATGAAGACCTTCTCGCGGCGCACCTGACCGCGCAGGTAGCGAGGCAGCGCCACGCGGTTGTAGAGCGGGTGGCGCTCGGCGGCGATCATCACGATCGATGAGTCCGCATCGATCTTGCGGAGCTCTTCCGCGGCAGTCTGCCCGGCAATCCCGTTGCCGAGGATTACATAACGACGACTCACCTACAGAGTGAGCGCGTAGATGTAGCTGTGGTCGTCGTCATTCGCGAAATCGTATCCGGAACCCCGCAGGTCGGCGGCGGCGGGATGGTCGCGAGGCAGGCTCACGACCACGTCGTCGAGACCATCCGCGTCAGCCTCGAATCGCAGTGCCTCGAGCAGCTCACGGAGCGCCCCGCCGGCGCCCGCAAGCAAACCGACTGCGATGTTGTTGCCCCACGGCCTGCGCAGCCCCGCGACCGCGCGGCCGCCTGGACCGACGCGCAGCATCCCGTTTTCTGCGAGCCTGCCCAGCTCGGCCGCACTCAAATCGCGAGCGCCTTCGAAGTCCGCCATCACGCCGCCGAAGAGCTCGATCCCCGGGCTGGCGGAGACCATCGGCCACAGCCTCACCGCCTCGCTCGCATCCGGGATGCGAGGAGATTCCCCGCCCTCCATGCGCGGGCCTCTCCACCAGCGCACGTCCACCAGCCTGCGAAAGCCCACCGATTCGAAGAGACGCACCGCATCTTGGTTCCCGGTCGCCAGCCGCATCTCACCACCGCCGTGCTCGCGGGCCTCGGCGATCGCGGAGGCGAGCATTGCGCGCGCCAACCCCTGGCGGCGGTGGCTCGTCGCCACCCGAAGGCCCTCGTACCAGAGGAGCCCGGGTGCGTACGGCCGGACCCGCTGCACCCCGACCACCTCGCCCTCGACCTCGACCGCCTGGAAAGCGGAAGCCGAGTCGGCGACCCAGCTGTCGAAAACGGAGGGGATGTAGTCGTGACCGCCCCACACGTCCTTCGTCATCTCGATCACCCGGTCGCGATCGGTAGGCCGCACCGGACGTAGTACGAGGTCCTCACCGCGGCGCGTCGACGGATCTTCGGCGCCCATGCGGCCCATATGCGTTGTTGCAGTCTGCGCTCCTCGCTTACGCATCAACGGATGCGCGCGCTGCGGTGCTCGCCTGCGCCTAGCATCTGGGCCACCTGGCCTCCGAATCTCTCGCCGCCACTCCGCGGCGTGGACCTCAGCTCTCCAGCGGTTGCCAATGCGCAATCCCCGACAGGGCGATCCCGCTGTCGATCACGAGCTCGTCGCCGTCCTTGATGAGCATCTCTTCGAGCAAGGTACGAGCCTTCGCCTCATCCCACATGTCACGGAGAAGCATGTGGCAGTCGATCAACGCCTCATCGATGCTCTTGTAGCGATTCAAGACTGGATAGCGAATGAACGCCACGTCGGGTGCGATGCCCATCTGCATCAGGAGCATGAACAGGTCGCTGAACTGCGGCACAGGCGGTTCGGACCCGCCGGCTAGGCGCTGCCGGAGCAACGTTGCGGGATGTGGAACCGGGCCTTCGCGCAGCATGATGAAGACACGCTCACGCGCGGACGCCTGGAGCTTGGCGATGAAGGGCACGGGCTCGTCGATGCCGTACAGAACGTGGCAGCAGATCACGAGGTCGGCCTTCGCTACCTCGGCGTCCTGCCAGGTGCTCGCGACGACCGTCATGTTGGCGCGCGCGGGGATGTGCGCGCGCATGCCCTCAGACGGCTCGACCGCGGTCACCCACTCGAGGCGTTCGGTCAGAGGCACAGAGTGGCGGCCGGCTCCGGCGCCGGCGTCGATGAGGGTCTTGTTTGGAGCGAGGTACGGCTCCACGACGCGCAGGAACTCATCGAACCGGTTGCGCGTGATCCGGGCGTACGAAGGCGCGCGGCGGTCCCAGTAATCCGAGGCGTGGTGCTCGCCCGGCCCGGCGCGCCGCCGGACGGTTTCCCGCCAACGCTCCGCCCAATCGATGCCGGCGCTCTCGCCGGTTATCCCCAACGTCATGTCACTCCAACGCTAACTTGTTAACACTGTTGGGGACAAAGAGGGGACAAGTTTCAGGTTCCCCGTCCACATGATGGGGTCCGCCGCCCTAGGGCCACAAGATCTAGGGCCGGGGATACGATAAGCGGGAATCCATGGCAGTCGAACCATCGACGGAGTTCAGCGCCGCTGAAGCGAGGGTCCTCGGCCGGTACTTCACCAACCTCGACCGGCCGGTTTTTGCGCTGCGCAACCTGCCCGAGGTGGTCAAGGGCGCGCTCTTCTCCCGCTATTCGAGGACGGAGAAGAGTCTCCGCCGGGTGCTCCTCGATGAGTTCATCAACGAGCCCGACTCCGGATTCGAGGCGCTGACTGCAGCCGCCGGCGCCACCGACGACATGGTCGCTGTGCGCCGTGCCGAAGAGTTCTACGAACGCGTGCTGGTCGGCTATGGAGACGATTCCGTGGCCGAGCTCGCCGGCGCGCATGTCGCCGTCGAGCGCACGTCGACGCTGGCGGCCAAGGCGCTCGAGGACAGCCGTATCGGCATCTCGCCGCTCGAGAAGTCCACCCGCTACGTGCGGTTCGACCGCATCGGCACCGATGGCCGGTACCTCTACCACCGCGGCCCCGAGCTGGCCCATCCGGACTACGAGCCTGCGGCCGACTCGCTTTTCAAGACGTACAGCGCGCTCATCGAGCCGCTGACACAGGCGGTTCGCGAGCGGTTTCCACGCGAAGAGCAGGAAACCGATCGGGCCTGGAAGGCAGCCACCCGGGCCAAGGGGCTCGACATGCTCCGCGGGCTGCTCCCAGCCGCGACGCTGACCAACCTGGGGCTGTTCGGGAACGGCCGGGCGTTCGAGTACCTGATCACCAAGCTGGCCGCCCACGAGCTCCCCGAGTGCCGCGCGCTGGCGACCGACCTCCATCGCGAGCTGGAGCTCGTGATCCCGGCTTTCGTCAAGCGCGCCCTCGATGAGAGATACGGAGCGCCGGCCGCGGCACGCATGACTCGGGTGCGCGAAGCGGTCGCCAAGCTGGCGCCGCAGGTCGGCACCGAAGGGTCAGGTCCGTCAGTCCGCCTCATCGAGCACGACCCGGATGCCGAAAGAAAGGTAGTGGCCGCCGCCCTGTTCCCGCATTCGGACCGTCCATGGGACGAGCTGCACGCCGACCCGGGCCAGGTACTTGATGCGCTGCTGGCGGATCGCGCGAATCGCCGCCAGCGTCCTGGGCGCGCGCTGGAGCAAGCCCAATACATGTTCGAGATCGTCGCGAACTTCGCGGCCTACCGGGACCTTCACCGCCACCGCATGCTGACGCAGGAGCGCCAGCTGCTTGGCACAGCGCTCGGGTATGACGTCGCGCCCGGCCTGGCCGCTCTTGGCATGGAGCGGCAGTTCGTCGGAGCGATCGAGGGCGCGGCCGAGGCGCATGCGCACCTGGAGCGGGACCTCGGAAAGGCGCTGGCGCAGTACCTGGTCCCGCTCGCCTTCCGCGTCCGCTGGTACTTCCGCGTGAACCTTCGCGAGATCTACCACCTGTGCGAGCTGCGGACGACCCCACAGGGCCACCCCGACTACCGCTGGGTGGCGCAGGAGATGTTCCGCCGGGTCAGCGAGGTGCACCCCCGGCTGGCCGCTTATGCGCGTTTCGTGGACATGGGACCCGGCGACGAGCTGGAACGGCGGCGGTCGGAGCGCCGGCTCGATGAAAAGCTCGACGCACTGAACCATAGAGTGGGATAGCATCGACACCTTCGACCAATTGATGGAGGGCGGCATGGAGTCCGAGGAGACCATCGCGGAGCGGCGCACTGTGGCCAGGCGTTCGAACCCCGACAGGCGATTCGCCGAAAGGCGAATGCCGGAGCGCGCAACGGCTGGACGGCGCGTGCAGTTCGTCCCCGACCGGCGCAGCGATGATCGCCGCCAGGCGCTGCAGCCGGGCTAAGCCAGAAGCCTGGCTGGACCCGCGCTCGTAGTCCACGGCGGCGCTGGGCCGATCCCCGCGGCCGAGCGCGCGCTGCGCCAGGCCGCAGTGGAGCGAGCGCTGGAGCTGGGTTGGGCGCGAATCGCCGACGGCGCGCTGGCTGCGGCCGCCTCCGCCGTCCGCCACATGGAGGACGAACCCCTGCTCAATGCGGGCATCGGCGCCTGCCTCAACGCTGACGGTGAGGTGGAGCTGGATGCCGGGGTCATGGAAGGGTCGGCCTTGCGGGCCGGCGGCGCCGCGTGTGTGAAAGACGTCCGCCACCCCATCGAGCTGGCCATGACCGTGATGGAGGACGGCCGCCACGTCCTGCTGTCCGGGTTGGGCGCGTCGCGCTTCGCTCGTGAGCACGGCGTCGAGATGTGCGACCCGTCGATCTTCATCAACAACCGCAAGAGGCAGCAGCGGCAGCCCGGCGCCGACACCGTAGGCGCGGTCGCGCGCGATTCGGACGGGCGCCTCGCTGTGGCCGTCTCCACGGGAGGCATCGGCGGCAAGCTGCCGGGCCGTATCGGCGACGCTCCCATCCCGGGCGCGGGCATCTACGCCGACGATCTTTTCGGTGCTGTTTGCGGTACCGGCCAAGGAGAGGCGTTCATACGCCTCGGGCTGGCCCGCCTCATCGTCGTCGAGCTGCAGCACGGCATGGACCCCGCCGCCGTGGCGCAGGGCGCGGTCGATCTGCTCGGCAAGTCCTTGAGGGCGCAGGGAGGAGTCATCCTCATCGGCCGCAGCGGCCCGCCTCATTCAGCGTTCAACACGCCGGCCATGCCCTGGGCGATGGCGCAGTAGCCAGATGAGCGATTCGGCCACCACCGGCGGGCTGATCGCGCTCGCCCTCAAGCGCTCCGGAGTGAGCCACCTGTTCACCCTGAATGGCGGCCACATCTGGCCGATCCTCACCGGGGCGGCGGAGCAAGGCATACGAATCATCGACACGCGCCACGAGCAGTCGGCCGCGTTCGCCGCCGAAGGGTGGGCGAAGGTCACGCGCCAATGCGGGGTGGCTTCGGTAACCGCCGGGCCAGGGGTGACGAACTCGGTCTCGGCGCTGGCGCAGGCGCAGGCAGGCGACAGCCCCATGTTCGTCATCGGCGGCCGCGCACCCGAAGCAAGGTGGGGGATGGGCTCACTGCAGGAGATGGACCACGTAGCAGTCGTGCAGAGCCTCACCAGGCAGGCGGTGACCCTGCGGGCGGCCGAGCAGGCCTACCCCATCGCCGCCGGCTGCATCCGCGCCTCGTTGAGCCGCCGCACCGGTCCGGTTTTCATGGACGTTCCACTCGATGTGTTCTTCGGCTCCGATGATGTGCCCGAGGCCACCGAGCACCTGACTCCGGACTTGGGGCCGCTTCCGGACCCCGATGCCATCGAACAGGCGGCACGGCTGATCCGGGACGCGCAGCGGCCGGCAGTGATCGCGGGCGGGACGGTTTGGTGGTCTCGTGCGGAGGATGAGCTGAAGCAGCTCGTCGAGACAGCGCACCTGCCGCTGAACGTGAATGGCATGGCGCGCGGAGTGCTGCCCGCGGGCCACCCGCTCTTCTTTCCGCGAGCCCGCGGACCTGCGCTTGGCGAGGCCGACCTCATCCTCGTGATCGGCGTCCCGCTCGACTTCCGGCTCAACTGGGGACTCCCGCCCGTCTTTTCGGACGGCGCGCGCCTGGTCTTCATCGATGTAGATGGCACGAGGAAGCACCGGACGCCCGACGTCGCGATCTATGGCGACGTGAAAGCAGCCCTGGCGGCGCTTACGGTGGCCGCGGGCGGGACTCCAGAACGAACCCAGTGGCTCGCCCACATCCGCGAGGCCGAAGCCGCGGCACGAGCCCGCGATACGGCCATGACGGGTTCGGACTTATCGCCGGTGCACCCTGCCCGGCTCATCGCCGAGGTCGATCGGTACGGCGATCCCGATGCCATCTATATCGGCGATGGCGGCGATTTCGTGTCGTTTGCAGGCCGCCTGATCGAGCGCCCCAGGCCGGGTTTGTGGATCGATCCGGGACCGTTCGGGTGCCTCGGCTCCGGCCCGGCTTACGCCATGGCCGCCAAGCTTGCGCACCCGGATCGGCAGGTCATCCTGCTTTCCGGCGACGGCGCGTTCGGCTTCTCAGCGATGGAGTTCGACACGATGGTCAGGCACCGGATCCCGGTTGTCTGCGTCGTCGGCAACAACGGGATCTGGGCGCTGGAGAAGCACCCGATGGAGAGCATGCTCGGCCTGAGCGTCGCCGCCGACCTGGCGCCGCGTACCCGCTACGACAGGGTGGTGGAAGCGCTGGGAGGCCATGGTGAGATGGTCGAACGTCCGGAAGAGATCCGGCCGGCCCTCGACCGCGCGTTCGCCTCCGGCCTACCTGCCTGCATCAACGTTATTTGTGATCCCAAGGCGGAATATCCGCGATCATCCGTGTTGATGTGAGCGCGACAGAGCTGTATCCAATCGTTGAGGCTGATGAGTGCAGAGGGGTGCGGCAGACGGGCTTGGCCTGGCTGCCGCGCAAGGGGGGAGTTCCTCCCTACATTTCTGTCAGGGCATGAGCACGACAGAGCTACACCCAATCGTTGAAGCTGATGAGTGGAGGACTGCCCAAACGCAGTTCGACACGGCGGCCGAGATCATCCAGCTCGAGCCGTGGCTGCGCGAGGTGCTGCGCGAGGTCCAGCGGGAATTCACGTGCAACTTCCCCGTGCAAATGGACGACGGCTCCCATCGCATGTTCACCGGCTATCGCGTGCAGCACAACATCAACCGGGGGCCGGCGAAGGGCGGCATCCGCTACCACCCCGATGTTTCGTTGAACGAGGTCAAGGCCCTCGCGATGTGGATGACATGGAAGTGCGCGGTGGTCAACATCCCATTTGGCGGCGCGAAGGGCGGCATCATAGTCAACCCCAAAGAGCTGTCGCTGAACGAGCTCGAGCACATGACGCGCCGTTTCGCCACCGAGATTTCGATTCTCATCGGCGCCGATCGCGACATCCCCGCGCCCGACGTCAACACCGACGGCCAGACGATGGCCTGGATCATGGACACGCTGTCGATGCATCTCGGCTACTCGGTGCCGGCATCAGTGACCGGCAAGCCGATCGAGGTGGGTGGATCGCTGGGCCGGGTCGAGGCGACCGGGCGCGGCGTGACGATCTGCTCGATGGCCGCGCTCGACCACCTCGGCCGCCAGCCGCACCAGACGCGCGTGTCCGTGCAGGGTTTCGGAAACGTCGGCAGCATCAGCGCGAGGCTGCTCGAAGAAGCCGGCTGCACGGTCGTTGCGGTCAGCGAGGACTACGGCGGGATCTACAACCCGCTCGGGCTTTCCATCAAGCGCGTGCTCGAATATCGGGCTCGTGAGAAGACGCTGCGCGGTTTTCCCGGCGCGCAGGAGATCGGCAACCAGGACGTCCTGACGGTCGACTGCGACCTGCTCGTGCCCGCGGCGATCGGCAACCAGCTGACGTCGCGCAACGCGCGCGACGTGAAGGCGTCGATAATCGTCGAGGGCGCCAACGGGCCGACGACCCCTGAGGCCGACGCCATCTTTCGCGAGCGTGGCATCTTCGTGGTGCCCGACATTCTCGCCAACGCGGGCGGCGTCACCGTCTCGTACTTCGAGTGGGTGCAGGACCTCCAGTCGTTCTTCTGGTCCGAGCACGAGGTGAACCAGAAGTTGAAGGCGATTCTCTCGCGCGCGTTCGCCGAGGTGTTGAAGACGAAGCTCGAGAACAAGCTCGACATGCGCATGGCGGCCTACTGTCGCGCGGTGTCGCGCGTGGCCGGCGCGACGCGGGAGCGAGGCCTGTATCCCTGATCCGATTGATCTGGCCTCCCCGCCACGCGGTGAGGTGGCGCGCAGCGCCCGTGGGGCGAGACAAGCCCCTCAGATCTCGCGGGTGCGGAAGCTCCAGATGCTGAGCGTCAGCATCAGCGCGAACCAGACGACGACCCATGTGAGGAATGCGGTCGGGGGCGGGTCAACGGCGCTGAAAGGATTCGCGCGACCTGCCGTGCCCGCCGCGCGCAGCGTCGCCAGGATGACGTCCGGCTCCATCGCGTAGACCGCTCCGCGCCACAGGCCGTCGCTGGGCAGCAGCAGGTGGCTGATCGTTCCGACGTTCTGCAGGGCAGCGTTCTGCAGCCCCGTCCCTATATCACCCACCACCCCGGCGATCCACGCCATCAGCCATGCCACCAGCGCGATGACCCCGCCGGTGATCCCGGACAGCCTGGTCGACAGCAGGAGCCCGAGCGAGAGTAGCGTCAGGCCCTCCGCGGCGACGTAGACCACGAGCTGGGTCGGGTGCGGGGGTATGTAACCGGTGGCCCAGTTCACGGCCGTCAGCTCGAGCAGCGCGGAACCGGCCGCATACAGCGTCACCAGCACAGCCAGGCCCAGCCATTTGCCGATCACGACCTCGCTGCGCCGGACGGGGCGCGCGAGCATCGACAGAAGGAGGCCGCTCTCGACCTCGCTCGAGATAAGTGGACCCGCGACAACCGCTGCGCTCAGCGCAAGCACGCCGCTGTACATGAAGGTGACGACGATCAGGAGCTGGGACGTGATCAGCGTTACCTGCTCGGGCGGCAGGAGCGAGCCATCGCTTCGCGTGACCGTCGTGATCTTGTGAAAGCCCCATGCCGAGAACCCGACCACGAGCAGGGTGAGGATGACCAGCGCCAGCAGCAGGCGGCGGCGCGACGACTCTTGAATCGTGAGCCTCGCGAAAACGAGAATGGGAGGCACCTAACCCTCCTCCTCGTGAAGCAGCTGCAGGAATCTGTCCTCCAGCGTCTGGTGCCGGGGCGAGACCTCGTAAACCCTGCCGCCCAGCGCGACGATCGTCGACACGAGCTCGGGGACGCGCTCGATGTCGAGCTTGGTGAATGTGAGGTGCTCGCCCTCATCATCCAAGGGACCGAAGGGTGCGAGCCTGGCGAGGGCGGAATCCTCCAGGCCGCTGACGCGAACCTTCACCGCCGTGCCGCTGAGCAGCTCGTCCATCGTTCCCGACGCGATCACCCGGCCGCGGTCGACGACGGCGACTCGGTCGCAGACCTGCTCGACTTCGCTCAGAAGGTGCGAGTTGAGGAACACCGCCGTGCCCCTTGCCGAAAGACCACGGATGATCTGGCGCACGTCATGGCGCCCGACCGGATCCAGCGCCGACGTGGGCTCGTCCAGGAACACGAGCTCGGGCCTGCCCACCAGAGCGGCCGCCAGGCCCAGCCGCTGCTGCATGCCTTTGGAGTACGTACTCACCCGATCGCCGGCCCGATCCGAGAGGCCCACGGTCGTGAGCGCGTGCTCGATCTCCTCCTTCCATATCGAGCGAGGCAGCGGCGCCAGCTCGCAGTGAAGGGCAAGGACCTCGCGCGCGCTCAGCCAGGCCTGGTAGCGGAAGAGCTCGGGCAGGTAGCCGATGCGGCGGCGCGTCTTGAGGTCGCCGATCGGCTCGCCCAAGAGCCAGGCCTCGCCCGACGTCGGCTTGAGCAGGCCGAGGAGCAGCTTGACCGATGTGGTCTTGCCGGCTCCGTTGGGGCCGAGAAAGCCGAAGATCTCGCCGCGGGGCACCGTCATCGACAGGCCCGAGAGGGCAACAGTGCTCCCGAACCGCTTCGAGAGTTCGGCGGTGTGGATGGCGGGAGACGAGGCGACCACCCCGCTCTCAGGGGTGGTCGCTACGGAAATATTCGCCGGTTCAGCCACTCAGGCAGGCTATCTCAGCTGGTCTTCAGGCCGTCGGCGATCTTCAACGCTTCGTCCTGCTTGATCGGGCCGGCGACCGCAAAGATGTCGCCGTTGATCCAGATCACTCCCGAACCGAGGCCGGTGTTGTCGCCGACCGCGACGCCGTTCACGCCCTGGACGGTCACGTTCTTCGAGGTTGCGTACTGAACAGGCACCGGGATGAGGAGCGTGGTGCTCGGGTCCTTGATCGCGTGGACCGCCGCGGCCAGCTCCTTGGAGACGCCCGGCATCGAGAGGATGTAGTCCTCGAACTGCTTCGTTGTCACCTGGCCCGACGTGGTCACGACCGGCGCCGCCGTGCGGGCGATCACCAGCTCGGGCAGGTTGATGTTCTGCGAGGTCGAGCTCGAGTTCGAGCCGGTGCCCGTGTTGAGGTTGCCATACACCGCCGCGACAGCCGGGCCGGCCGTGACGGTCAGCTTGGAGCCGTCCATGCCGGCGGGCAGCTTGGGGAGCGCCTTGCCGCTCTTGGCTGCCGCCGCGGCGGCCTTGTTGGCGTCGAAGGTGAACACCGCGACCGCCCCTGACATCGCCCCGTAGGTGACGGTCGACGAGATCCCTGACGGCAGATAGCCGGGCGTCGGAACCTTCATGCCGTTCGCGATCGCCTCGGCATCAGCCGCGTTGAGCGCGATCTTGAGGTTGGGCTGCTGGGACCAAGTCACGGTGCCGTAGTCGCTAAGGGCCGACAGCGACTGGAGGTCGGCCACCGTGACCGGAATCGCCTCCACCGTCTTCGGCTGGAAGAGGGGCAGGATGTTCGCGAATGCGGTGATTGCCAGCACTGCCACAACGACCGCGGCGGCGAAGCCCGCGAACATCGGCCGGGAGCTGGGTCGGAGGATCGGCAGCTGGAAGCCAAAGCGCGGCTTGGCGGCAGGCGCCACCTGCACGCGCTTGAGCGCGGATGCGAGGTCAGGCTTGAGCTCGGGCACGGCCAGCAGGGTCGTGACCGCACGCGCGTCGTCGGCCATCGCCGCGTAGCGGACCTGGCATTCGGCGCAGTCGACGAAGTGCCGGCGATCCGACCCGGCAAGCGCGTCCGGGTCGTCGAACATCCGGCGCAAAGTTCCTTCAGATAGATGTGCCACGGGTGACCTCCTTACGCAGCGCGGCTTCTGCACGTCTCAATAAAGTTCCGATCTGTCCGGTTCCAACTCCGAGCGCCTGCGCAACCTCCGCGTAGCTGAGGCCGCTGGCGCGTAGCACGAGCACGGCCGCGGGTTTCGGCGCCAGCCGGGCGAGCGCCTCGCGGACGGACCGCCGGTCTTCGCTGACCTCGAGCATCCGCTGGGGGTCGATGGTCTGCGCGGCCTCCTCCGACGCCTGGGCGAACTCACGCTTCTCGCGGCGGCGCCGGCCTCTCAGCCGGTTCAACGCTGTGTGTGCGGCGGCGCGGTGGAGCCATGCCGGCGCGAAATGAGCGCTGGCCGAGTGCAGCCGGTGGAAGTTGATGAAGACCTCCTGGGCCACGTCCTCGGCCTCATGTGGGTCGGCCAGCACGCGGTTGGCGATGCCGGCAACCCGCGCGTATTCAGTTTTGAACAGCGCCTCGAAGGCTTCGTCGCGAGATTTCACGAGTCGTCCTGGTGCCTCAGCGGCCGCTCCTAGGTTCATGCCCACTAATGACCAAGCACCGTAAGGCGCGCCTTTGTGACAAGGCGGCTCAGGCCTTCGGCCGACGGAAGATCCGCAGGAGCTCGCCCGTCACGGCTCGAAGAAACGGTCCCCCCCAGATGCCAACGGAGAGCAGTGCGCCAAAGATGAGGACGGCGTCGACGCTCTCACGTCCGAGGCCGGTCCAGTAGACATCCTGAAGGTTCAGCCAGAGCGCGAATTCGTCCAGGGTCAGCGCGGCGCCGACCCCAAAGGCCATGGCCGTCACGCTGGCCACCCAGCTCGATCCCACGGCCCTTTCGATCAGCCACACATAGCCGACCACCAGCAGGATGAGGATTCCCCACACGAGGTGATGGATGTGGAGACCGCCGCTCGTGACGTTGTGAAAAGGCCCCGCGCCGGAACGAATCGAGTACGTGATCGCGCGGATGATGCCGAACGTCAGCAGGAACGCGACCGAAGCCAGGAACAGACGCTCTCGCGCCTCGTTCTTGAAATGGAACCGATAGAGCTCGGTGACGACCTTCAATATGGTGGTGACCTAGACGGCGAGCGATTTTCTCTGACGAGCGCTCCGCGAGATCTCGTCTTCGATGATCACGAAGTCGTTGCGAGGCAGGGCGTGAATGTGGCCCTGGAACGCCAGCGTCCAGTGCTCGGGTGGCCACTTCCTCACATAGTCGAGCCGGTACGCGAGCTCTTTGGCGGGCACGAGGTCGGAGTCGTCGAGGATGACGTCAGGCCGGATGTGCACTCGCCACGGGTAGTCCTCGTCGCGCCTTGCCGAGCGCCAGGTGGGCGTGTGGTCCTCGTACATCGGCGAGGCTATGGTCACCGTCGCCGCAAAGGCCATCCGCCCGGTGACGTAGTACAGGAGCCGGTCACCGACCCTCATGGTTTCCACCCGGCGGCGGTGGCGGGTTTTGAGGCCCTGGATCGTGAAGCCCAGCTCGCGCGTTTTGCGAAAGTTGTCCGGCGAGCTGACCACCATCCAGTACTGGAGGGAGCGACCCTCCGAGCGCCCCGCCTTGCGCTTTCGACGCGAGCGCCCCGTTCTGGCAGGACGGTCCGAGGCCGGTGGCGCCGGCGATATCGACTCCTCGGTTGTCACTGGTTCAAATCATGCGGCTGCAGCGGCTCGAGGTTCTCCGACTCGGGCAGCAGCACCGTGAGGTTGCGGATCTGGGCGATGTGGGCCATCTCGTGGCGTGTCACCAGGCGGCACACCTCGAGGAGCGTGAACGTGCCGCCGCGCGGGTCGACGATGGTTCGTTCCCACTCGCTCTTGCCCCAGCCGTGAAGGAGGTCGACGGTGCGGCGGCGCACTCGGGCGAAGTCCTCCAGCGCCTCCTGGAGCGGCCGGTCGAGCTCGTGGTCGTGGCTGGGATCGATCGTGGCGCGGACGTCGGCCGCCGCCAGGCCGTCGAGGTGGGCGTGCCGGAGCAGGCCGTCGACCTTCGATCCGGACTCCAGCAGGTGGCCGATCAGGCCGGCCAGAGTCGGAAAGGCGGGTCCGTGGCGGTATCGGAGCTTGGCCTCGTCCAGCCCGTAGACCAGATCGCCAATGTGCTCGGGCACCGAGCTCATCAGCAGGACGGCGTCGGCGGGGGTGAGCTCCTCATCGAGTTCCACAGTCGAACCATACATACTCAATTGGATGCAGCAGACTCAGGCGGCCTGTGACGCCTGCGGCGCGGAGCTGGTCCCGAACGCCGCCTACTGCGAGCGGTGCGGCGCCCGGACGCGGAGGGCGCGGCGCCTGGTTCGCGTGGCGATCCGGGTGGAGCTCCTGTTCTTCGTGCTCGTGGTCGGGCTGGTGATCGCGTTCACGTGGATCTACGCGGTCCAGAAATAGCTGCGTTGCCTGTAGGCCGGATTCATTCCGGCCGTCACCAGCCATCCCACCACGCTGACGTCGCCAGGAAAACTACTCCGAAAATCTCATCCGCGGGAAAGGGAGCCGCGCGCAAAGCGGCTCATACGTTTACCGTCTGTAGACTGCTTTGCCTTCCACCTCGTCTTTGTTCAGCCGCTTGTTCAGGTGCAGGCCCTCGAGCAGGAACTCGACCACGGATGCGCGGACCTCAGGGCGGTCCGGCAGCGCGAGCTTCTTCAAAGCGGTCGCTATCTCGGGCAGCTCGCCGATCGCTCGCGTGTACGTGCGCGCGGGGATCCCCTCGCCGACTTCGAGCATCGCGCCATCTTCGAAGCGCGCAACGATGCCGTCGAACTGCGCCGCGGAGAAGTGCCGGCTGAACACCGCGCTGATCGCGCCTCGCTCGAGCCGTGAAAGTACCTGCTCCTCCTTGCCTTCGTCGAGCGCCTCGATCTCCACGCGACCCGCGGTCGAGGACGTGAGGTAGGCGAGGTCGGTGATGCGCGGCACGGCGAGCGATTCGCCCAGTCGCGCGGCTCGCCGCACGGAGTTGCTGGCGAGGTTCTCGAAGTTGGCGATCGACATGCGCACCGACACGCCCGACGACTGGGAGATGTGTGGACTGCGCCGCGCGAGGTGTGTGAGCTCGGCCACGATCTCTTTCATGAAGTTCGGGAAGATCAGCTCGAAATCTTCTGGAACCGGATGCCGCTCCGCCTCCATGATCTGCATCTCTTCGCCGATGCTCAACGGGTAGTGCGTGCGGACCTGCGAACCGAAGCGGTCCTTCAGCGGCGTGATGATGCGTCCGCGCGAGGTGTAGTCCTCGGGGTTGGCGCTTGCGATCACGAAGAGGTCGAGAGGAAGGCGCACGCGATATCCGCGAATCTGCACGTCCTTCTCTTCCATGATGTTGAGCAGGCCGACCTGGATGCGCTCCGCGAGGTCTGGCAGCTCGTTGATGCCGAAGATTCCGCGGTTGGTGCGCGGCAGCAACCCGTAGTGGATGGTCAGCTCGTCGGCCAGGTACCGACCTTCGGCGACCTTGATCGGGTCGACCTCTCCGATCAGGTCGGCGATGGAGATGTCCGGCGTCGCGAGCTTCTCGCCGTATCGCTGGTCGCGGTCGATCCATGCTATCTCGACCTTGTCCCCGTTCTTGGCGATGAGGTCGAGGCATCGACGGCAAATCGGTGCATAAGGATGGTCGTTAATCTCGCAACCGGCGATCACCGGCACCTGCGGGTCGAGAAAGTTGATGAGCGAGCGCATGATGCGGCTCTTCGCCTGGCCGCGCTCGCCGAGCATGATCACGTCATGGCCGGAGATGACGGCGTTGGCAAGCTGCGGCAGCACGGTGTCGTCGAAGCCCACGATTCCGGGCAAAAGCTCCTCACCGCTGCGCAAGCGCGTGAGCAGGTTGCGGCGCATTTCTTGCTTGACACTTTCACGAACGTGACCGGAGGTGCGCAGCTCACCAATCGTTCGAGCCGGGGCAGTGGTCATCATCAGCACTATAGACAAGCGAGCCGCCAGAAACCCGTGCGCACGCAGTTAGACTTTCCGGCGCCTTGACCCAATCAATCCGTGCTCGTTACGAGGCCGCTCACGACGACGGCCGCCCACTGCTGGGCGGGCACCGGGGCAACCCTGCGCACCACCCTGAGAACACGATGCGGTCGTTTCGCTCCGCGATCGCCACGGGCTGCGACCTGATCGAATGCGACGTGCACCTCTCGGCCGACGGCAGGCTGATGGTCATCCACGACCACGCGCTCGAGCGAACGACAAACGGCACCGGCCTCGTGCGCGATCACACGGCCGCGGAGCTGCGCCGACTCGACGCGGGCGAGGGCGAGCACATCCCGCTGCTGCAAGAGGTGGTCGAGCTGGCCATCGGCAAGGTCGGGCTCGTGATCGAGATCAAGCAGGTCCCCATCCAATACCCGGGACTGGAGGAGAAGCTCGTCGCGATGCTGCGTCAGCTGGGCGCGGTTTCGGAATGCGCGGTCGTCTCCTTCCATCACCCATCGATCCGCGTGCTCAGAGAGATGGAGTCGAGGCTGCAGCTGGGGATTCTCGAGGGTGCGCGGCCTATCGAGCCGGCGCGCTTGATGCGCGAGGCCGGCGCGGACGTGTACTCGCCGCACTGGGGCGCGACCGACCCCCAGCTCGTGAAGGAAATCCACTCGGCTGGGGGAGCGGTTGGAGTGTGGACGGTGGACGACGACGCCGCGGTCGCGTGGTGCAAGCTCTGCCGCCCCGATTCGGTCTTCACCAACCGCCCGGAGGAGATCGGCCCAGCCCTCCTCTCTTAAGCGGATGCGCTCGAAGCGTTACACCGGCGTCGGGCCGGGCGTTGGCTCAAATAAGACTGCCAATGCCTACGATTCGGCCGTGCTTGAGAACCGGCCCCCTTTCGAGGATCTCTACCGGGATTTCCTGGGCCGGATCTATGCCTATGTACGGGCGCAGGTCTCCACCGCGGCAGATGCCGAAGACATCACCGCACAGGTGTTCATGAATGCGTATCAGGCGTATGACCGGTTCGAGACTCGCAACACGACGCCCGCGGCGTGGCTGTTTCGCATCGCCCGCAACGCGACGCTCGACCACTTCCGCGCCGGCGGTAGGCGCGAGAAGCTGCGCCGCACCATCGAGCGCCAACCGGTTAAGACCGAGGATCCGGCCGGAATGGCCGAAGAGAGGATTCAGTACCGCGCCCTGCTGGCGCATGTGGCCCGGCTGCCCGAGCGGCAGCGGGACGCCATCTCGCTGCGACATTCGGGGCTCAGCTTCGACGAGGTCGGCGCGCTGATGAAGTGCAGCGAGGATGCGGCCAAGATGCTGTACCACCGGGCGCTGAAGGCCCTGCGCGAATCGGTCCAGGAAGAGATGGTATGAACGAAAACGAAGACCTCGAGCTCCAGGCGCTGCAGCGCCAGCTCGACGACGCATTCCAGACGACCCGGCCCCGGTCGTCCTTCGAGGACGAGCTCTGGGCCGCCATGCAGGAACGCCGGCCATGGTGGCAGCGGGCGCGGGGCACTCTGGCCGGCGTCGTCGCGGGCATCCGCGCCGCGCCCCGCGTACCCGCAACGGCGGTGGCGCTGGTGCTGATCGCTGCGATCGGGGTCGGCATCGTCTCGCTGAGCAAATTCCATCTGGGTGGCGGCACGGCCTCGAGCGCGACGTCGGCGCAGGCCCCCAACGGCGCCCGCTACAGCGGAGCGAATGGTGCGCTCAACCCGCTGCCCGCGCCAAAGCTCGCCGACAACTCATTTCCGCTTCCGGCCGGCAGCCAGGCGGAGTCGCCGCCGCAATACGCGGGGCCCTCGAAGGTCGTCTGGGCGGGCAGTTTGCAGGTCGGCATCACCAGAGCGCCGGTGTTCGTGGACACGTACCTAATCAATGCCGGCGACATGTTCGCCGCCTCTCTCGGCGCCGTCCCTCAGCAAGCCGGCCGCTACGCCGGGGATGGCTTCACGTTGACGATCACCGGAAATTCGTTCCAGCTGACGCCCGATCCCACCCGCCTCCCGCCGGCGAAGGCGACGCCGGCCGAGACTGCGCACGCGTTTCTCAGCGCACATGGGATCGTACCCGCCTCACCAAGCATGGTCGTCGTCGAGCAAAAAGGGACGACGACGCGCGTTCGCTACCTCCGCCAGTTCTTGGTGCCCGGCTATGGATTTGCAAACGCAATCGACAGTGCTGGACAGCGAACTGGCATCGAGGTCGACCTCGTCAACGGGCAGCCCACCCTGGTCGCCGGACCGCTGCCTCTCAGCATGACCTCGATGGGCGACTACCCGATCATCACCGCCGACCAGGCGGTGGAAGCTGCGTTGGCCCCATCGCAACGATCCGCCCCGGTAATCCAGCAGGTACCAACCATCCGGCTCACGAGCGCTGAGCTCGTGTACGCCTTGGCCGGCGTTGGGAACATGTACTACTACGAACCTGCCTTTCTTTTCTCCGGTACTTTCAGCCTCAATGGGGTCACATACATGAAGCGCGTCCTCGTGCCGGCGGTCGTGCCGTCTCAGCTATCGTCCTGACGGTCGGGCACTCCACCCGCGCGCTCGACGAGCTTGTCGAGCTGCTGAAGCGGAACCAGGTCAAGCTGCTGGTCGACGTCCGCTCACAGCCTGGTTCGCGCCGGATGCCGCATTTCGCCAAGGGAGAGCTCGAGCTTTCGCTGCCAGAACGCGGCATCGCCTACGAGCACATGTCCGAGTTGGGCGGCTTGCGCAAGGCCCGGCCCGATTCGATCAACACCGCGTGGCGGCACACCGGCTTTCGTGGCTACGCCGACTACATGCAGGAGGATTCCTTCTGGCATGCGCTGGCGATGCTGGAGCAAAGGGCCGGCGAGCGCCGGACCGCGATCATGTGCGCGGAAGCATTGCCATGGCGGTGCCACCGCTCGCTCACCTCGGATGCGTTGACCGTGCGTGGGGTGGAGGTGCGGCACATCACCGGCATGGGGACGCCGTCGCTCCATGCGATCAGCCCCTTCGCATTAGTCGAGAACGGGCGCATCTCGTATCCGGCCGCGGATACACTCCCCTTGTAGTGGGCGGGAGGGCGTAGTGGGAAAGAAGCGCGCGCAGGTGCGGCAGGTGCGCCAGCAGATGCGGAAGGTCCAGCCGAAGGCTGGTCCGCCGACGTCGGCCGGGCAGACCAGGCGGCAGCGCGAACAGTTCGTTCAGGCCGGCGGCATGCTCCAGGGCTACTCGCCGGAGTTCGTGATCCGGATCGGCTATTACGCAGTCGGTATCGCGGTGGCCTGCCTGCTCATCATCGCCGCCATCCTGGTCTTCATCCCACGTATCTACGGATGGCCGGTCGCGATAGCCGCGGCGATCGCCTGGGTCCTCCCGATCGCGCTGCTGGCGAGCTTCATCGCGCCCGGGTTTCGCCTGGCGCTCAAGGATCGAAAGGCGGAGGGCAGGCTCGTCCAGGGCCAGCTCATGGGCGCCAGCTCCGTGAGCACGTCGATGGGTTTGGGGATGCTCATGGTTCAGACGCGCGGGGGTGTCGAGCAGTACCTGGTTCCTCCGGCGCGCCTGAAGCAGGTGCCGGGCAACCAGGTCAACGTCGTCCTCACGGTCACCCCGAATCTCCGCCACGTGAAGTCGGTCGGTGTCATGGGCCAGCGAATCGTCGGCCGAACCGAGCCGCCGGTGCCGCCGGTGATGAGGCGCCTGCAGCAGCTGCCGGTGCTCACCCCGATCGCGTTGGCGACAGCGGCCGTGATCGGCGACGACGTGGTGGCGCTGTCCCCCATCCCAAACGCGCCGATCCACGCCGTCCTCGCCATCGTCGCGGGGGCTGCGCTGGCGGGCGCCGTCTACGGCGTGTCCTTCCTCCTGCAGCGCCGCATGATGACCGAGGTCCAGGCCATCATGCCGAAAGGCTGAGCGCCGGCTAATTAGCTGGTAGTCGTCGGGGCCGGAGCTGCCGGCGGAGGCGTGGTCGCGGTCTTGACCGCCGGCGCGGCACTGTTGGTTGCCGGCGGCATGAGAGAGCGTCGCTCAGGGTAGAGCGCAACCAGGAGCAGGGCGCAGGCGAGGCCGAAGACGACCGGTCCGATGTTGAACGGAGCGCCCAGCAGGAAGTGCGAACCGAGCTCGAAGCCGAAGACGACGATTCCGTACAGGATTCCGGCACGCACCCAGCCGATGTTCGCGGCTGGATTGATGGCGGCGGCCATGAGGCCGATACCCAGGACGGCCCCGGCGGCGGAGGCGTGCGTGCCCACCTGCTGGTCGAGCGGGACCAGTGCGGTGCCGACCAGCGAAACCGCGGCGCCGCCGACGAGCGCCATCCCCATCAGGAGCATCACGAACGTGAGGAAAAGCCTTTTCATGGCGCGACTCTATCCGAAGGGACCCTCACTCGAGCCGGCTGACGAGACTTCAGACGAGGCCCCGAAGACTAGACTCGGAATGATGACCAACGACGTTCACATCACACCTGAAGGCCTCGAGGCAGTGAAGAGCGAGCTTCACGAGCTGACCACGGTCCGCCGGCCCGCCATCGTGGCGAAGATCAAAGCTGCCCGCGAGTTCGGCGATCTCTCCGAGAACTTCGAGTACCACGCCGCCAAGAACGAGCAGGGAATGATGGAGGCGCGGATCAACGAACTCGACGCAATCGTCAAGAACCACGTGATCATCGAGACGAAAAAGAGCACCGGAGTGGTCGCGATGGGCAGCACTGTCCGCTTCGCCGAGAACGGCGAGGGCGAGGAAACCTACCGCATCGTCGGGCCCGCGGAGGCCGACCCCAAAGCTGGACGCGTGAGCTACGAATCGGCCCTCGGCAAGGCGCTGATCGGCCACAAAGCGGGCGAGGAAGTAGAGATCAAGACGCCCAACGGTTCATACCGGGTCCGGATCTTCGGCGTTGACTGACGCACCCCCGACCACGCGCCTCGACGACCTCCGCGCCTGGATGGCCGGCAACGACCTCGAGGCGGCGTACGTCACCCGACCCGTCTCGATCGCCTACCTGACGGGGGTGCGCGCCGAGCCTTACGAGCGGCTCATGGCGCTGGCGGTCAAGCCGGATCGCGCGACGCTCATCGTCCCGGCGATCGAGCAGGAGAACGCGGAACGGGCCGGCACCGACGCCGACGTCGATGCCTGGCGTGACGGAGAAGATCCCTACCGCCTCGTGCACCGAGCGCTCCACGGGACCATCAGGCTTGGGGTCGAGAAGGACCACCTGACGGTTGGCGCCGCCGAAGCGCTTCGCCAGCGACTGGGCGCGCACGACCATGTCGACATCGCGCGCGAGATCCGGCGCCTGCGGCGCACCAAGTCGCCCGCGGAGGTCGAGAGGCTCGCGCAGGCGGCCGCCATCACCGACACCGCCACCGAGGAGATCATCGGCTGGCTCCACGCCGGCCAGACCGAGCTGGAGATCGCGGTCGCGCTCGGAGGTTCCATCGGGGGCGGTGGCGGGACCCTTGCCTTCGACACGCTCGTCCTTTCGGGGCCCAACTCGGCCCTGCCTCACGGCAGACCTTCGGGCCGGCAGCTCGAGAAGGGCGACCTCGTCCTGCTCGACTTCGGCGCGGCTTTCGAAGGCTACCGCGCCGACACCACTCGCGTCGCGGTCGTGGGCGAACCGAACGCGCGCCAGCGCGAGATCCACCGCGTGGTCCTGGCGGCGCACGACGCCGCGATCGCGGCGGTGCGAGCCGGCGTCACCACGGGCGCGATCGACGCCGCGGCCCGCGAGGTCATCGAGGCAGCCGGATTAGGCGAGCAGTTCTTCCACCGGACCGGCCACGGGCTGGGCCTGGAGGCACACGAGGACCCTTCGCTCGACCCCGCCTCCACCACCATGCTCGAGGCGGGCATGGTCTTCACCGTCGAGCCCGGCATCTACTTTCCCGGCTGGGGCGGCGTGCGGATCGAGGACGACCTCGTCGTCGAAGAGGAGGGCTGCCGTCTCCTCACCAAGGCCAGCAGGTCGCTGCGCACGGTGCCTGCATGACTGATTCTCAGCACCATCACATGCTGGCGCCGGGGATGCGGCGCACGGCACAGCGGGCCATGGTCTACAACGCCATCGTCCGGCTGGGCGGCCACTGCACCGCGGACGAGATCACGGCGGAGCTACACAAGACGGAACCCCGCTTCCCGCGCAGCACCGTCTACCGTTCGCTGGAGGCGCTGACCGCGTCGGGGTCGGTGTACGCGGCGCACCTCGGCGACGGGCCGACGCATTACGAGCTCGCCAGCGGCGACCACCATCACGCCGTCTGCCAGGTGTGCGGGGGCGTGCTGCACATCGAAGAGGAGATGGTGAGCGAGCTGGAAAGGCACCTCGAAGACCTCCACAGCTTTACTCCCGTGCGTACGGAGGTGCTCGTCGTCGGGGTCTGCGAGACGTGCTCGCGAGCTCCCGGCCACAAGTCCGCCCGGCGCCACACGCTCGAGCACGTCCACCACGCTGGAGGCGGTTCAGGCTCCTGATAGAGTGGTCGCGCTGGCGGCCGCTTCCGTTCACCAGGAGGCCTTATGGAGCCAAAGATCGTCGGTACCGTCCTGCCGGTCCTCGAGTTGAGCATGCAGCCCAACGAGAAGGTCTTCGCCGAGTCCGGCCAGTTCTCGTGGATGTCGATGGCGATTCAGATGCAGACCTCCACGTCTGCCGGCGGGCAGCAGGGCGGCTTCATGGGCGCGCTCGGCCGTGCGGTTGCCGGAGGCACGTTGTTCATGACCGAGTTCACCGCTGTCGGTGGCCCAGGCCTGCTCGCCTTCGCGGCCAAGCTGCCCGGCCAGGTCTTGCCCATGGAGATCGCGCCTGGGCACGGCTACATGGTTCATCGTCACGGCTTCATGTGCGCGACGCCGGGCGTCCAGTTCTCGATCGGCTTTCAGCAAAGGCTCGGCGCCGGCGTCTTCGGCGGCACGGGTTTTCGCATGCAGCGACTGCAGGGACAGGGCAGCGCGTGGGTCGAGCTCAGCGGCGAGGTCGTGACCTACGACCTTCAACCGGGCAACACGCTTCGCGTGCATCCAGGCCACGTCGGCATGTTCGAGGAATCGGTGCAGTTCACCATCACCACCGTCCCCGGCATCAAGAACATGTTCTTTGGCGGTGACGGCATCTTCCTGGCCGCGCTCACGGGCCCGGGTCGAGTCTGGTTGCAGTCGATGACGATGCAGCACCTGGCGCACGCTATTCAGGAGTACCTGCCGAAGGCGGGGTGAACCGTCCGACCGCTTAGTTGGAGGAGACCAAGATGGGTAAATATCTGTTCCAGGCCACGTACTCGGCCGAGGGCATCAAGGGTGTGCTCAAGGAGGGCGGCACCGCAAGGCGATCTGCCGTTGAAGCAGCCCTCAAGACACTCGGCGGCAAGCTCGAAGGCTTCTATTACGGGTTTGGCGAAACCGACGTCTACGTGCTCGTCGACGGCATCGACAACACCACGGCTGCTGCCTTCGCGATGGGCGTCGCGCAGGCGGGCACACTCAGCAGCGTCAAGACGACCGTGCTGATGACGCCCGAAGAAATCGACGCCGCCGGCAAGAAGACGATGTCATACCGCCCACCCGGGCGCTGAGGCACCCGTGGCGACTCGGTGGCTGACGTTCGACTGCTTCGGAACGTTGGTCGACTGGCGCCATGGCATCGGCACGACCGGGGAGCTGCTTTTCCCGGGTCGCGGCGCCGAGCTGCTGGGCGCATACATCGAGATCGAGGCCGAGGTCGAGAAGGAGAAGCCGTTCCGGCGGTATCGCGTCGTGCTCGCGGAGACGCTTCGACGTGCTGCGGCAAAGCTCAAGCTCGACCTCAAGCACGATGACGCCACTGCTCTCACGTCGACGATCCCGCATTGGCCCGTCTTTCCCGATGTGGGACCAGCGCTGCGAACGCTCCACGCCGATGGATGGAAGCTCGCGCTTCTGACCAACTGCGACCGCGACCTCATCGCGCTGACCGAGCGCCGCCTGCCCGAGCCTTTCGACGCGGTGATCACCGCCGAAGACGTCTCAGCCTACAAACCCGACCACGCGCACTTTCAGCGTTTCGAGTCGGTGTTCGGCAGCTCCGCGGACGCCTGGATTCATGTCGCGCAGAGCTACTTCCACGACATCATCCCCGCGAGCCAGCTGGGCATCCGCAGGATCTGGATCAACCGGCAGGGCGGAAAGGACGACCCGTCGCTCGCTGATGCGACCCTCTCAGGCCTGGCAGACCTACCGGAGACCGTGAGGCGGCTGCTGGTCGCGACCTGATGATCGCGCAGACCGCACGTTGGGCCTGGGGCTGACCGGCCGGTCAGCGAAAGTCCGCGAGGTCGACCTGCGCGCGATAAACGCGACGGGCGGGGCCCGACTGCACCAGGCTTCCTGACTTCTCTCGTCGCACCTGGAGGTCGCCGCCGGGCATCTCGACCGTCACGTTGTCGTCGACGAGCCCGGCCCGCATGCCGGCCGCGGCCACCGCGCTCGCGCTCGTCCCCGATGCCAGCGTATAGCCGGCGCCCCGTTCCCAGATCTCGACGCGTACCCGGCCGCGATCAACCACCTCGAACAGTTGGACGTTGGTCCGCTCGGGAAACGCGGGATGGTTTTCGAGGTGCGGTCCAAGCTCGACGCACCGGTCCCTGGTCACCGGCTCGCCGAAGACCACGCAGTGCGGGTTGCCCACCGACACGAGCATCGCCTCCACCCGTCCGGCTGGCGTGTCGAGATGCACCCGGTCGGGCTCGCCGTTGAAGAGGGCCGGCAGGTCGGCGGCTCGGAACGACGCGCGGCCGATGTCGATCTCGCTGGTGATCTCCGCACCATCGCGGGCGAGGATGCGCACTGGGTTGGAGCGGCCGGCGGTGCCCAGCTCGAAGAGGTCGCCCGCCCCGTGCTCCAGCACCGCGTGAGCCGCCGTGATGCGTAGGCCGTTGCCGCTTTTCTGGGCCTCCGAGCTGTCAGGGTTGAAGATCCGGACGGTCAGTGCCGCCGGGTCGAAGGCCAGGAGCCCGTCTGAGCCCAGGCCCCGATGGCGGTCGCACAAAATGGGCAGCAGCGGCACCACTTCCTCGAGCTCCGCGGGCAGGTCGAGGACCAGGTAATCGTTGCCGAGCGCCTGGTACTTAATGAGATCGATTCGCATTACCGCGTCAATCATCAGGAATCGCCGGTCCATTGCGCTGGTTGTCATAAAATGTCGTGACCATGCGGGACCTTGTCTGGCCTGCCCAGCGTCTGGTTCACAACCCGGCCTGCTTCTGTAGCTAGGCCCCCGGGCTTGAGCTCGCGCCCCAAAAAGGACGCGCCCTCTCGAACCGGCCTTTCGTCAAGTCGACATCGATTTCATCCGTTTGCATTTTTTGGAGGTTTGGAAATTGAGCTCATCGACATCAACGAAGTCGCTCGTCTCCACAGAGTGGGTGGCCGAGCATGGCAAGGACAAAGGCGTCCGCGTGGTCGAGGTCGACGTCGACCCGAGCAACTACGACAAGGGCCATCTAGAAGGGGCGGTCGGCTGGAACTGGAGGAAGGACCTTCAGCAGCAGGTCGTCCGCGACGTCGCCAGCAAGGAGCAGCTTGCGAACCTGCTCGGCCAGAGCGGCATCACCCCTGACACCAACATCGTCCTCTACGGCGACAACAACAACTGGTTCGCCGCCTATGCGTACTGGGCGCTGAAGTACTACGGCCACGACAAAGTCCAGCTTGTCGACGGCGGCCGCGTCAAGTGGGAGAAGGAAGGCCGCGCGTACAGCGCGGACGTCCCGAGCTACCCCGCGACGCAATACCACTTCCACGGCTCGCCGAAAGAGGACATCCGCGCGTACCGGGACCACGTGGAGTCCAAGCTCGGCAAGGCCGGCCTCGTCGACGTGCGCTCCCCCAAGGAGTACTCGGGCGAGCTGCTCGCTCCGGAGAACCTGCCGCAGGAAGGCGCACAGCGCGGCGGCCACATCCCGACTGCGGTGAGCATCCCGTGGGGCACGGCCGTCAACACCGAGGACGGCACCTTCAAGAGCACCGAAGAGCTGAAGGAGATCTACGGCGGCAAGGGCATCACGCCAGACCGCGAGGTCATCGCGTACTGCCGCATTGGCGAGCGCTCCGCCCACACGTGGTTTGTCCTCAAGGAGCTCCTCGGCTACGACGACGTGCGCAACTACGACGGTTCGTGGACCGAGTGGGGCAGCTCGATCCGGGTCCCCATCGAGAAGTAATGGCACTCACGACCGTCGACCACTCGGCGCTCAAGGTCAACCAGACCGGGATCGTTGCGACCGTGCTGGTCGCGTTCATCGGCAGCTACTTCTACCAGCCGCTGCTGGTGCTGATCCCGCTGCTCGCGGTGGTGCTCCTCCTGGGCACGTTCGCGCCGCGGCTCGCGCTCTTCAAGCAGTTTTACTTCGAGGTCCTCAAGCCGCGCGGCATCGTCAAGCCACGGCCGGTGCAGGACCGCCCCGAGCCGCATAATTTCGCGCAGGGGCTGGGCGGCGTCTTTCTCGCGATCTCGTCGGTCTTCCTGCTGCCGCTTCCGGTGGTGGGGCTGGCGCTCGCGCTTCTAGTCGCTGTGCTTGCGTTCGTAAACCTGGCGTTCGGGTACTGCCTGGGCTGCCAGATCTACTACCAGCTTGGCAAGGCAGGTCTGATCCGAGCATGAGTCCGCAACTCTGGGCCGTGGCGGTGGTGGGCATCGTGGTGCTCATCGCCGCCGGCCTCGAGGCCTACCGGTCGGCGCGCGCGCGCCGTCTCGCGGCGGGCGCCACCGCGCCACCGTCGACTGAGCCGTACGTCCTCTATTTCACCGGTGAGAACTGCACCGTGTGCCGGACCCACCAGGAGCCGGCTCTCGCCAAGCTTCCTGGAATCCGCGTCGACAAGGTCGACGCAATCGCTGAACGCGAGCTCGCGGACCGCTTCCACGTGTACACGCTGCCGACGACCGTGGTCATGACCGCCGACGGCCGCGCGCTTCACGTCAACTACGGCTACGCGCCCGCGGCCAAGCTCGATCGGCAGCTGGCAGAGGCGCGCAGGTCTCTTACGATGGAACAAACCGCCACCGCCTAAGCTGGCAGGAATGCCCCGGCTGGTTCTCATCGCTCTTGCACTCCTTATCGTCTTGGCCGCATGCGGCCAGGTGGAGCAAGCGAAGCCTTCCAACGAGATCGTGCTCGGCGCCATCTACCCGCTGAGCGGTCCGCAGGCCGCGGGAGGAAAAGAAGAGCTGGCGGGGGTCAAGGCGGCGCTGGAGGTCGCTCAGACCACCGGCGCATTAAAGACCCCGGTCCGCCTTGATGTCGTCGACGCCACCACGCCGGAGGCGGCGATCGCCGCGGTCGATCACCTTGTTCGCGATGACCACGTCCCCGCCATCGTCGGCACATATGGCAGCACGCTTTCCGCCGCCGCCTCGGCCCGCGCGGAGGAGCTGAAGACCGTTTATTGGGAGACGGGCGCGGTTGCGGATCCCATCACCTCGCAGCGCCACTACGTATTTCGCACGGTGGCCACCGGCAGCTCGCTGGGCCGTATGGCGGTCACGTTCACTCATGACCAGCTGATGCCGACATACAAATTGCAATCGCCGCGGGTGGTCCTCATACGCGTCAACGACGTCTACGGCCGCTCCGTGGGAGGCGGCGAGCAGGCGCTGGCGGCGACCCTGGGCATCTCTGTCGTCGACGTGATCGAGTACGACCCGCACGCGTACGACCAGGCGGCCATCGCGACGCGAGTCGCGGCCGACCACCCCGACTTCCTGTGGGACGTCAGCTACCTCGACGACGGCGTCGCCATCTGGCGGTCGCTGCTCAGCTCACACGTGGTTTTGAAGGGCGCGGTCGGCACCAGCTCGGCCTTCTGCATGCCCGCCTTCTCCGAGCGCCTCGGTGCGAGCGCGATCGGGGTGTATGCGGCGGACAAGCCAGACGCCGAAATCAGCAACGCCGCGCTATCGCCGGCCGGGCTGGCGCTGCTCGGACAGGCGCGGTCTGCTTACGCGCGGGACAACGCCGGCGCGTCGATGTCCATTCCCGCGGTGGCCGGTTTCGTCGGCGGCTGGACGCTTTTTCACAACGTCCTGGCGCAAATGTCAGCGCCGGTGACATCCGGATCGATTCGCACCGCTGCGATGCAGGTTGACGTACGGGTCGGCGACAGTATCAACGGCGGTGGCGTGCGCTTCGGAGGGGCGGGTGCTCTGGACGAGGGTCAGAACACTCGGGCCGCGGCCGTCGTCGGCCAGTGGCAGGCGGTGGGGGTGATGAAGATCGTGTATCCACCCGCGTATGCGACGGGCAGCCCGATAGAGGTGGCGGAGGGTTAACCCTCTAGGGAGCGCTGGACCAGGGTGATGTCCATCCAGCGGTCGAACTTGTGCGCGGCGTTGCGGATGGTACCGACCGGCTCGAAGCCGAGCCTGGTGTGCAGCTGGAGTCCGGCACGGTTGTCCGTGGCGATCGTGGCGACGATCGTGCGGTAGCCGAGACCACGTGCCTCCTTGATCAGGTCCTCCAACAGGGCCTTGCCGATCCCGCGGCCCTGGTGCACCGGGTCGACGTACACGAGGTCTTCGACAACGTCGAACCCGCGCTGGTTCCAGGGAAACAGCCGCGCCCATCCGATCACGCCGCTCTCATCCGTCGCCACCAGCAGCTTGGACCGCTTGCCGTGCGCCTCCCACCACGCGGCCGCCTCTTCGGTGTCGAGCGGCTCCGAGTCGATGGTCGCGAAGGTCTGGTTGACGGCCCAGTTGTAGATCCCGACGATGGCGCGCAGGTCGTCGCGGGTGGCGGCTCGGACGCTGACGGCCCTGGTTGCCTTTGCCATCACTCGGAGATCATTGCACGTGAATCCGTTCCGGCGTGACCTTGACTATCACGCGCGTCAGACCGGGACGGTAATTGTCGAACGGCTTTCCCGTGTACTTGCGCGCAAGCTTGTCGATGTGCTGATCAGCCCCTTCCATGATGAGCTCGGCCCGGCCGCGAATAGCCAGCGCGTCGCGGTAGGGGTGCTTGGGATCGAACACAGTGATCGCCACGCGGTTGTCTCGCTCGAGGTTCAGCGCCTTCAGGCGCGGAAACGCGGTGTTGAAGTAGATGTGCTCGCCGTCGGTTTCGATCCAGACCACCGTGGCCTCCGGGCTGCCGTCCGGCATCACGGTGGCCACTGTCGCGTAGTTCCGGCCGTTGAGGATCTCGACTTGCCTCTCCGTCAGCTTGACCACGCTGATATTGTCCGCGCGCATGCCTGCTGACCGCCGACCGTCGATCAAGACGCCGCTACCCGGCCCCAAAGCCGCCGAGCTAATCGCGCGCGACGCGAAGGCGATGTCGCCGAGCTTCACGCGCGCCTACCCGTTTGTCATGGAACGTGGGGAGGGTTGCTGGGTCACCGACGTCGACGGCAACCAATTCCTGGACTTCACTGCAGGCATCGCCGTCGTGACCACCGGGCACTCCCATCCACGCGTGGTGGCGGCCATCGAGGAGCAGGCGAAGCGGTTCCTGCACATGTCGGGCACCGACTTCTACTACCGCTCCGAGATCGAGCTGGCCGAGCGGCTGGAGGCCAAGATCCTGCCCGGAACGCCGGCCAAGGTCTTCTTCACCAACTCCGGGGCCGAGGCGATCGAGGGGGCGATGAAGCTCGCCCGATATGCGACGGGGCGCCCCAGCTACATCGCATTCATCGGCGCCTTCCACGGCCGCACGTTCGGTGCTCTTTCGCTGACCGCGTCGAAGGCCAGCCAGCGCCGGCGCTTCGCTCCGCTTCTTTCTTCGGTGTTCCACGCTCCCTACCCGTCGGCGGCGCGCGGAGTGACCACCGACCAGACCATCGCGCACATCGAAGAGCTGTTCAGCACCGTCGCCCCCGCTGAGAGCGTGGCCGCGGTCTTCGTGGAGCCGATCCAGGGCGAGGGCGGTTACCTGGTGCCGCCCGACGACTTCCTGCCGCGGCTCCGCGAGCTGACCGCCAAGAACGGGATCCTGCTGGTCGCGGACGAGGTGCAGTCCGGGATGGGTCGCACCGGGCACCTCCTGGCCGTGGAGCACTGGGACGTGGAGCCCGACATCGTGTGCCTCGCCAAGGGCATCGCCTCCGGCCTACCTCTTGGCGCCTTCGTCGCCCGCGCCGAGCAAATGAGCTGGCCGCCGGGGTCTCACGGGAGCACGTTCGGAGGCAATCCGGTCGCCTGCGCCGCGGGGCTGGTCACGCTTGACCTGCTCGAGGAAGGGCTGATGGTGAACGCCTCCAAGGTCGGCGCCCAGCTCCAGGACGGCCTTCGCGAGATCGCCTCCGGTCACAGCGAGATCACGGACGTGCGCGGGCTTGGGTTGATGGTGGCGCTCGAGCTCAAGACGGCCGAGCAGGCGGCTCAGCTGGTGCAGTCGGCGTTCGAGCGGGGACTCCTGCTGCTGACCGCAGGATCGCGCGCGGTTCGGCTCTGCCCGCCCCTGATCCTGGATTCCGAAGAAGCCGCGACCGGCCTCGAGATCATCGAGGCGTCGCTGGGCTAGGCCCCGAAGCTTGCCGGCAGCTTGGCCACCGCCGCCGCGGCGATGAGGTCGGCGATCGGGCTCGTCGCGGCCGCAGCGGAGTGGTCGTCGGTCGCTAGGCTGGCCGCCGTCTTCGAACGCTGGTCGTCGACGACCTGGATGGTGTCGGTGACCTGCCCCTGAATAGGCGCGGAGATCGCGTCCATCGACAGGTCGGTCGAGTCGTGCACCAGGCTGGAAAACTGCGTGGTGAAAGAGTTCTTCAGGCTGTCGGCGGCGCTCTGTCGGCTCGCCGAGTCGGCGCTTCCCGCATACGTCACGAGCTCGGCGTCTCGCGCGCCCCATACCTGGTCGAACCTGGTTCCTGTCGCGGCGCCAAATACCTGGCTGAACAAAGTGCCCAGAGAGTCGGCGTTCGCGGCGAGTGCGGTCAGGGCCGCCGCCTGCTCCGTGTTGCGACCGGCGGCTGTCGCGCCCGTGGTCATGGTCGCGAGGTATGAGTGCTCCTGGAGGAGGTTGGCGAGCGAGACGCGGAAATCGACCGCCTTGTTCGCGGGTATCCCGGGAAACTTGTCGGGGAACTTGGTCGCGATCGCCGAAGCGAGCGCGTCGCCGATCCTAGAAGCCTGTGCGTAGGCGCGGTGAAGGTCCGCGAACATCTTCGGGTTGTTCAGCGCCGCCTGGTCGTCGATGATCGCTTTCGTCTCCAGCACCTGTTCGGTGGCCAGCTGTGTGATCGGGTCGAGCGGGACCGCTGACATCGAGGTCATGAAGCGCGCGAATTCCGGCACGAAGCCGTTGACGAGGCCCGACGCGGCGCCATTCGACTTGGTCGCATTGTGGCTCACGACTCCCACGGTGTAGTCGACGAAATAGTTGTTCTGCTCCGCCCAGATGCGGTCGAAATTAGCGGTCGCGCTCGCGCCGAAGGCCGAGCTCACGACGCTGCTCAGGTCGGTGCCGTTGAGCGTCAGCAGGGTGGCGTAGCCCCGGTACTCGTCCGAGCGGTTCGCGGTCGCAGCCAATGACTCCTTGGCGACGACGATTACGTGCTCGCCGAGCAGGAGGTCGAGGCGCGTTCTGAGGTCGGCTGCCTTCGACTCGGCCGCCGTGCCGGCGCCTGGGCCGGCGGCCGGTACACGAGCTCCCGACGCGGCTCCCGAGCTCGCATCCGAGCATGAGATGGCGGCGAGCGCCACGATCACGATCAGGACCCAGCACCTGGAAAGCCTCAAATCAACTGGGGTCTTACCATGATTCGACCTTGCCGGAGTGGCTTCTGGTCGATGGCTCGAGCATGATTTTTCGCGCTTTCTACGGCGTTCCGCAGACAAATCGGGCGCCGGACGGGACGCTGATCAACGCTGTGCGCGGGTTCCTCGACCGGCTCGCGAGCCTGGTCAACGAACGCCAGCCGCGGCGCATCGCCGTGACCACCGACGAGGATTGGCGGCCGGATTGGCGAGTGGAGCTCATACCGAGCTACAAGGTGCATCGAACCGCCGAGCCCGTGCCGCCCGCGCTCGAGCCCCAGATGCCGGTGATCATGGAATGCCTGGCTGCGGTGGGTGTCGACGCCGTCGGGCTCGAGGACTACGAGGCGGAGGACATCATCGCCACGCTCGTGACCAAGGTGGAAAGGCCGATCGAGATCGTAAGCGGCGACCGCGACCTTTTCAGCCAGATCAGCGGTCGCGACGTCGTCGTCCTCTATCCGGAGAAGGCCGGGCTCGCGGTCGTGGACGAGGCGGAGGTGACCCGGCGCTACTCGATCCCGGGGCGCGCGTACTCCGACTTCGCGATCCTGCGCGGCGACCCCTCGGACGGCCTCCCGGGCGTCGCGGGGGTGGGCGAGAAGAAGGCAGCGGAGTTGGTTCGGCGCTATGGCTCGGTGCAGGCGATGATCGACGCGGGCGTGTTTCGCTCCGCGGACGCCGAGTACCTGAAGAAGGCGCAGCGGGTGGTGCCGCCGGTTGGCGATCTGAAGATCGAGGTGCCTCAAGGACGGCGCGACCGGTATCCCGTCGACCCGAAAAAAGTTGAGCAGCTGGGGACCCGATACGGGGTTGGCGGCTCGCTCAAGCGGCTCACGGAGGCGCTCGCCAAGATGCGTTGATTTACAAAAGGGTTACCTGGCGATGGAGATGATCTGAGGCGCGGCGGGGATCGTATGTCGTGTTATGACCCTGACGTGGATGCTGATTCGCCGCCGCCGCCGCATGGACCGCAAGCGTGCAAGTAGGGCTATGCGCCTCATGCAAGCACTCGCGAACGATCTCCGCGAAGCACAGCACCTTCTGGATGTGCGAGCTGTCGAAAACCGACCCATCCTTTCCGCGCTACCCGCGTTTGCCGGTGCTGCGCTGCCGCGGATACGAACCTGGGCTCCCCGCACCGCGGGGAGCTCCGTCGTCAGGCGGTGAGGGGAAGTCCGGCTCCGGCTCTAGTTCGCCGACACCCTGACCAGCGCCAGCGGCTGGCCGTCCGCGCCTCCGAACGTCGTGGACGCGTGCTTGCCCGCCATCGCCAGCTCGCCGATCATGCCGGAGTCGTTGACGGCGTAGACGGTCGTCCCGTCCGGGCTAATCGCCAGGCTCCAGACCTTCCAGCTCGCGAGCTGCTGGTCGTGAACCGTCAGCGAGGCGGTGTCGACCCACAGAAGGCCGGCCTTGCCGCCGATGACGAGGGTGCGGCCGTCCGCGCTCACTGCCGCGGCGTTGCCGCCCATCTCCTTGGCCTGCGCCTCCTGGACGAATGGGCCGGCGGTTGCGGTCGATCCCGTTGCGATGCGTCCGGTGCGGATCTGGCTGTTGGGCCAGCCGCTCGAGAAGGTCACGTCGGCGACGACACCGGTTGCCCCGTTGGCCGCGTAAAGGTGCGAGCCGTCCGCGTTCAAGGCCAGCGACCACTGGAACTCGTCGGGGTTGGTCGAATAGCCAGTCCCGGGCAGGTCGAGGCAGAAGGCGATGGGATTGTCCAGGCTCAGCGCGTGGATGAAAGCGCTCTTGTCGGGCCGCACATAGACGCTGTACAGCCACGACCCGTCATGTGAGGCGACGCCCGACAGACGTACGCCGGCCATGGCGGCCGAGCCGTCGCTCTTGTCGAACACGATGGTTGGGTCTAGAGCGCCAAGCGGAACGTTGAAGAACCGGACAAAGTACTGGCCGGTCGACAGGTACTCGATCAGGTAGACGCTGGTGCCGGCGTTGTTGACGGCATCGAACTGATAGAAGCCGGCGAGATCGATCGGCCGCGGCTGCGCCATGTATGTGGTATCCACCAGCAGTAGATGGGTGGCGGTCGGCACCCCGTTCGAGTCTCGGTCGAACGATTCGAGCACGAGCCAGCGCCCGTTGGGCGAGAGGCCTCCAGGAACGCCGGACAGCGTGGCCGGCGGCAGCATGTAGTTGCTGCCGCGCAGGCGGATCTGGTTGAGGGCCGTCCCGGTTAACGGGTCGAGGTCGACGAGGGTGTCGCCTTTCAGCGCGTAGAGGTGGGTCCAGCCCGGTGAGGGTGTCCCGAGCGGCAGGTTGCGCTCGACCGCGTGGGAGCGAGAGTCGATGATTGACAGTTGCTGCGAGCTGCCGGTGGACGCCGCCTCGTAAAGCTTGTAGTCGCCGGCGGTTACCTGGCCAGGCACCCGGCCGCACGCCCCCACGATCACCAACCCGACGACCGCGACGACCAAAGCCTTCATGCTCTTCACCTCGCCTCCCATACACCGCTGCCGGAGCCGGGGTTCCAGGTCAGGTCAGGGAGGCGGCGATCTCCAGCGCTTGCGCCTTTGTGAGGTCCCCCTCGATCCGGATCACTGTGCCGTTGTCGTCGAGAAGTAGGGTGTTGGTCGCCAGCCGAAGGGTCTCGTTTCGGAAATTCCCATCCGCGTCGATGAAGAAGAAGACGTGGGGGGCGCCCGCGATCCAGTAGCCCTGGTGCCCGTTTACGGTGACCTCTTCCAGGGTCGTGTCCGGCCCGAGCATCTTGCCGAAGAAGTTGGAATCGACCGTGCCGGTCGCCTCGGTGATCAGCACCGCGACTCCCAACTGGATTGACGCCGGAATGCCCGGCCGCGATGCGTAGACGAGCGTCACCTCTCCCTTCGGCGGGCCTGCCGGCGGCGTTTGCAGGTACACCTCGTCGGGGGTGCCGAGGGACGCCGGGAGGTGGATTTTCCATCCGAGCCGGCTCTGGGCATCGGCCAGCGTGGTCTGGTTGCCCAGGCCGAGCCGCTTCCCAATCGGTCCCGGCGCCTGCGGCGACGGCGTGGGTAGCTCGCTGACCCGGCTGATGATCGAATGCAAGTTGAGCCAGCTCGCGATCGCGTCTCTGCTGGGCGTGTACCCGAGGAGCGCTGTCAATGCCGCCAGCACGAGCGCGGCAGCCAGCGCCCACCGGCTCTGGAACCACGGGCGGCGCGGCATGCGCGCCGGCGCCGCGATGCGCGCACGCACACGTGCGGCCAGTCGTGGCGTCGCCGGCCATTCGATCTCGGCGCTCAGCCGGACCAAGCGCTCCTCGAGCTCCATAGCCTCAGCCATGAACGGGCTCCTCCATTCGCTGGCGGAGACGCGTGAGGGCACGCGACAGCCGGGACTTGACCGTACCGGTGGGAATGCCCAGGGCCGCGGCGGTCTCCTCGCCGCTGAGCTCGAGCAGATACCGGCTGGAGATGACCAGCCTGTCCTCCTCGCTCAGCGCGTTCACGAAGCCGAGCAGCCGGGCGTGGTCCTCGGCAGCCACGGCCGCCGCCTCAGGGGATGGGGCCGCATCCCCCGGGCGGAAGCGCTCCGCCACCCGCAGCTCGAGCTGGTGGCGGCGGCCCGCCGAACGAGCGCGATTGCGTGCCTCGTTGGCGACGATGCGCAGGAGCCAGGGTCGGGGCTCCGCTCCTGCGCGGAACGTCGCCAGGGCCCGATACGCCTTCACGAATCCCTCCTGCGCCGCATCCTCGGCATCGGCTGCCGAACCGGTGATCACATATGCCGTCCGGAAAGCAACTTGCTGGTAGCGCTGCACGATCTCCTCATACGCGGCTTGATCTCCGCGCTGAGCGCGCGAAAACAGCTCGCCATCCTTTGGTCGGCCCTCCATCGGATGCACCTATTACAACCCGCGGGGCATCATGGTTCCCTGGGCCCCCCACCACGTGGGGAGCTCCGCCCGCGCCCGAAGGGCGCCGACGATGTGGGGACGATCAAGCTGCAACTCAGGTGCTGGCAACTGTGTTCAAGGGAGTGTGATGGAGGGCATAGACCACCACTTCGAGAGAATGGTGGACGAGCACAAGGACCGCATCTTTGCGGCCAGCCTGGCGATGACCGGCAACCGCCACGACGCGGAGGAGGTTGCCCAGGACACGTTCTTGCGCGCGTATCGCGCCCTGGCGACGTACGCGCCCGAGCGAATCCGCGACTTGAAGGAACGCCCTTGGCTGCACCGCATTGCGGTCAACGTGGTCAGGAACCGCGTGCGGGGCGTGCACCCGAGGTTGGTCGAGCTGAACGGCAGCGAGCCGGACCATTCCCGAGGTCCAGAGGACCACGCGATGGAACGGATGCAATTGGACGAGCTCGCCGCCCGAGTGGCCGAGCTTCCGATCCGCTATCGCGAGGCGGTCGTCCTCCGCCACGTGCGCGAGCTTTCGTATGCCGAGGTGGCCGAGGCGCTCGGCCAGCCAGTCGGCACGGTGAAGGCCAACGTTCACCGGGGGCTCAAATTACTCAGGGGAGAAGACCATGATCGCGTTGACGACTGATTTGAAGAGGCTGGGCGAGGTGAGGGCACCCACGGGTTTCGGCGACCGGGTGCTCAGGCAGGTTGGGATGGCCGACTCGTATGCGCGCTTCGAAACAACGCTCGGTGACGTTTACGTCGCTTGGAATCGCCTCGGCGTATCGGCAGCGGCCCGCTCGGGGTCGGCCGCGGAATTCGAAGCCTGGTTCCGCAAGGACGTCGGCCGCCCATTGATGCCGGCGGCGGCGCCGCCGGACCTGGCGTCGAAGATCCAGGACGAGCTCAACGGCAAGCGCCGCATGCGGTTCGATCTGCGCGGCTTGACGCCATTCGAGCAGGCGGTACTGCGCAAGACGCGAGAGATCCCGCGTGGTGAGGTGCGCCCCTACGGGTGGATTGCTCGCGAGATCGGCCACCCGGCCGCGGTTCGTGCAGTGGGTACGGCGCTCGCCAACAATCCGATTCTGTACTTCATCCCATGCCATCGAGTGGTGCGCACGGACGGCAAGATCGGGAACTACGGCGGTGGCGGTCCGGAGGCCAAGCGGGCGATCCTCAGCATGGAGGGCGTTCGGTTGCCGAGGCTGGAGGAGATGGCCCGCTCCGGCTATCGCTATCAGGGCGTGCGCACGACGAAGATCTTCTGCTTCCCCACGTGCCGCACCGGGCGGCATGCGCTGGAAAAGAACGTAGTGTGGCTGCACGACGAGGCCAGCGCACGGGCAGCGGGTTTTCGTCCGTGCAAGGTGTGCCGGCCGGCCGTGGTTGCCTAGGGGCGCCTAGCCGAGAGAGTGAATATCGGGCAGTTCTCGGTACAGGCCCGCGTAGTCCAGGCCGTATCCGATCACGAATCGGTCAGGGATGACGAAACCGCGGAAGTCGATCTTCACGTCAACGGCGCGGCGGGCCGGACGGTCGAGCAAAGCAGCCATCCGCACCGACGCAGGGTTCATCTGGCGCACACGTTTGGTAACTGCGTCTGCCGTTCGTCCCGAGTCAACGATGTCTTCAACCAGCAGCACGTGGCGGCCCGCGAACGTGCCCTCCACCATGTGCGCGAGCCGTACTCTTCCGCTGCTCGCTGTGCCGGCGCCGTAGCTTGCGGCGCGCACGAACTCGAGCTCGGCTGGAATGCTCAGGCTTCGCAGAAGGTCGGCGGCGAAGACTGTCGCGCCTTTGAGGATGACGAGAATCACCAGCGGCGTCTCGATGTCGGCATAGGCCTCGGAGATCTGGCGGCCGAGGCGGCGTACGCGGCGCGAGATGCGGGCGGAGCTGATCATGGCCTTTCCCGAGCTGCTGGCGGCAGTCGGTTTGGTCTGAGTCAGCACTTCAGCCATGCGGAATTAGCTTATCGAGTCCAGGGGTGCGACGGACGCTGCGAGTGGAGATACATGTCGATATTTCCGATGAGAACGGCTTATCACCCCATCGACGTTGACGGCCTTCCCTTCGTGGTACACGGCGGGCCTCGGGTTGTTGTGTGGCGTGTGCCCGAAGACGACGCGGCGACTATTCGTAGCTTCGAGCCACTTCAGCAGCCGATCGAGCTGCTGGTCGAAGATCATGCGCGCGCTCAGGACGTCCCACAGCTCCTGCTCGCCCGCATGCATCAATAGATCGCGCGCGCGCGCGTTGATGGACTCGACCTTGTCGGCGGCGCTCGGGTCCATCCACCGCGAGTAGCCGTCGTGGCCGCAATGCTGAACCAGGGTCGTGTCGTGCAGCCGCACCATCGCGGGGCGCTCGCGAAGCCATGCCTGCAGCGCTGCGTCGCGCCTCAGCTCCTCGAGATCGTGCTGCTGGCCGCCGATGGACATCCAGAAACCGACGCGCGAGGGGTCTCGGAGCGCCCAAAGCATCGCCACCTCGTGGTTGCCGAGGATCACCGTGGTGTTGGCGCGGTCGCGAGCGTACCGCAGGGCGCCCACCCCGAACATTCCGAAGTCGACCAGGTCGCCGACGAACACGGTGTGCCATCGATCCGACGGATATGGCCTCAGAGCGGCGAAGAGGCGCTCGAGATCGCCGTGCACGTCGCCCACGAGCAGGACGGGCAGGTCGTGGTAAGCCACCCCTCACCAGCTCCGGTTGGCGAAGAAGGCAGCCACTGGACGATGCTAACCTTGCCTTCGGCCGATAGGGGCGTAGCTCAGTCTGGTCAGAGCATCGGTCTCCAAAACCGAGGGCCGAGGGTTCGAATCCTTCCGCCCCTGCCA
>DATINX010000195.1:0-3864 GCA_035473835.1 Candidatus Dormiibacterota bacterium | reverse complement strand
CCGGGCGCGGCTGAGCCCGGTCCAGATACGATTCGACAAGGCCGCGCGGGCCAGTCCTGACAGCACATCAAGATCGTTCCGCGCGGCCGCTCACGGTCCCGGGACCGACACGCGCGCCATCACCCGCTACGCCCCAGAAGTCCTATCGCGCACCAAGTCGTAACCGATGGGCTAGGTGTCGTCGAGTCGCGCGGTGCTTGCGCGGCGAGGTCGTCATTCCACTGGATCTGAGCCGACGGTTTTACAGACCAGCATTGCGAACGACGCCACAAGCCGCTGATCTGCAGAGAGGGTGAGACGCTACCGCCCGACGTCGAAACCGTTCCGCGCATGTTCCGCGGGACCACACCGCGGGGGTTCACAAGGCGGCCGGCTGCTATGGCAGGAGGCGCTCCTGTTCGAGCCAAGACTTCCACGTTGCAACGACTTCGTCGGCCAACGTGAGCGCGTCGTATATGCGCTCGGCGCTCAGTACCTCCCACGAGTGGAGGGCTGGCCGAGGCCCGAACGCCGACGGATCCGCTGCCGCCGCGGAGCCGGACTCACCACCGACTGACGCACGCCCCACGGCAACCCCAGGTCGGACAGATACGCTCTGGCTGGCAAAAGAAGTCGTCAAGTCACCCGTCTTCGTACTCGTCAACTTGTAGTGCTTGGTGCCATTGCACAGGTCGCCGCACAACGCAAGCGACGGATGTGCCTTGACGAATTTGTCTACGTCGCCGGTCTCCGTGGTTGGATCGTTCTTAATCCAGTCCTTCAAGTGATAGGCATCTTGAAAGAAGTGGAACAGCATGTCTCGCGCCTCATCTGAGGATGCCATTACTTGCCCCATGGCTCTCTCTAGGAGCCGCCTGTGGCTTCGCAGCATACGGTCGTACTGCTCCAGCCAGTTGGAAAGAATCGTCATGGATCCTCCGCGTGGTGTACATAGCCCTAAACTGGTCCGCTAGTGTCGCGTTGCAATGTTCCTGTGTGTTTCGCCGTCGTCTTGTGCTCTGGCGAAGCGCACGCCGTGGCGCCCGCATCCCCGCTCGGACATGCCCGCCCGTCCGGGCTCGTGCTGTCACGCAGGGCCACGTCGGGGAGCCGGCGAGACGCGGCGACCCTACGCGGTCGGCGGCAAAGTCGGATGTTCGCGTCGGACGCGGAGCGCGCATGAGGGGTCGAAGCCACCGTCGTCTGTCGGCGTCCAGACCGCCTCGACGTCAAGTCGAGGACCTAACTCCGGCAGCTCCGAGGAAAGAGACGGCATCGATACCCATCTTCTCAAGTTCCTCCTCTACCTCCCTCCGTAGTCCTGCATCGTCGGAGCTCCACGCGCGACTTAGTAGCCTCGCGGCCTCATTCCTATCTCCACCGGTGCGCAGCAGCCCCGCCGCCAACATCATGTGGCGCCGATCCAGCTCCTTGCGTCCACGCTCTAACCAAGCATTGTCGCTATTGGCTCTTGACAGCTCCATGGCGTCAGGTGATGCTTGACATTCGCGTGCTAGGTGATCCTTTACAGTAGCCGTGTTCGGCCTTCTTGATCGACGACGTTCTCGTGGGCGTCGGAGAGGATCAGAGGGGCGGCAGCCCGACCGGGGCCTCGCGCGTCCCGCAGGCCGATCGTCAGCTGGGACGGCGGCGGTCCGGGGCCCGAGCCGAGCTGGTCGACCGCCCGCCCGTCGACTGCACCCGGTCGCGCAGCTCCAGCTTGGCCAGCACCCCGGCCACGTGGGTCTTCAGGTACCACATGGTCCTCGACGCCTAGATGAGACCGGCTTCATGGACGCAGATGGCCACCTGGACCCGGTTCGCGGCGTCCAGCTTGACCAGGATGTGTGAGACGTGGGCCTTGACGGTGGCGACGCTCATGAAGAGCTCATTGGCGATGTCGGCGTTGGACTTGCCGTGCCCCACGGCGACGGCAACGTCGTGTTCACGTTCGCTCAGGCTCGCCAGTCTCGCCGCCGCCGAGCACGCGCGTGCGGAGTCCGAGCCGACGGACGTGGTCTCGACCACTCTGCGGATGAGCTGCGTCGTGACGCTGGGCGACAGCATCGGCTCGCCGGCGGCGACCTTCTGAATCGCCTCGACGATCATCGGAGGAGACGTGTCCTTGAGGAGGAAGCCGGTCGCACCGTTCGCAAGGGCCCGGACCACGTACTCGTCGGCGTCGAAGGTGGTGAGAACGATGACCGCGGGCGCGTCGGGCTGTTCGGAGAGCCGTTGGGTGGCCGCCAGGCCGTCCAACCTGGGCATCCGGATGTCCATCAGCACGACGTCCGGGCGGGTTCGCGCGATCACCTCGAGAGCTTGGACGCCGTCGCTCGCCTCGCCCACGATCTCGAGCTGCGGCGCCCCTCGCAGCATCAGGCTCAGCCCCGCCCGTACCAGCGGGTCGTCGTCGACGAGTACGACCCGGATGGGCTCGCCGCTCATCGTTCCCACGGCAGCCAGGCCCGCAGGACGAAATCGCCGTTGCGGGTCAGGCCGTGCTCGAAGCGGCCATGACTGGCGGCGGCCCGTTCGGCGAGCCCGACGAGGCCGAAGCCGGCGCCGTCCTTGCCGTTGAGCTCCCGACCGACCCGTACCGGGTTCCGCACCGACAGGTTCAGTCCGTTCCCGGGGTGGCCCGTCAGCTCGACGGTGACCATGGCGTGGGGCGCGTGCTTGCGGGCGTTGGTCAGGCCCTCCTGGATGATGCGGAAGGCGCTGCGGCCGATCGACTCCGGGAGGGCGTCGAGGTCCTCCAGGTCCGCACGCAGCGTGACGTGAGCGCCCGCCGCGCGTTCGTCGTCGAGCAACGAGTCCAGGTCACTGAGTGTGGGTTGTGGCCGGTGGTGGGTGACGTCGATGCCGCGCTCGGTGTCCCGGAGCAGACCGAGGATGTCCCGGAGGTCGGCGAGGGCGCGTTGAGAATTCGCCTGGATGATCGCGGCGGTCTCTCGCGTCTCGGCGGCGCTGAGGTCGGTCCGGTAGGCGAGCGCCCCGGCATGGACGGCGACCAGTGACATCCGGTGTGCCAGCACGTCGTGCATCTCGCGGGCGATGCGTGTCCGCTCGCCCGCCCGAGCGGTGGACACCTGCAGCGCCTGTTCGCGTTCGGCCCGTTCTGCTCGATCGTGCAGGGAGGCGATCAGGTCCCGGCGCGCGCCGAGGTACATGCCGATGGCGACGACGACGCCGGCCGCCAGGACGCAGAAGAGCAGGTTCACGTACCACGACATGGTCCGGTTCGGCTGGACGGCGATCGAGGCCTGTCCTGCCAGGACGGACAGCGCGGCCGTGGGCAGGATCTCGCGCCAGCGGCGGCGGGCGGACAGCGACACCTGGCAGACGATCCACGGGCCGATCGCGCTGACTGACACGGCGGTGGCCGCGACGGTCAGGATGGTGACGGCGAGCGGCCAGCGGCGGCGGCACTGCATCGCGGCCAGGGACGCGACGCCGAGCGCCAGATCGCCCCAGAACAGCGTCCGGGCCGACTGCCACTGGTCGCCCGCGACCGACAGCCAGAGCAAGCCCCCGATCACGACCGCGAACACAGTGCTCAGCCAGGTCGTCTGCCCAGGGGTCAACCGCTGGCCGGTGCGCTCGGCGGTGCTCACCGTTCGAGTCTAGAGCGGGACCGTGCAGGCACACCACCGACCAAAGTCGGTGCCAGGAATCGACCTCGGTCGAGCCGGGACCGACCGGTGACCGATGCGCGACGGCCGCGCTGCCCCGCAGGCTCGGCACATGATCCTCGTAGACCAGCTCACCAAGCGGTACGGCCGCTACACGGCCGTCGACTCCATCTCCTTCTCCGTACGCCCGGGGACAGTCACCGGCTTCCTCGGCCCGAACGGCGCCGGCAAGTCCACCACGATGCGCGTG
>DATINX010000194.1:0-2961 GCA_035473835.1 Candidatus Dormiibacterota bacterium | reverse complement strand
ACTCGGAACAGTCGCGCCATCGGCCGGTATCCCATGCCGTCGGCGGCGTCAAGGACGTCGGGTGGCACCGACTCCAGGCCGATGAGGATATTGCGGACCAGGATCAAGACCGTGTAGCCGATCAAGCCGACCTCGGCCGTGACGATCCCGAGTCCGGTGTACGGCACCAGCAGCGCGAAGAGTGCAAGCGACGGAATCGTGTAGACGATGCCGAATATCACGAGCACTGGATTCCGCAGCGAAGGCAATAAATGAGCGGCGATCCCAAGCGGGAGTGATAGTGCGAGGCCGCCGGCGACGGCGATGGCGGTAAGCAGCAGATGCTGCTGCAGCGCGTCGGTGAACAGAGGGATATGGGTCGACAGCCAGGTCCAGTTGACCCATGGATCGACGTAATCGAGGAATACGCCGGATGGCATTCGACTACGGTAAGGGACGCCGTGATCCGGTTGGAGAACGTCAGCAAGGGGTTTCCCGGTGGCGCCAACGCGGTAATCGACCTATCTCTGGACATTCCGGACGGCCAGACGTGCGTCCTCATCGGGCCATCGGGTTGTGGCAAGACGACGACGCTACGGATGATCAACCGCCTCATCGAACCCGACTCCGGCCGGATCCTCGTCGATGGCGAGGACACCCGGGACGTCGATCACGCGCAGCTGCGGCTCCGGATGGGCTACGTCATCCAGAACACGGGCCTGTTTCCGCACATGAACGTGGGCGACAACGTGGGCACCGTCCCCAGGTTGTGGCGGTGGGACAAGGCAAGGATCGACGCACGCGTGGACGAGCTGCTCACGCTGGTCGGCCTCGACCCGCGCGAATATCGCCACCGCTATCCGCACCAGCTTTCCGGTGGACAGCGTCAGCGCGTCGGCTTTGCGCGCGCGCTCGGCGCCGATCCACCCATCCTGCTGATGGATGAGCCTTTCGGTGCGGTCGACCGCATCACGCGCGAGCGCCTGCAGCGCGAGTTCATCAACATCCAGCGCTCGGTGCGGAAGACCGTGGTCTTCGTGACGCACGACATCGACGAGGCGGTGATGGTCGGCGACCGCATCTGCCTGATGCAGATGCAGGCGAAGGTCGCCCAGTACGACACGCCGGAGGCGATCCTGACGCGACCCGTGAGCCAATATGTGACCGAGTTCCTGGGTCGGGAACGGTTGGTGAGGCGGATGTCGGTGGTGACGATCGACCCGGAGACCCTCGAGCATCCAGCGGGCGGCCCGCGCCGCGAGGAGCCGCGCGTCCCTCTCGGCAGCACGCTCGTGGAGGCGTTCGCGGCGGCGCTCGCAAGCCCCACGGAACGGGCCGCCGTCTTCGAGGGCGACCGCTACATCGGCGAGTTCACGGCCACGTCGCTGTTGGAATCGTTGCGCCGCGCGAGCGCGGGCGGAGGTGATCACGTTGCCACAGGAATTTGACGTTGTGTGCCTGGGTGGCGGTGTCGCCGGGGAAGCCATCGCGGGCGGACTTCAGGGCAGCGGTCTGACGCTGGCCGTGGTCGAGCGCGAGCTCGTGGGCGGCGAGTGTCCCTACTGGGGCTGCGTACCTTCGAAGACGCTTCTCCGGTCGGGCGAGACACTGGAGGAGGCGGACCGCGCGCGCACGCTCGCCGCCTCGCGCGTGGAGTGGGTGGTCGATTTCCCGAAGATCTCCAAACGCGTCTACTGGATGGCCCGTGACCTGGACGACTCCAAGCCCGCGGCGGCCATGGAGGCGACCGGCGCCAAACTCTTCCGCGGCGCCGGCAAGCTCGTCGATCCTGCCACCGTCGAGGTGGGCGCCGAGCGGCTGGTCGCGCGGCGGGCGGTAGTGGTCGCCAACGGGGGGACCGCCGCCATTCCACCGATCCCCGGTCTCGACAAGGTGGACTTCTGGACCAATCGCCAGGCTGTCCTGCCGCGCGACCTGCCGATCTCCCTGGCGGTGCTTGGCGGCGGCCCGATCGGGGTCGAGCTGGGCCAGGCATTCGCGCGATTCGGGTCGAAGGTCACCGTGGTCGAAGCAGCGGCCCGGTTCCTGGGGGCCGAGGAGCCCGAAGCGGGCGCGGCGCTGCGCCCGCACCTGGAGGAAGACGACATCACCCTGTTCGTCGGCGATGCCTGCGTGTCGGTCGAGAAGAGGAATGGCGGTGTCATGCTCCAGCTCAAGTCGGGGGCTTCCGTGCTGGCCGATCGGTTGCTGGTCGCAACCGGGCGGAGGCCCAACTTCGAGGCGTGGGCCGACGCGGGCCTGCCTCGCACAGACCGTGGGTGGCTGAAGGTCGACCCGGCGACGCTGGAGGCTGCCCCAGGCGTCTACGGCGCGGGCGACGTCACCGGGCTCGGCGGCTTCACACACCTCGCGTACTACCACGGCCAGGTCGTAGCCCGGCGCCTGCGAGGAGAAGACGCACGAGCCGACCACACGGCGGTGCCGCGAGTGACCTTCACAGATCCCGAGGTCGCGTCAGTAGGACTGTCGGAAGCGGCCGCGCGCGAGCGCGGAATCAACGTCATCACGGCGTCCACGGACCCTGCGGACACGGCACGCGGCTACATCTACGACTTTCACAACGGGACCCTGAAGCTCATCGGCGATCGGGACCGCGCCGTCCTGGTCGGCGCGACGATGGTCACACCTCGCGCGGGAGAGATCCTGGGCGAGCTCATCCTCGCGATCAAGACGGGCACCCCCCTGCGCACGCTCGCCGATGTCATCCACCCTTTCCCCGCTTTCAACCGCGTCCTCGGCGCCGTGCTCCAGGACCTGGCCGCCAAAGCCGCATGATCTGCCCCGCACGACCGTCTCCTCAAGTGGAGTCATTGAGTTGATCGACATCCGGCTCGACGTCGACACCGTGCTGATCTGGATCCTGGTCGGTCTCGTCGCCGGGGCCCTGGCCAGCCGCGTCGCGCTGGGTCATGGACTGGGCCTGGTCGGCGACCTCGTCACCGGGGTGCTCGGGGCATTGCT
>DATINX010000193.1:0-2266 GCA_035473835.1 Candidatus Dormiibacterota bacterium | reverse complement strand
CTTGCAGGGCCCTGATTTCTTTTCCTTCTATTCCGGCGCGAGGTTGTACGTTGAAAAGGGAGGGGCCGCGGTCTACGACCTCGCCATGCAGAAGCAGTACGAGCTGCAGGTGATTCCACATCCGCCGGCCCAATTTGTGGTTCTGCCCTACTTCCATCCGCCGTACTACACGCTGCTCATCGCTCCCCTCGCGTTTTTCGATTACCGCACCGCCTACTACGCGATGGCAGCTGCAAATGTCGTTCTCGCGACAGTCTTGATCCTGTTGTTGGTCCGCGGCAGCGAGCGCGTGCATGGACGGGCCGCTGTTGTCGCCGCAGCGCTGATCGCGGGTTTCTTCCCGCTTTTCGTCACGCTTCTGCAAGGCCAGTCGGATCTCGTTGTGTTGGTAGCCCTGGCTGCGGCCTATACCGCTTGGGCTCGAGGCCGGCCCGGATGGGCAGGCATCTTCAGCGCGCTGGCCCTCGCCAAACCGCAGCTTCTCCTCCTCGTGCCGGTGCTCTTCATCGCCCGCCGCGCCTGGCGAGCGCTCGCCGGCTTTGTCGCCGTCATCGTGGCTTTGGGGGTGGTCTCCGTCGCGGCTTTCGGATTCGGTCCGGTGTTCGGCTACCTGAACGCCGTCGGCCGATGGGCGATCGGCGGAACCCTGCCGACCAATGGGCAGATCGTCTACACCGACTCGGCGGTCTACTCGTTGCGGAATGTTCTCGCGGCCGTGCCCGGCGCCGGCACGGGTGTCGCGCTGGCGATTCTGATCGTTCTGCTTGCACTCGTGGCGTTGTCGCTCAGCTGGCGCCCGGACAAGCCGCGCCTCGACTTCGCGCTTGCCGTCGCAGCGTCATTGGTGTTGAGCCCGCACCAGAACCTACACGACCTGGCGCTGCTGGTGATCCCGGGCTTCGCCATCGCGGACCTTGCTCTGGCGAGACAGCTGCGCTGGCCTCGCGTGGGAGCTCTCGTGCTCGTCCTGTCGTACGCCGCCATCAACCTGACGTTGGCGCTGAGTCTCTGGGCGGCGGCGGTGGGAGCGATCGCGATCGCAGCCTACCTCACCGTCGAGAGAATGGCGGTGCGACCCGATCCCATCCCCCTCGGAGAGTTTCGGTGGAGTGGGCCACACCCGCAGCGCGTGATCGTGCTGCCGGCCTACCGGGCCGCGAAGACGCTCGTCGAAGTCATCGGCGACATCCCGGCCGGCCAGGCCGACCGAATCCTTCTCGTCGACGACGCCAGCGCCGACGCGACTGTCAGCGTGGCGACGGCTTTGCGACTCGACGTCATCCGCCACCACCAAAACCTTGGCTATGGCGGCAATCAGAAGACCTGCTACAGCCATGCGCTGGCGATGGGAGCTGACGTCGTCGTGATGCTTCACCCCGACGGGCAGTACGACCCGGCCATCATTCCCAATCTGTGCCGCGTCATCGAGCAGGGCGAGGCGGACATAGTTCTCGGCTCACGCTGGCTCGGTCTGGATCCGGCCAAGGCCGGCATGCCGTGGTGGAAGCGCTTGGGCAACCGATTTCTTACCGCGGCGGAGAATCGTGTTCTTGGACTGCGCCTGTCGGAATATCACACCGGGTACCGCGCCTACTCGCGTCGGTTCCTCGAGGCGATTCCATTTCTCGAGAACAGCAACGACTTCGTGTTCGATACGCAAGTGCTGATCCAGGCCGCGACGTTCGGCTTCAAGATCGGCGAGGTGCCCGCGATCGGCAAATATCACGCGGACGCCAGCTCAGTGAGTTTTCGCACATCGACCGTCTATGGGCTGGAGACCCTAGCTGCGCTGGCACGCTACGTCATTCATCGCGCTGGGTTTCCGAGCTCGTGGCTCACCCCTGCATCACAAACCGACAAACAGGCGCTTGCGATAAGCCAGATAGCCCACCACAGCAACGTTGAATAGCAACGCCCCGACCTTGAACAAGGTCGCGTGGTGCACGACCTCGTAGGCCTCGTAGGGAATCAGGACGCCGGTCGCCAATACGGTCAGGTATTCGGCCCACCGGCGGCGCATGGCCAGGCCAACGCCTTCGGTGCCTTCGAGGAGCGCATAGGCGATGGCACCGATGGCAAGAGTCGTGACGTGGGGGAAGTTCCCCAGGTAGGCGAGCAGCCGGAGCAGCAGCTGGAAAATCAGATTGTTGCCGGCGTTGAGGTTCAGCTGGTCCTGCGCGTACTCCGCCCACTGGGTCAGCAGGCCGCTCCGCCCGACGAAGATGAGGCCGATCGCAAGCGCGATCAGGACGACCGACTTGAGGAT
>DATINX010000192.1:0-6329 GCA_035473835.1 Candidatus Dormiibacterota bacterium | reverse complement strand
CTTCTCGATCTTCAGCGACTCGCCCATGTAGTCCTCGACCGAGCCGATGCCGTAGATGCAGCTGATGCTGGCGACAACGAGCACATCACGGCGCGTGATCAGCGACGAGGTGGCCGAGTGTCGCATCCGGTCGATCTCATCATTGCGGCTCGAGTCCTTCTCGATGTAGGTGTCGGTGCGCGCGATGTAGGCCTCCGGCTGGTAGTAGTCGTAGTAGCTGACGAAGTACTCGATGGCGTTGTCCGGCAGCAGGCGCCGGAACTCCGCGCAGAGCTGGGCGGCCAGCGTCTTGTTCGGGCTGAGCACCAGGACCGGCCGCTGCAGCTGTTCGACCGCCCAGGCCATGACATTCGTCTTGCCGCTTCCGGTCACGCCAAGCAGGACCTGCTGGCTGAGGCCCGATAGCACGCCCTCGACCAGCTGAGCGATGGCCTGTGGCTGGTCTCCGGCCGGCTTGAAGGGTGCGTCGACACGAAAGCGGGAGGGCATCGGACATCTAATTCTAAAGCGAACGAACGTTCGAGTCCAGCGTGAGGCGATGGGGAAACCAGCGGCCGCCGCGCGTTACAGAGAACAGGATCAACTCTGGGAGGCCGTCATGAAGGACCAGGTTCGCGGGAAGGCTGAGGAGCTGAAGGGCAAGGCAACCGGGAACTACGGCGACGAGCTCAAGGGCAAGGTGCGACAGGCTGTCGGCAAGGCCGAAAGCGCGGCCCGGGACATCCGCGCCGACGTTCACGAGGAGGCCGAACGCCGCCGCGAGCGGGACCTGGAGGACGACCAGGCCGGCTCACGGTAGCGACAGGACGATCGCCTCGACGATGGTGCCGGCCCTCAGGCCCTGATCCCCGGGCGCGATTCGAACCAGGGCGTGCGCGCCGGCCAGGGACAGCAGGCGCGAAGATGACTGGGATCCGGTCGATTCGGCCACCAGCTCGGCTCCTTCTCGCCTGAGCCTCACCCGTTGGTACTCGGTGCGGTCGCCCGCCGCCCGGGCGTCATAAGCGAGGCGCACTGGAAGGGTCGGGCGCTGGAGCGAGGCGAAGCCCTGGAGCTTGCGCAGCGCGGGCCTGACGAAGACCTCGAACGTGACGAGCGATGAGACTGGGAATCCTGGTAACCCGAAGGCCAGCTGATCCGCACCATCCCTTCGTTCCCCGCCGTGCGGGGAGGGCGAATGCCCCCTCGTTCTGCTCGCGGGAATTGTCGCGAACGTGAACGGCTTGCCTGGCTTGAGTTTCACCCGCCCGACGTGCACGGTCCCCAGGGACTCCAGCAGCGGTTTGACCAGGTCGTGGGTGCCCACCGAAACGCCACCTGAGGTGACAAGCACGTCGGCCGACAGCAGCGACTCGACCACCACCTCTCGCAACCCATCCGCCTCATCAGGCGCGATTCCGACGCTGCGCACGTCCGCGCCAACCTCATGCAGCGCCGCCAGGAGCGCCCAGCGGTTCGAGTCGACGATCTGGCCGCGACCAGGCTTCCGCCCCACCTCGACCAGCTCGTCGCCCGTCGACATCAGCGCGACGCGTGGCCGGCGGTATACCTCCAGCTCGGCAAAGCCAAGCGCGGCCGCCAATCCGAGCTCGGCGGCGCCGAGCTGCGCTCCGGAGCTGAGCACCAGCTCGCCCGCGCGCACGTCCGACCCCGGGCGATGGAAGTTCGTCCCCGCCGTCAGGCTTCCCGGCACGATCACCGTCTCGCCGGCGAGCTGGACCTCCTCGACCATGACCACGGTGTCGGCCCCATCCGGCAGCACGCCGCCGGTCAGGATTCGCGCTGCTGTGCCCGGCGCGATGGCGGTGCCGAACGGCCGGCCGGCCGCAGACTCGCCGACGACGCGAAGGGTCTTCCCCGCGTCGGCCGCACGCACCGCGTAGCCGTCGACCGCGCTCGCGGGAAAGGCGGGGAGCTCGCCCGGAGCGCGCACGTCCTCTGCCAGGACTCGGCCGACGGCATCCCGCAGAGCAACCCGCTCCGCCGGCAGCACATGCGTACGTTCGAGCACGAGCGCTGCGGCTTCGTCCGCGTCGACGAGGGGGTAGACGGACGCCCTCATTGCGGCCATGACGTCAGCTACTCGTAGCGGAGGGCGCGGCTGGGGTCCTGGCGTGCGGCTCTCACTGCCGGCAGCAGGCCGCTCACCGTGCTGAGCAACAGGGCCAGGGCGAGAGCTCCGATCGCGATCCCGATGTCAGGCCGGAAGACGTCAATACCGGCGCTCGCGACGCTCTGGGCCAGGCGGTCGACGGCGGCGTTGCCCAGCTGGGCGAGTCCGACCGCGGCGAAGGTACCGATGAGGCCGCCGGCAACTCCGATCAGCGCCGCCTCCGCGACGAACAGCAGCAGCACGTCATGCGAACGCGCACCCAGGGCTTTGAGGACGCCGATCTCCTTGGTGCGCTCGAGCACCGCGCTGTACATCGTGTTGGCTATCCCCAGGCAGGCGAGCAGGAGTGCGACCACCGCCAGCGCGAGCAGCGCGATGCGGAGACGCGTCAGCAGGTCTTCGAAGCCGCGGAAGAGATCGCCGAAGGTCTGGGCCTGGAAGCCGAGGGTCTCGACCCGCTGGCGCAGCCCATCCACGGCGTTGCTGGAGTCGGCGAGGAGCGTGATGTTGGCGAACTCCCCCGCCCTCCAACCGTTGATCTGGGCGAGCCGTGCCCAGTGATCCTTGGCCAGCGAGTACGGTGCCAGTCCCCCTGGGGCGCCCGCCGGCATGTACTGGCTGGAAATGATGCCGACAACCGCGAGCGGGAGGATGAAGTGGCTCTTGGCCGCGTTCGAGGACGGTCCCGAGACGGCGAAGTTGCCCGACGTGGCGTCGAAGTTCACTGTGGTTCCAAGCGCCGCTTCCGGCGTCCTGTAACCGAGGGCCAGCGCCGTCCTGTCGGTCAGCAGCACTTCGGGCGCCGAATCGGATCTGGGCATGCGCCCGGCGATGACAGTGAAACCTGGCGAGTAGCTTCGCGGCGGCAGCGACACCAGCGCCCCCGTGGGCACGACCACCGGCGCGGCAGACGCGCCGTCGACGGCGAACGTCCCGCTCATGGCGACCTCTCCCCACGACGCACGCACGTGCTGGAGCGCCGAGAGAGTGGACAGCGTGGCCGAGCTGAATCCCGCCGGGTTGACGTCCCCGCTCGGGTAGACGACGACCTGGTGCAGCTGGCTGCGTGCCAGAGTCGGTGAGCTGAGCGCCCCCTGCAGCCCGCCCGCGAGAGCGACGATCAGCGTCATCGCGGCGATGCCGATGGCGACGCCGATCGTAGTGAGGGAGGTGCGCAGCGGCCGCCGCCCGGTGCCCCGCAGGCCCACCTTCAGCGTGTCGCGCCAGTTCAGCCGAGTGGGCGGCGTGACCGGGTCCTGGTTGCGGACCGTCTCGTTCCCCTGGTCGAGCTCGATGGCACGGCCGTCGATCATCCGGACCACTCGGCGCGCGCGGCGGGCCACCTGGGGATCGTGCGTGACGAGGACGACGGTCGCCCCGCGGCGGTTGAGGTCTTCCAGCAGGCTGAGAATCACCTCGCCGGCGGCCGAGTCGAGGCTGCCGGTCGGCTCGTCGGCAAGGATCAGGCCTGGACGGTTGGCCAGCGCCCGCGCCACAGCCACCTTCTGCTGCTCCCCGCCGGACAGGCGGTTGGCCCGAGTCCTGGCTCGCTTTTCGAGGCCGACGAGGGCGAGGAGATGTCGAGCTCTCTTGCGGCGTTCCTCAAGCTCGACGCCCGCCAGCGTGAGGGGCAGCGCGACGTTGTCCTGGGCGGTCATGGAGGGGACGAGGTTGAAGGTCTGGAAGATGGTGCTCACGCGCTGCAGCCTGTAGTTGGCGAGATCGCCATCGGACAGCTGGTCGACCGGAAGCCCAGCCGCGTAGACGTGACCCGCGCTTGGCTTGTCCAGGCCGCCCATCAGCGAGAGCAAGGTGGTCTTGCCGCAGCCCGAAGGGCCAACGATCGACACGAACTCGCCCGGGCCGATCTGCAGCGAGATGTCCTTCAGCGCCGTCACATGCATCTCGTCGCCACGGCCGAACTCGCGCGACACCGCGTCGATCCGCAGCCCGACCGCCTGGCCGAGGAGGTCGGTGAACTCCTCGGGGGGAGACGCCTCGGTGGTGGGCAGAAGGACCGCCGGCGCCACCGCTGGGTCGTGGCCGTTCCCATCGTTGGCCGGGACCGCGACCGGTTCAGGAGACGCCATCACGGCCACCGCTTTGGCCAGTGCCTCGAGATCGTCAGGACGGTCCGGCTGGGGTTTGTCTACCGGCTGGACCTGGGGCTTGGCCTCCGCTGAGGCGCGCTTCCTCTGGCGGCGCTTGCCACCCGAACGACGCCCCCCGCGATCGTCAACTGCGGTCGCCACCCATACAGAGTTTAAGCGCTGACTTAACCGGTAGGGCCGGTTTCTGGGCTTACGAACCGGGCCGTTCGGCGACCTGCTCCGCGAGCCATTGGAGATACCTCGGCAAGCCGTCCTCGATCGCGATTTGGATGATCTCCGGCAGCTCGTACGGGTGGTTCTTGCGCACGTATTCCTGGACCGCCAGGGCACGCGATTCGACAGTCTTGACCAGCAGCAGCGACTCGTGTTCGCGCTTGAGCTGGCCCTCCCAGTAATAGAAGGAATGGACCATCGGGATCACCGTGCAGCAGCCGGCGAGGTGCTCGACCACGAGACCCTCGCCCAGGCGCTCGGCGTCGTTTCGGCCTCCTGTGGTCACCATGATCATCACGGGGCGGTCGCTCATCGACGTACTCATTGTCGGTGGTCCGCCATTTTCAGCGGTCCCCGACCGGACGATCCAGCCAGACGATGGCGGCCAGGAGGCCGATGGCGCCGAGTAGGAGCCCACCGACCACGTCCGATTCCCAGTGCACGTCGAGGTACACGCGGTCGAAGGCCAGGAGCGCGATCAGCAACGTGGCCATCGGTATGGCGATGCGTCGCACAAGCGGCCACGGGGCCAGGCGACTGATCACGAAAGCGAGCAACCCGTACACGATCACCGCTCGCACCACGTGCCCGCTGGGAAAGCTGTTGGCCAGCGGTCCCGTGTTCGACACCAGCTCGGTGATGCTGGGGCCATCCGAATGCGCTGCGGACAGCGGCGGTCCCGGATGGTGAAGGTTTGCCTTGTAGAGGAGCTCGAGGCCCTGCGCGGCGATGAAGGCAAGCACCACCCAGGCGTCCGCACCGAACCCCCGGCGAAGCAGGTACACGGCCAGGCCGGCCATCAAGAAAGTGGTCAGCTCCAGGCCGCCAAGCTCCGCGACAGCCTGGAACAACGAGTGCAGCGACTCGTTCCACAGGCTCGCCATCGCAGCCTCGACCTGCTTGTCAATGGGATCGACGACTCCCGCAGCGATGGCCATGGTAAGAGCGACAAATGCGACCGCCAAAGCGGCGGCGACGATGAGTCGCGCCCTGAGCGCTACAGGCACGGCCGGAGACCTCGGCGAGAGATTCGGCGACCAGGTGGTCCAGCTGCTAGGCGCGGAGGAGCACCGGAGCGAGCGCATCCGTTGATGCGTGAGTGAGGAGCGCACACCACTGGGCCACCCATGCCGAAGGCAGGGAAGGAAGTTGGCCGCATGCGCACCGAAGATCCGGCGAGGGGCTCCGGCCGCGCCTCTCCAGTCAACGCTGGCAACGACGGCAGAAGACGGTCGTGCGCCCTGCAATGCGGACCGACGACAGCGGTCGGCCGCATGTGAAGCAGGGCTCGCCCGCGCGCCCGTAGACCAGGAGCTCTTCCTGCTGGCCGCCGAGCTCGCCCCACGCGTCGCGATATGTGTCGACTGAGCTGCCGCGATTCCTGATCGCAAGTGCGAGCGAGTCGCGAAGAGACTCGTGCAGCCTGCGAGCGGACTTGCGGCTCAAGGTTCCCGCGACGCGGTCTGGACGAAGCTTCGCGCGATGCAGCGATTCGTCGGCGTAGATGTTCCCCACGCCGGCGACCGTGCCCTGGTCGAGCAGGAGGGCCTTCAAGGGCGCGCGACGGCGGCGCAGTCGTTGATACAGCGCCTCGGCGTCGAAGGTCGGATCGATCGGCTCGGGCCCGAGCCGCGGCAGAGTGCCTGACGCCAGCAGCTCATCCTCGGTGCCGAGCAGGAGGCGGCCGAACCGCCGTGGATCGCGATAGCGAAGCTGTGTGCCATCGTCGAGATCGAAGATCACGTGTGTGTGGTTGGCGATCTCGGTCGCGGCGCTGACCAGGCGCAACTGCCCGCTCATCCCCAGATGAACGACGAGCAGGCGCGCTCCATCAAGCGCGATGAGGATGAACTTTCCGCGACGGCCCACCGCCTCGATGCGAAGACCGGTGA
>DATINX010000191.1:0-4287 GCA_035473835.1 Candidatus Dormiibacterota bacterium | reverse complement strand
AGGACGGTGCGGTTGTCGGGGTTCACGATCACCGCGCCGGTGACGTGGTACCTGAACGTCCCGTAACGGGTTTCGATGTCGATCTCGTCTCCGCGCTTCAGCTCGGGAAAGTTGATCCAGTAGATGTTGTGGGCGGCGACGCCGACCGTGCCGGGGTCGCCGGGCCAGACGGTCTGCGGATAGTGCCCGGGACTCGCATACAGCACCGTGGTCGACACGCCTTCCTTGACAGCAGCGAAATATCCGAGGCGCGGCACACGGATCGCGAAATCGACTCCGTTCACCGGGTGCTGCAGTGTCGGGTCGATGACGGGCAGTCCGTAGTAGTGCCGCGCGGCCACCTCTCCGGTCCAGGTTTGGTTCAACCGCTGCTGCTCCTGCACGCCTTGCCACATCCCGGCGGCGAAGGTCGCGAGCAGAACCAGGCCGGCAAACACGCAGAACAGCGCGACAAGCCGAAGGGGATGCGGGCGTTCCCGCGGTGGGCGCGGAAGCATCTCTTCTTGACAACGCTTTGCCGGAGCCGCGCACCCGCAGCCGCCTCAAAGGACGAAGTAGAAGGTCGCTCCCTCGCCCACGGCGCCCTCGGCCCACGCCCGACCCCCGTGGCGGTTGACGATTCGCCGCACGGTGGCCAGACCGATGCCGGCGCCTGGGAACTCGCTCTGGCTGTGCAGGCGCTGGAAGGCGCCGAACAGCTTGTGCGCGTAGATCATGTCGAAGCCGACGCCGTTGTCGCGAACGAACAGGCGCGTGTCGCCGTCGACCATCTCAGCGCCGATCTCGATCCTGGCCGCGGGTTCCTTGCTCGTGAACTTCCACGCGTTGCTCACGAGGTTCGTGAGCAAGATCCGGGCCAGCCTGGGGTCGGCCGAAGCGGTCAGGCCCTCGGAGATGCTGACCTCCACCCTGCGTTCAGGGTCGGAGGCACTCATCTCATCGACTATCTCGGCCGCCAGCGCGCTGATGTCGCACGGTTCGCGATGGATCTCACCGCTGGTGAGCCTGAACAGGGTCTGGAGACCGTCGAACACCGACGACATACGCTCGCTCGCACGGCTCATCCGCTGCAGGTAGTCCTTGGCGCGCGGGTCGAGGTCGTTGCCAAAGTCGTCGAGAAGCGACTGGTTGAGTCCGTTGAAGGCGAGCAGGGGCGCTCGCAAATCGTGCGAGACCGAGTAGCTGAAAGCCTCGAGCTCTCGGTTGATGGCGGTGAGCGCCGTCGTCCTCTCCTGGACCAGGCGCTCGAGCTGCGTGCGGTATCGCCGCAGCTCCTGCTGCGACCTGTAGAGCTCCACGAACACGCTCACCTTCGCCCGCATGATGGCCGGCACGACCGGCGCGAACACGAAATCCACGGCTCCGAGGTCGTAACCCCGACCCATGTCCGTCTCGGCGCGGTCGAGCGCGGTGACGAAGATGATCGGAGTCAGCTCCGACCTCGGCCGCTGGCGGATCAGCTGCGCGGCTTCGAACCCGTCCATGCCAGGCATCCGGACGTCCAGAAGAATGACGGCGAAATCCTGCTTCAAGAGCTGGCGGAGCGCATCCGGGCCCGATGATGCTTCGATCACGTTCTGGCCCAGAGGCGCCAGGATGGCCTTCAGCGCAAACCGCTTGGTGGCGTCGTCGTCCACCATCAGGATGTCGACCTTCGACTCGGTGAGGGTGGTGGTGGTCGGCGCCGCGCGCAGCGCCCTCACTGGACCTTCCTGAACACGCTGAGGCCGCCCACCACTGTTTGATAGCGGCTGCTCTCGGGGGCGAAGACGAGCGACTCTCGCCGGCCGAGGGCGAGAAATCCGTTCCTGACGAGACTCTCGTAGAACAGCCGCTGGGCGCGCTGCTGCAGTGTTGGCCGGAAGTAGATGAGCACGTTGCTGCACAGGATCAGGTGGAAGTCGTTGAACGACGCATCGGTGACCAGGTTGTGCTGCGCCCAGGTCACGTTGCTCAGGAGCTCCCGCCTCAGGCGGCCTACGCGGCTCCCGTTCATCGAGAAAAAATCCGATAGGCTCGAGCGGCCGCCCCCTTGCTGGTAGTCGGCCTCGTACGTCCGGATGCGGTCGATGGGACAGACACCAACCCGGGCGGCGGCCAGAGCATCCTCATTCATGTCCGTCGCGTAGATGCTCGACCTCTGGTACAGGCCCTCCTCCTTCAGCAGGATCGCGAGCGAATAAACCTCTTCGCCGGTCGCGCAGCCCGCGCTCCAGATACGGATGGACGGGTAGGTCTTGAGCACGGGTACGACCTCGTCGCGCAGGCATCGCCAGGTTTCAGCTTCGCGAAACATGCCGCTGACGCTCACGCCAACCGTGCCGAGAAACCTCTGCATGCAGGCCGCGTCGTGCAAGAGCCGCTCCTGAAATGCGGAGATCGTCGCTACCCCTTCGCCCGACATGCCCGCCGAGATGCTGCGGCGCAGGGGGGCAGTGGCATAGTCCCGAAAGTCATAGCCATAGCGGAGGGATACCGCCTCGAGCAAGACCTTCATCTCGATCTCTTCGAGTGCCCTGATTTCGGGCGGCGTCGGTATTGCCCTCAAGGAGCGCATCGCGAACCTCGGCTGCCGTGTGTCCGTCTCAGTGACTCAGCCAAGACCGCAGCATGGCGACGAGGTTCGAGCTGTCGACCGGCTTGGCGATGTAGTCCGACGCGCCGGCTTCTATGCACTTTTCTCGATCTCCCTTCATCGCCTTGGCGGTGAGCGCGATGATCGGCCGTTCCTCGAATGAGGGCAGGTGGCGCATGCTCGACATGGTGGCGTAGCCATCCATCTCCGGCATCATCACGTCGACCAGTGCGATGTCTATATCCGTGGTCTGACGAAGCGTTTCCAGCGCATCCGCTCCGCTGTCGACCGACAGGACATCCATTCCCTGGCGCTCCAGAAGCGCGGTCAGGGCGAAGATGTTGCGGACGTCGTCGTCGACGACCAGGACCCGTCTGCCGGCAAGCGATGTCTCGACCGAGAGGCTGCCAGAATCCATCACCTCGGCCCCGTCCTTGGCCAGGATCGCGCCGACCTCGTCGCGCAAGCGCTCGGGAGAGCGCACCTCTTTGATGACGATTGTCTTGGTCGCTTTGCCGAGCTTGAGCTCGTCCTTGCGCGACAGCTCTTTCGCCGTATAGACGAGCACGGGCGTCGACCTCAAATCCTTGCGGCCGCGGAGATGGTCGATCAACTGCCAGCCGCTCATCCCGGGCAGTCCGAGGTCGATGACGATGCAGTCGAACCTGCGCTTCTCGAGCACGGCCAACGCCTGTTCGCCGGTGGCGACGGCGACCGTCTCCTGCGCGATGGGTCCCATGACCTCGAGGATGTGCTGCCGCTGCACCGGCTCGTCCTCGACGACGAGCACGCTCTTCGAGAGCCGTTCAGTCTCGGGGCTGTCGAGCACGGCGAGGGCCGGCGCACTTCGCGTGCCGTTGCGGGAGCTCGCCCCACTTCGCCGCGAAACGGTCGTGACCGGTTCACTCGAGCCGTTCGTGGAAGATTCGGTCGGGGCGCCCGACCAGGCCACCACCGGGCTGCCGATGGGGAGGAAGAGCGTGAACGTGCTGCCCACGCCGGGCTCACTCTCGAGGGTGATCTCGCCCGCGAGCAGGCGGGTGAGCTCGCGGCAGATGGAAAGGCCGAGACCGGTGCCGCCGTACTTCCGGCTGGTGGTGCCATCGCCCTGCGCGAAGGCTTCAAAGATCGTGTGCTGCTGGCTGTGTGGGATGCCGATCCCCGTATCGGTGACGCTCATGGCGATCACCGTCTCCGCACGATTGAGCACTTCATTGTTGTGGCTCCAGCCCGAGGTCACGAGCTCGGCTCGGAAGTCGACGTGACCTTTCTCGGTGAACTTGAACGCATTGCTCAAAAGGTTGTTCAGCACCTGCTGGAGGCGCTGCGGGTCGGTCGGGATCGACTTCGGCAGCCCGGGCCGGAGGTCGATGGTGAAACCGATCTTCGTGGCCTCGGCGACGTGGCGGAACGTCCGCTCGAGAAGCGGCGGCAGCTGTGACAGCGGCCAGTCGGTGATCTCCAGCGCGACGGTGCCAGACTCGATCTTCGAGAGATCGAGGATGTCGTTGATCAGCTTCAACAGGTCCGTTCCGGACGAGCGGATGATCGTCGCGTACTCGGTTTGCTTCGGCAGCAGGTTACCGTCCGGGTTGTCGGCCAGCTCCTGCGCCAGGATCAGCAGGCTGTTGAGCGGCGTGCGCAGCTCGTGCGACATGTTGTCGAGGAACTCCGACTTGTAGCGAGACGTGATCTCCAGCTGCTCCGCCTTT
>DATINX010000190.1:0-14923 GCA_035473835.1 Candidatus Dormiibacterota bacterium | reverse complement strand
GCCGGCATGCTTCTGGTACAGCCGCTCGTATTCGTCCCCTTCGGGAACGTGGGCGTGGGCCTTGAACTTCTCGCCGAGGACCTCGACCGTCACGTCTGGGTGGTTGACAAGGTTGTGGTACCAGGAGGGATGGGTGGGCGCGCCGCCTTTTGACGCGACCACCACGTAATGGTCGCCGTCACGCGTGTAAACGAGCGGATTCTCTCGCTCGTGGTCGGACTTGGCCCCTCTGGTAGTGAGGATCAGGACGTCTCGGCCCAGAAATGGTCCTGAGGTCGGCTTGCCCCCATGGGTGCGGAGGTCGGCGATCAGGTTGCGGTTGAAGTCTCCAAACGAGCTCATGTTTTGGTCAACCATGGAGGTCACCCGCTCATTCCGCTGCATCGGCTTATCGCTCGATCATGGTCCGAGCAGGTATCCGAAGCGGCGGGGAAGGCGTGCGACCGCATCCGCGAGCGGATTGGACCTGGCTCCGCGCTCCTCGGCTGTGTCCTTGGCGATGATCGCGCGGCGAACCACAGCGGCGCCCAGCGCGCGAAGCGGCTGCGGCGGGAACAATCGCGCCGGCGCCCTCACGATCGGCAGCCGCATCGCGTCGGTGTCCGCTCCGGTGATCAGGTCGGCGAGCACGCGGCCGGCGAGGTGGGACGGTGCGACTCCATTACCGGTGTAGCCGAGCGCGTAGTGAACGTTGGGCTTGAGGCTGCCGATCGACGGCAGATGCGTGGGTGAGACGTCGATGGGACCACCCCACGCATCGACGATGGGCACGTCGCTGAAGCTGGGAAACAGACGCCTGAAGCCTTCGGCGGCTTCGACCACCGCCCTCATGTCTTTCGTGAATGAAACGCCGATCGCGGTGCCGGCTCGCCCGCCTCCGCCGCCAAACGCGATCCGGCCGTCGCGCGTGGTCCGGAAATAACGCACGGAGGTGCGCAGGTCGCTGACGAGCTCGCCGCCGGTCCAGTGGATGGCCTGCAGACGTTCGGGTGCGGGCGCCGTGAGAACGATGTAGCTGCTCCACGCAACGAGACGGCGCCTGAGCTGAGGCCATCCCGTCGCCCAGGCATTGACCGCGAGAACGGCATGCCGTGCCCGCACGCTGCCCCGCGCCGTGACAGCGACGGCGGCATCCTGGCTGTCCTCGAGGCGGGTCGCCATCGTGCCTTCGTGAATCACGACCCCACGGCCGAGCAAGACGCGCCGCAGTCCGCGCACCAGCAGCGCCGGCTGTACTGATGCGCCATCCTTCATATATGCCCCGGCGCGAAAGGCCGGAGATTCGCATCGCGCTCTGACCTCCTCGGCGGTGAGCGGCCTCATCTCTTCAGGCGCGCCGACCTCGCGGGCCAGGCGGATCATCTCCTCGCAAACCTCTGCGTGTCGCGTCGCGGTGGCGGCGAAGACGTAGCCCGCCTTCCGGTACCACGCGTCTACGCCATGGACCGTGCAGAACTCGCCGATCGAATCGATGCTCGCGGAGATCGCCTGGCACGTACGCACGGCGGCCTCCGTGCCGTGCAGCGCGACGAGCCCGTCCAGCTCGTCCCACCAACCGCTGGCGAACCCGCCGTTGCGCCCGCTCGGGCCACCACCGCAGATGTCCCGCTCCAGTACCACCACCCCGAGCCCTGGATCGGCCTCTGTCAAGAAGTACGCGGTCCAAAGGCCGGTGAAACCCCCGCCGATGATGACCACGTCGGCGTTGATGTTCTTCGCCAGCGGCGGGCACGCGTTCTCGTGCTCGGCAGCGAGGGCTTCTTTCAGCCACCATGCTCGACTTGCACCAGGCCTCAGCGCATCGCCGGTGAGGTTGAGGCCGGCGATCTTCGCCTTATCGATCACCGCCACAGTTTCGCAACTCTCCCGCGCAAGGTCGACACGTAGCGGCTGTGCGAGACTTGGACGAAAGTGGCGCCAACGACCATCGCGGAGCTGATGCAGCAAGGCGTGCACGATCACCTGGCGCTTGTCGTTCCCAACCGAGCCTCGCTCAGCTACGCGCGCTTGCGCGAGCTCACCGACGAAGCGGCCCAAGCCCTGGCGTCGTACGGGGTGGCGCGAGGCGACCGGGTCGCGATGGTTTTTCCAAACGGCGCCGAGGCGATCCTGCTTTTTCTCGCCGCGTCGATGGTCGCCACGGCCTGCCCGCTCAATCCCGCGTACAAGGAGGATGAGTTCCGGTACTACCTCGAGGACGTGGGGGCGAGATTTCTGATCGTCCCGCGTGGGGAGGGGGAGGCGGCGCGCCGCGCGACACCCGAGGGCGCCACGGTCATCGAGGCGCTCCTGGATGGAGACGGCCGCCTACACATTGACGGCGGCGCGAACGGCAAACGGGTCGACTCGATCGAGACGTCGTCGGCGGCTGACATCGGGCTCGTGCTGCACACCAGCGGGACCACCAGCCGGCCCAAGAGGGTGCCCCTCCGCCACGACAACCTGGCCGCCTCGGTGGCGAACATCATCGCCACCTACGAGCTGACCGCGGATGACGTGTCGCTCTGCATAATGCCGCTCTTCCACGTGCATGGACTGGTCGCGTCGGCGCTGGCGGCCTTCGGCTCGGGAGGCACCGTGGTCGCGCCGGATCGATTTTCACCCCTCGGTTTCTGGCCCCTGGTGCAGGCGCATCGCCCCACCTGGTTCAGCGCCTCGCCCACCCCGCACCAGCTGGTGCTCGCGCGCCGGCAGGATGACCGACCGGCGGGCAGCGAGCGCCTTCGGTTCGTGCGCTCGTGCAGCGCGGCCCTGTCGCCCACCCTGATGGCGCTCATGGAGAAGCGTTACGGCGTGCCGGTTCTCGAGGCATATGGGATGACGGAGGCGAGCCACCAGATGGCGTCGAACCCGCTGCCGCCCGGAGCGCGATACCCGGGCTCGGTCGGCAGGGGCACCGGCGTCGACATCGCCGTGTTCGACGACGGAGGGCAGCCGCTCCCGGTCGGTGCACCGGGCGAGGTGGTCATCCGCGGGCCGAACGTCATGCGCGGCTATGAGAACAACCCCAGGGCCAACGCCGAAGGTTTCTACGACGGCTGGTTTCGCACAGGCGACCAGGGTACGCTCGACGATGGTGGCTACCTGAGGCTCATCGGCCGCCTCAAGGAGCTGATCAACCGGGGTGGCGAGAAGATCGCGCCGCGCGAGATCGACGAGGTGCTCGAGTCTCATCCGGCGGTCAAAGAGGCGGTCGCGTTCGGTGTGCCACACCAGACCTGGGGCGAAGAGGTGGCGGCCGCGGTGGTGCTGGCCGCGCCGGCGACGGAGAAAGAGCTGCTCGCCTACAGCCGGGAACGCCTGGCCGAGTTCAAGGTGCCCAGGCGGCTGCACATAGTCGAGTCGATACCTCGCACGCCCACAGGTAAAGTGCAGCGCCGGTTCGTCGCCGAACAGTTCACCAGAGAGTGAAGCTCGCCATCCTCGGCGCGGGGGCCATTGGAGGCTTCCTGGGCGCCCGCCTCGCGCGCGCCGGCGTCGACGTCGTCCTCATCGCCCGCGGTGCTCACCTCGAAGCGATGAAGCGCGGCCCATTGAAGGTGATCGAGCCTGGCGGCGAGTGGTCCGTGCAAGTGGAGGCAACCGACGACTTCGGCGTGATGCGCGATGCAGGTGCGGTGTTTGTCACGCTCAAGGGGCACGGCCTGCCGCCTGTGGCGGAGCGCCTGGCCGCCAGCCTCGGCGCGGAGACAGCCGTGGTGAGCGCCCAGAACGGGATCCCGTGGTGGTACTTCCAAAGGCACGGGGGTGAGCTGGAGGGGCTTCACCTGGAGACCGTCGATCCGGGCGGCACGGTGGCGCGTGCGATCGACCCGCGCCGCGTGATCGGCTGCGTCGTCTACCCGGCGACGAGCCTGGTCGGCCCGGGCATGGTGAGCCACGTCGAGGGCGAGCGCTTCTCTTTGGGTGAGCTCGACGGCAGCCAGAGCCCGCGCTGTACGGAGCTGTCCGAGATGCTCGCCGCCGCCGGGTTGAAGGCGCCCGTCCGGACCAGGATCCGGCCCGAGCTGTGGCTGAAGCTGCTCGGAAACGCGGTCTTCAACCCGCTCAGCGTGCTGACACGCGCGACCCTGCGCGACATGGCGACATCGCCCCTGGTCGCCGGTGTCCTGCGCGCGTCGATGGAAGAGGTCGACGCGGTGGCGCGGGGGGTGGGGGTCGAAGTCCAGGTCTCCATCGACCAGCGAATCAAAGGCGCCGCGCGCGTGGGCACCCACAAGACCTCGATGCTGCAGGACCTCGAGGGCGGACGCCCGATGGAGATCGACGCGATCACCGGTTCGGTGGTTGAGCTCGGCGACCGGCTTGGCATCCCGGTGCCGCACCTCCGCACGCTTTATTCGAGCGTCAAGCTGCTCCAGGCCGTCTAGTCGGGCAGCCAGTGCTGCGGCCGGCTCTTGTGGCCCATCGCCCACCGCAGCGTTTCGAGGACCTCTTCGAGGTGATCACGCATTGCCGCGTCAGCAGCTTCGGGGTCGTGCGCGACGATTGCGCCGAAGATCAGCTCGTGCTCATGCAGCGAGCGCTCCGGGCGCCCCGGTCGCAGCATCGTCTGGTACTGGAAACGAAGGCTCTGAGACTTGAGGGTGCCGACCATCTGTCCAGCGGTCGGATTGCGCGCCGCGGCCCAGATCTGCTGATGGAAGCGCGGGTTCAGCTCGGAGTAGCCGATCGCATCTCCATTCGCGAAACGCTTGCGCATGTCCACCAGCACGTGGCGCAGCTCCCTGATATCGCTTGCGGTGGCCTTCGCGGCGGCCTGGCGCGCAAGCAGCCGTTCAAGGGCCGCCCGCACCTCCTCGATCTGGAGGGCCTCTTCGTCCGACACCAGCCGGACGCGAGCGCCGCGGTTGTGCTCGCGGGTGACCAGGCCTTCCTGGTCGAGCCGGACAAGGGCGGCGCGGACCGCGGTTCGGCCGGCGTTGAGCATCTTGCTGAGGTTGGCTTCGACCAGCCGCTCGTTGGGCTGGAAGCGGCCGGTGATGATCCCTTCTCGGAGCCGTCGGTATGTGCCGAGCCCAACCTCGGTCGGCGCTCTCTTGCGCACGTCTGCCTGGCGGAGCTCGGTCCTTGCCATCGGCAAGATTATCCTCAATAATGTCGACAATTCGGTATCTGCACACCTAGTACTTAGGGAGCGATTAACGATTGTGAGCAGGTTTCAGCCGTCACGATTGATCCCAGCCGTCGGAGCTTTGCTCGTGCTCGCCGCATGCGGCGGCAGCGCCACGACGACCGGCGGTGGCCTCGGGTCGGGAGCCCTTCTCGTGGGCGTGGTCGCGCCGTTCACAGGCGTCGACGCAGCGCTTGGCCCCGCCTATTACGCCGCGTGCTTGGCGGCGGTCCCTTCGATCAACAGCAACGGCGGCGTCGGCGGCCGCCAGGTGAGCTGCCAGCAGTTCGACACGCGCGGTGAGCCCGCCGACGCGGTTCCCGCGGCCAACCAGATGATCGCCAGCAACTCTAACCTGATGGCGGTGGTCGGCTGCACCTCAGACGAGGCGGCGACCGTCGCGCCCATCATCGACCGCGCCAAGGTCCCGATGTTCTGCATGACCGGCCAGACGGAGTTCAACAAGACGACGCTCAAGTATTTCCACCGCCTCGTGCCGGCGGACATCTTCGACGCCTACGCGATGGTGGGGAGCGCCCTGTACGGGCAGAGCCACGCGCCCTATAAGAAGGCGGCGCTGGTGTTCGGAGACGACATCGGCTCGCAGGCCTTCGTAGCGCCGGCCACCAACGCCTTCACCAAGCTGGGCGGCACCATCGCCATCAACCAGCCAATCCACCTGGGCGCATCGTCATACCGCACCGAGGTCGCGGCGATGCTGGCCACACACCCTGACGTGATCTTCACCGAGGCCCTCGGCTCCGCGGGGACCTACCTGAAAGAGGTGAAGACCCAGAACGGCGGCCAGATGATTCCGTTCCTCGGCACCTCCGCCACCATCGACCCCACCTGGTTCCAGCAGGTTCGCGACGCGATCGGGATCAATGATCTGCTCAAGTACTACGGCGGCGTGGACCTCGGGTACTCGTTCGCGGGTCCGGCATACGCGGAGTTCCTGACCAACCTCAACGCGGCGGCGTCGACATTCGCCGACGCGCCCAAGTACAAGCAGCGTGGTTCCACGCTGCATCTGTACGACGGGATCATCATGACCGCGCTGGCCATGGTTGCGACCAACAGCTCGGACGCGTCGGTCTACAACCCGAAGATCAAGGAGATCGCGAACGGCACCAGCGGCGCGACTGTCGTCAGCACTTATAAGGACGGCGTGGCCGCGATCAAGGCCGGCAAGTCGATCCGGTTCGTGGGCGCCGGCGGCGAGAACAACTTCGACCAGTACAACAACTCGCAGTCGGGCTACATCCTGGTCAACTACGACGCCCAGGGCAATGAGGTCCAGCTCCAGCAGCTGACCCCGCAGCAGACCGCGACCATCAGCGCGGCAGGCGGTATCTAGAGTCCCAACCAAGAAGCACCCAGGCCGAACGCCGTGAGCCTTTTCGTAGCGGCGTTCGGCTTTGGCCTCGTGAGCATGTCGGTCATCGCCATCGCGGCGGTCGGCTTCACCATGCAGTTCGGCATCACGAACATGATCAACCTGGCCTACGGCGAGGTGATGATCTCATCCGCGTACGTCGCCTACTACATCAACAAGGCCGGCGTCTCGATCTGGATTGGCATGGTCGCCGGCGCCCTTTTCGGAGCCGTGTTCTCGTTCCTGCTCAACCGGATCGTGTATGCCCCCTTTCAGCGCAAAGGGACTTCGTATCTCGGGATGGTGATCGTGTCGCTCGCTGTGTCGCTCATGATCGCCAACCTCCTGCTCCCGATCGTCGGCTACTACAACGTGTCGTACCAGGACAGCGGCGGCAGCCTCCTTCGATTCGGTGCGATCGTCCTGACGACCAACCAGATCGTGATCATCGCCATCGCGGTCGTGGTCATGCTCGCCATCCACGGCCTGCTCAAGTACACGCGGCTCGGCAAGGCGATGCGGGCGACGTCGGCCAATCCGACGCTGGCGCGCAACTGCGGCATTCCCACCCAGCGCGTCGTCGACTCCGTCTGGCTGATCACCGGCGCTCTTTGCGGCCTGGCCGGAGTCGTGGCGGCGCTCGACTCCGACTCCTTCGCGATCTCCAACGGCGCCGCCTTCCTGATCACCGTCCTCGCCGCGGCGGTGCTGGGCGGAGCGGGGCAGCCGTACGGCGCGATGCTTGGAGCCGTGCTGATCGGCCTGATCACCGAGCTGAGCGCCGCGGCGTGGGCGCCCGAATACAAAGAGGTGGTGGCCTTCGGCGTGCTCGTGCTCGTGATGGTGCTGCGCCCGCAGGGACTCCTGGCCAAGCGCGGTGCTCTGGCGGCCGCCGGTTGAACAGCTATTACGCCGCCAACCTGCTCGTCTACGCGGGCGTGGACATCATCGCCTGCATTTCCCTGAACCTGGTCTTCGGCGTTTCCGGGATCGTCAACTTCAGCTTCATCGTTTTCCAGGCCGTGGGCGCGTATACGGCCGCTGTGCTGTCGCTGCCGCCGGATTCGGCCAACGGTGGTTTCCAGATCTATTTCGGTGGCTACCAGCTGCCTTTCCCGATTCCATGGATCGGCGGCGCCGTCGCGGGCGGCCTGCTCGCGATTCCGGTCGGTCTCGTCGTGCTTCGAAAGCTGCGCGCCGACTACCAGGCCATCGCGCTCCTGGTGCTCTCGGTGATCGCGAACCTGGTGATCACGAACGCGCGGCCGTTTCTCAACGGAGCGGCCGGCCTCGCCCTGGTCCCGCCCCCACTCTCCGACCAGATCGACCCCAACACACAGGGCTATCAGATCTTCTACGTCGGCATCACCGCCGTGTGCGTCGTGATCGTTTTCGTGGTTGCGAATCGGATCGTCAACTCGCCATACGGCCGGAGCCTGCGCGCGATGCGTGAGCGAGAGCTGGCCGCGGCCGCGATCGGCAAGAACCCGGTGCAGATGAAGATGACGATCTTCATCGTCGGCGGGGTGATCGCCGGCTTGTCCGGAGCGATCCTGGTCGGCTTCATCCAGCTCTGGGCGCCGTCGGTTTGGCTGTACCCCGAGACGATCATCCTGTTCGCGGCCATCATCGTGGGCGGCCGGGGCAACAACATCGGCGCCATCCTCGGTGCGCTCCTCGTCCCGGTCGGGTTCGAGGAGGTGACCCGATTCATCCCCACGTCGATCGGGCCCCCGGGTCTGATCCCAGCCCTGCAATGGGTCGCGATCGGCCTCCTCATCATCGGGTTCCTGTGGTTCAGGCCGGATGGCGTGAGGCCGGAGCCGCGCCATGTGTTCGAGGGCGCCCCCGTGCGTGACGACGCCTGACGATGCCGGCCGAAATCGCGACGCTCGCCACCACCGACCGGCCGATGCTCGTCGCCACCGACGTCCACCGCCATTTCGAAGGCCTGCACGCCGTCGACGGTGTCTCCATCGAGGTGCCCCACGGCAAGATCACGGGGCTCATCGGCCCCAACGGCGCCGGGAAATCCACCTTCATGGCGGTGCTCGCGGGCACCCTACCGGCCACCGGCGGCAAGATCGTGTTCGACGGCTCGGACATCACCAAGGCTCCCACCTACCAGCGCGCGCGCCGCGGCCTGGTGCGAACGTTCCAGCTGCCCTCGGAGTTTGCGCGGTTGACGGTGCTGGAGAACCTGCTGGTGGCCGCGCAGGACAACCGCGGCGACACCCTCTTCGGTGCCCTCATGGGCAAGCGCTACTGGATCGCCGACGAGCGGCGCCTGGTCGAACAGGCGAGGGCGCTGCTGAGCCGTTTCGGGATGAGCGCGAAGGAGTCCGACTACGCCGGCAACATGAGCGGCGGGCAGAAGCGCCTCATCGAGATCATGCGGGCGCTGATGCTGCGGCCGCGGCTCCTGCTTCTCGACGAACCGATGTCAGGCGTCCATCCGAAGATCGTGTTGGAGATCCAGCACTACCTGCAGGACCTGCGTGCGGAGGGTCTGACGATCTTGATGGTCGAGCACGAGCTGCACATGGTGGAGCGGCTTTGCGACACGGTCGTCGTCATGGCACAAGGAAAGGTGATCGGAAGCGGAACGATGGCGAGCTTGAGGCGGCAGCGGGAGATTGTTGACGCTTACCTTGTCGGATAGCGTGGCCCAGGTGGAGGCGCGCCCGGCCCCGAGCCTGCAAGCACTGAGCATCACGGCAGGCTACGGCGGAGTGCCGGTGATCCGAGACGTGTCCATCTCGGTCGGCCCCGGCGAGGTGGTGGCAATCATCGGTCCCAACGGCGCCGGCAAGAGCACGCTGCTGAAGAGCCTCGTCGGGATCCTCAAGTTGAACAGCGGCCGCATCCTTCTCGGCAAGGACGACGTCACCGGCCGCCCACCCGAGGATCTGGCTCGGCGCGGCGTCGGCTACGTGCCCCAGGTCAACGACATCTTCGAGCCGTTGACTGTGCTTGAAAACCTGGAGATGGGCGGCTACCTGCTGAGCGGCGCGCAGGTGAGGGCTCGCGTCAAAGAGGTCGGCGCGGTCTTCCCGCAGCTGCCCCCCATGCTCGCGCGTCGTGCTGACAAGCTCAGCGGCGGCGAGCGAAAGATGCTCGCGATCGCCCGCGTCCTGATGCTCGACCCGAAGGTCCTCATCCTGGACGAGCCCACCGCCAACCTTTCGCCGAAGCTGGCCGACAGCCTCTTGCGCGAGCACGTGCACCGGCTCGCCGGGCTTGGCAAGGCGGTGCTGCTGGTCGAGCAGCGGGCCCGCGCCGCCCTGCAGGTGGCGGACTGGACGAGCGTGCTCGTCTCCGGGTCGGTACGTCTCGAAGGGCGACCCGCGGAGATGCTTCAGCGACAGGACTTCGAAGAGCTCTTTCTGGGTGCGGGCACAGACCTGGTCGCGTCCAACGATTCAAACATGGAGGAAACATGAAGCTGCTGATGTTCCGGCACGATGGCGACCGGCGCCTCGGGGCGCTGCGCCCAGGGCACGAAGATGAAGTCGTCGACCTCGGCGAGGTCGCCAAGGATGTGCTCGCGGTGATCGACGCGGGTGAACAGGGCCTCGAACGCGCGGAGAAGGCCGCGAAGAGCGCCGGACGGGTACTGCACCTGAAAGAGCTCACCCTGCTGCCGCCCATCGACAACCCGCGCGGAAACATGATCGCCATGGGCCGCAACTACCAGAAGCATGCGGAGGAGACGGCGCATGACGGCGACGTCCAGCCCCCGACGGTCTTCACCAAGGCCATCACCAGCATCACCGGCCCATATGACGACATTCCCATCGATCCCACGATCAGCGAAGACATCGACTGGGAGGTGGAGCTGGGCGTCGTCATCGGCAAGAGCGGAGCCAATATCGCTCGGCGCGACGCCATGGATCACGTCTTCGGCTATTTCGTGCTCAACGACGTGAGCGCCCGCGACATCCAGAACGGATGGGGCGGACAATTCTTCAAGGGCAAGAGCCTCGACCGCTCGTGTCCGACCGGGCCGTGGGTGGTCACCCGGGATGAGGCGCCGGATCCGCGCAGCCTCGGCCTGCGGCTGACCGTCAACGGCGTCGTCAAGCAGGAAGGCAATACCGAAGACATGATCCACCCCGTCGACTCGATCATCGAGTGGACCTCGAAGGGAATGACCCTGCTGCCGGGAACCCTGATCGCGACCGGCACCCCGGATGGCGTCGGGTTCGCCCGCAAGCCGCCAGAGTTCCTGCACGCCGGAGACGTCATGGAGACAGAGGTCGTCGGGATCGGGCTGCTTCGGAACCGTTTGGTGGCGGCGAAGGTCGGCGCTCTAGCCGATCACTCCCACCGCGGCGCCTAGCGAGCGGAGCAGCGGGCGGACCTCGGCCCACAGCGCGGGCCGGGCGTCCGCCGCGACGGCGCCTGGCAGAGTCGCCGCGAACGCGTCGATCACGTCCGGGTCCCACTGCGTGCCGCGGCCGCGCATCAGCTCGCCCAGCGCCACCTCGGGGTCGAGCGCCCGCCGATACGGGCGATCCGAGGTCATGGCGTCCCACGAGTCGGCGACGGCGATGATCCGGGCGCCGAGCGCGATCGCCGCCCCCGCGAGGCCTCGCGGGTAGCCGAGCCCGTCGATCCTCTCGTGGTGCGCGAGGACGAGCTCGCGGCCGCGCTTGTATTGCGGGAACTTGGCCAGGATGTCCGCCCCCGTTTGCGGATGCTTCTTCATGAGCTCGAACTCGGCTTCGCTCAGCCGGCCCTGTTTGTGAAGCACCTCATCGGGGATCGCGATCTTGCCCAGGTCGTGAACCCGGGCGGCGATCCGGATCAGCTCGACCTCGCGGTCTGGTAGCTGCAGCTGCCTGGCCGTGCGTGCGGCGTGACCGGCAACGCTCTGTGAGTGCTGGAACGTGTACGGGTCGCGGCGGTCGACGACGTCCGCCATTGCTTCCACAGCGGCGACCGTTTGCTCCGCGAGCTGCACCGATCGCGTGAGCGCGATCTGGATGGCCGCGACCGGAACCATCATCACCAGAGCCAGCCACGGCCGGCCGATCGAAAGCACGGCCAGGAGATAGCCGGCGACGTACAGGGCAGCCGTTTGCTTGAAATCGGCCCCCGCGACCTCGGCCCAGATCTCCATCGGGTTGCGACGCGTTTGCAGGCCGGCGGCGACGGCGACCAGGGCGGTGCTTACCAGGTACATGTCGGCCGCCGCCAGGACCACTCCCGGCAGGCTGGCGCCGAGCGCCCTGAAGGTGATCGCGGAAAATCCGCCGGCGATCATCAACTGAGAGGTGTTGAAGACAAGGTCGATCGGCGATCGGCGTGGTTTCCCAGTGTCCGGATTGCGTCGGATGCACATGAAGCCTTCCCCGAGGAGCCCGCTCGCCGCGATCAAAGCGACCGCCTCTGCCGGCGGGAAGAGAAAGACGGCGGCGATGTGGATGGCGGGAGAGGCGTCGGCTTTGTAGCGAGGCGACACCATGACGGGGAAGTTCGTGCCGACTGCGCCCAGCAAGATGAGCACCACCATGAGGACGGGATCGCCGGGGGATGTCGCGTGCAGCCCCAGCAGGCCGGCCGTCATCAGCACGGCCGGGGCGGTCATCGCCAGCAGATAGGTCCGAAGCATCGGCGTCATCGACCGAATCCGCGTTACGGGAGGCCGAGCACGCCGCCGAAGGTCGTCGTCCTGTTGGTGGTGCTGGCATAGATGTGCGCTGAGGTTCCCAGCAGAGACACCCTGAGGTTCAGGTTGGTCTGGATCGGCGCCCCGATCCCGAGTGTCGGGTCGATCGAGCAGTAGCGGGCGGCGCTGGCGTTGGTGACCCCCATGACGAGCATGCCCGCGCAAACGGCAAAGCCAAGAAGTATTCGTTTCATCCCCAATCCCACCTTTCTAATTCGGCCTTTCAGGGCCGCTGACATAGAAATCTATGAAGACCCGTGTGAGGAAAGCTCAAGAGCTTGTTAAGAGTTATTCAGGTGAAATTTCGTCCAGCGCGGAGGCTCAGTGGAACGCTTTGAAGGCCGGCCACAGATCGTCAAGGGACTTGACGGGATTGCGACAGACCGAGATCGGCTTGCCAAACTCTTCGTTGTTCAGGCCATATCCGTTCGTGATCGTCGCCACGACCGAACAGGTGCCAAACAGCGTGGCCAGGAAACCTGGATCGAGGCCTACCGCCACCACCGGTCCGTCCGGCAGGTGCGTGGGTTTCCAGTAGAAGTACGTCAGCTCGCCGCTGAGGGCGATGGGCAAACCTGCCGAGCGCCCGTATGTGTTGATGGCGCCCGCCTCGCCGTAGTTGTCGGTGATGATCACGGCCCTCGACCGCTCGCCGGCCGGCAGCCCCGCGTACGCGTCGGCCACTTGCCCGACCAGATCGTGCCAGCCGACCGTGTCAGCGAAGTCCTTCCGGATGCTCGCCAGCGGCGATCGGGCCATCGCCCCTTCCGGCAGCAGAGGGAGCGTCAGCGGGAGCAGCACGAGAGTCTGCGCGACAAGGATCGCGGCCGTCATCGGTCGCAGCCATCGGGCGCGCCCGGCGGTCCAGCCCTCGAGTGCGCAGGCGCCGGCCGACAGCAGGACTGGATGCAAGGGACCGGCGTAATAACTCTTGCCGGCGAACAGGAAGATCACGAAAGGCACCAGCGCGGCGATGCCCAGCATGCGCGGGCGCGGGCTTGACAGGAGGTGGTACCACCCGGCAAACCACAGCGGGAGAGCCAGCGGCCCGATCAGCGCCAGCTGCTCTGACAGGAAGGTGAGCGGCGAGAAGTCGACGGATTGCGCCGACTTGTGGTTGAGCGTGTACTGCACCGACGGCCAGTCGTGGGCGGCCTGCCAGGCGAGGTTTGGCAGGAAGATGAGCAAGGCCGCGCCCGCGCCCAGCCAGGGCCAGGGGGTTTGCAGGTGCCGCCGCTCGCGGGTCAAGAGTGCACCGGCTGTCAGGCCGGCGGCCAGGGCCACGATCGTGTACTTGGTCTCGAACCCGACTCCCAACGCCACACCGAGCGCAAGCCACAGACGCGAGTCGTTCGTGCGGATCAGGCGGGCCCCGATCCAGAAGCACACCACCCAGATCAGCTGGTCGAAGGTCACCGTCTGGAACAGCCAGTTCGCGCCGAGCAGGACCGGGCTGGCCGCTGCGGCCACCGCGGCGAGCACCTGGGCGAAGCGGCCGCCCCCCAGCTCACGTGCGATCAGAGCGGCCAGGACGACGATCACCGCGCCCACGAGGCTCGGCCACAGCCGCAATCCCCAAACCGAGGGGCCGAAGAGCCACAAGGAGAAGCGGGCGACGGTTGGCGTCAGCGGCGGGTAGTCGACGTAGCCCAAGGCCGGGTGGCGGGCGCTGTCCAGGTAGTACAGCGAGTCGCGGTGAAAGTCATAGAGTCCATTGGTGGAGAGGTGGAGCGCCAGCACCGCGAGCGCCAGGCCGCCGATCCACGCACTCGAGGTTCGCACTTTGCCGAATCGAATTATGTGGCGGAGGGTTTGCGCGACTGCGTGGACAAGCGAGACTGAACTCGGCTCCCGGCGGAGGGAGCGTGCTTCGTCGGCGCCGTTGCGCACTCGCTAACCTAGCGGCGTGTCGCGCTACGGCGGGATGTACGGCCCTGATGTCACGTTCTTGGGCGTGGAGCGGTGCGACCTGGACGATCCCGCCCAGCTGAAGGGCGCGGACGCCGTGATCATCGGCGCTCCGTACGATGCCGGCGCGTCTTACCGAGGCGGTGCGCGATTCGGCCCGAAGGTGATCCGGACCACCGACTACATTCCGCACGACGCATCCCGGCCGCACCTGGCGCTTCGAGTCGACCCGCTGCAGCAGCTTCGGGTCCTCGACGCGGGCGACGTTGAGATGCCTGGCGTCGAGGCGCGCCTGCCGCTGGATCGCCTGGAGGGCGCGGTCAGGAAAGTCGCCGAGGCGGGGGCGATACCGGTCGTGCTAGGAGGCGACCATACGATCACCTGGCCCGACGTCACCGGCGTGGCACACGCCGCGGGGTGGGGGCGGGTTTCGGTGATCCACTTCGATGCGCACGCCGACACGGGCGACATCCAGTTCGGACGCCTGATCGGCCACGGGCTGCCGATGCGGCGGCTGATCGAGTCGGGCGCCTGCCGCGGCGACCGCTTCCTCCAGGTCGGTCTTCGCGGTTACTGGCCCGAGCCGCCCACGCTCCAATGGATGGCCGAGAAGGGAATGCGCTCGTTCGAGATGCATGAGGTCGTGCGCCGAGGCCTGGACGCGGTTCTCGAAGAGGCGTTCACGATCGCGACCGACGACTGCGACGGGGTGTTCGTGTCAGTCGATGTGGACGTAGTCGATCCCGGCTCCGCGCCGGGCACGGGCACCCCGGAACCAGGTGGGCTCACCAGCCGGCAGCTGCTGGACGCGGTGCGCCGGATCGCGATCGAGCTTCCGGTCGTCGGCATCGAC
>DATINX010000189.1:0-4512 GCA_035473835.1 Candidatus Dormiibacterota bacterium | reverse complement strand
CAACTGCTCCGGTCGCGCGGTCAGGCACATCGGCCGGCGCTCTGGTCACGGCGATCGAAGGCGCCTCCGGCGGCGAGCTGCGCTGCATCCCGCTCAGAGGCGCCTGGAACGTGGATCGCGTCGAGCGGTTGTTGGATCACGTGTGTCAGACGGGGTCGCGATTGATCGCGAACCTGCGCACGGGTCGCCTCTGGGGCAGCCGGCCTCCCGTCGACATCTTGCTCGCGGAGCTCCAGGGGAAGCCGGTGCACGTGCCCACGCCGGACTGGGACGTCGGGCACTTCGTCGAGCTCGAGATGCTGATTCGCGGACCGGTGCGATCCCTGGTGGTCGTTCACGACTCCTATCCCACGCTCGGATGGCATGGCCGCCATGTCCAACCACCACGTGTTCTGGTCGAAGCCCTGCTGCGGGGCGATGGCCGCGAAGGCGGTGTACTGGCGGTGGGGCCTAAGGCCCAGGCGGAGAGGATGGTGCGACTGGCTGCCGAGATCGGCCTGCAGGTCGGCGTCTGGAATAACGGAACGGGAGCTGATGCCGATGGCGATCGCTGAGGACAAGTCCGTTTCCGTCGACAAGGTCCTGGCGCAGTGGCGGGAGCGCGGCATCCGCAATGTCCGCTTCGAGCTGCCCGACATGCACGGCACCAGCCGCTCGAAGATCGTGCCGATCGACCACGTGGCGGTCTACGCCAGGGACGGCCTCAATATGTATGGCGGCGCGGCGGTGCTCGACTCGAGGTCGGACGTCGTGCCAGGCACGCTCTACAACGAAGAGGTCGCCTATGCCGACCAGCTGCTGAGGCCGGACCCATCGACCGCCGCCGTGGTCCCGTGGGCAGAAGCAACCGCGCGGTTCATATGCGACGCGAGCTGGGCGGATGGACGGCCGCTCGCCGCGTCACCGCGCCACGTGTTTCGACGTGTCCTCGATCGCTGCCACGAGCTCGGTTACGAGCCGGTGATGGGGATGGAGTGCGAGTTCTACCTTCTCGACCCCGAGACGCACAAGCCACTGTTCAGCGGCTACCACATCTTCAACTCGGTGCGAAATACGTGGGTCCCGGCCATCGAGCGGATCGTCGACCAGATGCGCGATTTCGGCATCGACATCATCACCGCCAACTGCGAATACGCGGGCTCGCAGTGGGAGATCAACTATGCACCGGGCGGCGGGATGGCCGGGCCCGATCGAGCGTTCAGTTTCAAGAACGGCGTCAAGGAGATCGCTCGGCGCGAGGGGCTCCTGGCCACGTTCATGTCCAAGCCGTTCGGGGACTCCGCCGGGTGCGGCTCGCATACGCACATGAGCCTCGTGCGCCTGGACGGTGGCAAGAACGCCATGTCGGAGGATGGCGCGGAATACGGGCTCTCGAATATCGGGCGCCAGTTCATCGCGGGCCAGCTGCGCCACGCTGCATCCACGTACGCCCTCCTGGCGCCGACCGTCAACTGCCTCAAGCGCAGGCGCCGGCATACGTTCAGCCCCACCAACGTCTCGTGGGGACCAGAGGATCGTTCGGCCTTGGTGCGGCTCAAGGGCGGATCGGCGGAGAGCCGGCACCTCGAGAACCGAGGCCCGGCAGGCCTGTCCAACCCGTACCTTGTCGGTGCGGCTCTCCTGGCGAGCGGCCTGCTCGGGATCATCGACAAGATCGAGCTCGAGCCGCCCGCGCATCCGCCCGCTGAAGAGGATGAGTCGAAGCCACAGCTGCCAACCACGCTCGAAGGGTCGCTCGGCATGCTCGAGGCCGACGACCGCATCCGAGAGCTGCTAGGGGAGGAGTTCGTCAAGGCGTACACCGTCATGCGCCGCTACGAGCTGCAGCGATTCGCGGACCACGTGACGGATTGGGAACTCCAGGAGTATCTGGAGATTTATTGATGGATGCCGTCAATCGGAAGCACTGGGAGGGGACGCAACATGGCCGATAAAACGACGCCGGTGGCCGTAGAGCCGTCGATTGCGACGGCTACTTCGGACGTATTCGACGTCTCGCAGCGGGCGGACGTACCTCAACTTCGTAAGCACGCAGTCGGTATTTGGGGCGTTCTGTTCCTGACCGTGACGGGCTCGGCGCCAATTTCGGCCATGCTTTTCAACACCCCCCTCGTCACCGGCTACGGCAACGGGCTTGGCGCGCCGGCGGCATTCCTCTTCGCCACCGTGGTGCTTACGATCTTCTCCGTCGGATACGTGGCCATGTCACGAAAGGTCACGACAGCCGGCGGCTTCTACTCGTACATCAGCCACGGCCTGGGCCGCGAGCTTGGCCTCGGCACCGGGTTTGCCGCGGTTGTGGCCTACTCGGTTTTTGAGGCATCACTCGCCGGCGGGTTCGCGTACTTCCTCCAGCTCAAGCTGGCCCAGATAGGCCAGTCGACGGGACTCAATTGGCTCGGATACATCCAGTGGCCATGGCTCGCGATGTTCATGGTCGTATTGATCTCGCTCATCACATACTTCGACATCAGGATCTCGGCGCGCTTGCTCGGAGTATTCCTGGTCGGCGAGATCCTCTTCCTACTCATCTTCGACGCGTTCATGTTCGCCCGGGGCGCAACCACCTCGACCGCGCTCGCGCTCGATTCCATCAACCCGGTCAAAGCGTTCCAGGGCTTTGCAGCCAACGGCGCGCTTGCAGCCGGCCTTCCGGCCATCGGGCTGTTCTTCGCCTTCTGGTCGTGGGTAGGATTTGAGATGGCCCCGAACTATGGCGAGGAGTCCAAGGACCCCAAGCGCATCGTCCCCCGCGCGATGTACATCTCAGTTGTCGGGCTGGGGATCTTCTACATCCTCACCAGCTGGGCGCCGTTTGCGGGCTACGCGAACGTCGGAGCTGCAGTCGCGCAGTCGCAGGGCGATCCCGCTCACTACTACCTTGGCCCGGCCCAGCAGTTCATCGGTCTCGGCGTAGACCAGGCGTTGAGCATCCTGATCATCACCGGGTCATTTGCCTGCGGCATGGCATTCCACAACACGGCCGCCCGCTACTTCTTCTCGTTGGGTCGAGAAAGAGTTCTACCCGCGGCGCTGGGCAAGACCCACGTCCGCTACAAGAGCCCTCACATCGCTTCTATCACGCAGTCGGTCATCGCGGGGCTCATCGTGATCCTGTTCGCGATCTTCGCCGGTCGCGACAACCCCACCCAGCAGGCTTACCTGGACCTGTACGGATTGATGGCGATCATGGGCGTGATCGTGATCCTGGCAGTTCAGGCCCTGGTGTCGGTGGCGATCCTCCGTTACTTCTTGCAGCATCACGCCAGCGACGTCCACTGGTGGAACACCATCCTGGCCCCGATCATCTCGTTCTTGGGACAGGCGGTCGTCCTGTACCTGCTGTTCACGAACATCGACTTCATCGGCGGCGGGCTGGGCTTCGCACGCTGGCTCGGGCCGATCGACCTGGTCATATTCGCCGCAGGTATCGGGCTCGCCTTCTACTTGAAGTCGAGCGAGCCTGACAAGTACAACACCCTCGGCCGTCTGATTCACGAAAACCTCTAGGAACCACGCTGCCGGCAGGTCCTCTGCCGGCAGCATCACGGCGACTGACCCACAAAACCTGGGCGCGAGCGCTACTCGCGATCCCACTTGCGATAACCGCGGGCTGGCGTCCAGGACTCGACCACGAGCCTGTCGCCGGCCTCGTTCAGGTGCGTGATGACGACCTCGTCGAGGTCGATGTGGAAGTGGTGCGCATCGCCACCTGAGTCGACCTCCGTGGCCCTGCCGGCGATCTTCGCCTCGCCTTTCCAGCCGCTCGGTTTGCCCTCGGGTGGATCCTCGGTCGGCCCGTGAATGGCCACGCGTGGGTCCCGGCGCAGGTCGAGCGCCTTGACCGCGCCCGGCATCGATCCGATCCGCAGCTGATCGTCCGCGAACACGATCTCGGTACCGCTTATGCGCGGCGAGCCGTCACGACGAAGGGTGGCCATGGTCAGGTGCTTCCGCGATGCCATCAGCGCGCGGACGCGCGACGCGAACTCCGGCTCCGCTGTCTCGAACTCACCCCACCTGGCCACGGCGGTTGAGGATAAACCGTCGCGCGTGCGAGCTCTATACGACCAGCGCCTGGCGCGCTCGCCGCAGAAAGTCGAGCTCGGCCGCGTTGGTGTTCAGCGCGATCGCCCTGTCGTACGCCGCGGCAGCCTCCCAGTCACGGCCGAGGCGATGAAGGAGGTCGGCGCGAACGGCGTGGAACAGGTGATAGCTTTCCAGGTCGATATCGGCGAGCGCGACCAGGGCTGCCTCCGGCCCCGCGACCTCGGACAGCGCCACGGCGCGGTTCAGAGCGACCACAGGCGTGGGAGTCAGCACGAGCAGCTGGTCATACAGCTCGAGGATCTGGCGCCAGTCGGTCGCGGTGGCCGTGGGTGCGTCGCTGTGAACGGCATTGATGGCCGCCTGAATCTGATACGGCCCGGGGTGATTGCGACGCAGGCAGGCGCGAACGAGGGACTGGCCCTCGACAATCAGGTCGCGATCCCAGAGGGAGCGGTCCTGGTC
>DATINX010000188.1:0-2667 GCA_035473835.1 Candidatus Dormiibacterota bacterium | reverse complement strand
CGCTCCTCAGATCGATGGAGTGCAGCCGACGACCGCGGGCATCCCCGTCAGCGCCGCGATCGTCATGAACTTCACACAGCCCATGGATCGCCGGAGCGTCGAAGCTTCTTTCAACATCGAACCCAAGGTGGACGGCCGGCTCGTTTGGCGCGACGATTTCACTCTGCGATTCGAACCCTACCGCCTCGCATACGCCACTTCGTATCAGGTGGACGTGCGAGGCCGGTCGGTTCGGGGCGCGCCGCTTTCGGGATGGAGGTCGTGGAGTTTCACGACATTGTCCGGGCCCAGAGATGTGCTGGCGCCGGGCGCGGTTGCGATCAACGTCCCGATCCTCACGTACCACTACATCCGGGTCAATCCACATCCAAGTGACACGATGGGTTTCGCCCTCTCGGTGACCCCGAGGGATTTCGGGGCGCAGATGGATTGGCTCGCGCGGAACGGCTACCACCCGATAACCACCGAGGACCTGTATGCCTATCTGAGGGGGACGCGCGGCCTGCCGGCCAAGCCCGTCATCCTCACGTTCGACGACGGGTATGCCGATTTCTACAAGACGGCGCTTCCGATCCTTCTCAGCCACGACTTCAGAGCGGTCGCGTACATCGTGTCCGGGTTTGTCGGGCAGCCGCGCTACATGACGGCGGCGCAGGTATTCGAATCCGACCGCTCCGGGATCGAGATCGGATCGCACACGATCGACCATTCGAACCTGGCCACCATGTCGGCCGACTCGGTGCGGGCGGAGCTCGTGGCCTCGAAGCGGTACCTCGAGCGCCTGCTCGGGCACCCTGTGCAGGCGTTCTGCTACCCGAGCGGAAAGTTCACGCCAGCGGTGGCCTGGCAAGTCGCCGCCGCGGGCTATCACGACGCGACCACAACGCGATGGGGTTACTCGCACGCGATGGGCGATCGGTACACGTGGACGCGTTTGCGGGTGGCGGGCGGCGAGTCGCTGGATGAGTTCGCGTTCGCCGTCAGGAGCTCGTCTTAGCCCGCTCTCGTCCTTACGGTTCGGGTTCGACGAACGGCTTCAGCTGCTGGATGTCGGATTCGCTGAGGTGGGCGAAGAGGGCGAGGTCGTCCGCGCGAGATATGAACCGTATCGGGAGCACGACGTCGCGCTTGAAGAAACCTTCTGGACGGATCACGACTCCAATCAGCTCGGACTGGTCGAAAAGGACATCCTGGACGCGGCCGAGTCGGCGACCTGTCGTGCCGAGCATTACGCTCTCGCCCTGGTCGATCTCGATCTCGCCTGGAGCCTTGTTGGCGGTTTCGTCGACGCTCGGCACCCCAACCCCGAGGGTGAGGACCTGGGCCTCATCGAGTGCCGCGGTTTCCAACGTCAGTCGTTTGAAATGGTGGCTGAGGTAGGGCGGCTGGTGACGGATGTCGGCTGCCGACATCGAAAGCTTGACCACGTCGTGTGTCGCGGACTCGACGGCGGCGATCGGGATCACGACCTCGTCCGAGATCAACAGTGACTCGGCAGCCCGCAGCCGGCCGGCGAAAGACTCATCCTCCTTCACCACCAGCGCCCGAGGGTCGAAACCGTCCTCTTCCACGATGACCCTGAGCAGCATTCCGACCTTGCGGCCGTCGGCGGCCATGACGTCAGCGCCGAGGTGAAAGTCCGACGTTTCCGCCATCAAGCCGCATTATCCGGGTCTGGTCGAGCCGGCGTCGCGAAAGAGGCGATCAGCCGCGGGCCTTAGAAGGGCGCCCGGCTTTCGCGGCGGCGCGGCTGACCTCCAGCACCTTGGGCGCGTTGGCCTTGTATTCGTCGTATTTCCTGACCGCCTCTTTGACGTAAGCGCCAACCGCCTCCGAGTCCACCGGTTCCCCAAACCCAAAATCCCAGGACATGAGGACGGAGCTGCCGCCGCGCAAAACGCGCCGCGGGTCCTCGAGCAGGACGCCGTACAGGAAGCGCAGCGCGATCACCTTCGTGCTGGCGCCGATCGCGCAGACCCACGTGCGCCAGTCGCCATGGAGCCCGTACGTCAGCATCCTGTACTTGATCGCGACATCGAACCCTGGGTGGGCCGTGCGAATCGCCTTGTCAAGGGCGATGACGAGTCGCCCTGCCGCCGGGTCGATGCCGGCGACGTAGGTCTCGAGCGTGGAGCCTCTCGGGGGCGGTGGCACTATTCGATTGGACCGGCGCCCCACATGGCCTGGATCGCCTGCTCGCCCTCGTTCCCCTGCGCGGTCATCGTCACGCTCGGTCCCTCGATCGCGAAGTCGACCCAGCCGCAGCATTCGCCCTCGATCTCGATGAGCCGTCTCAACTCTGATTCCGCTCCCGCGGCAACCGTGAGGCGAAGGCCTCCCGGCACGAGGTCGCGCGAGAGGAGGGCGGTTTGGAAAAGTTGCCGCCACGCGGCTTCCACCTCAGCGTGCTGATCCTCCGTGAGTGTGCACGCGATCGTCTCAGAGGTCGCTTTGATGGTTTCCATGGCAGGCAGCTTCGCTTGGAAATACTACGTCCGGACAGCCGGATGAGCGCTTACGCTTCTGAGGCGAGGCAAGGGAGGGCGATGAATCTCACAAACCCGGCGCGAGCCCTTGTCTTCGTTCTTGCTGCCTACGTCGTGCTGGACATTCTTTTGACGCCGCCGGCAGGCATCGAAACGCGGCCGGTTTCGCACGTGACAGGCG
>DATINX010000187.1:0-13676 GCA_035473835.1 Candidatus Dormiibacterota bacterium | reverse complement strand
GGCGCTCGAGCTGATCAGGCATGGCATCCGGGTCAACGCGCTGGCGCCGGGGATCATCAACACCCGACTGTCCGCGTTCGTCATCAACAACCCCGAGGCACGGAAGGTGATGCTCGACCGTATTCCGATCGGAAGGTTCGCCGAGCCTGAGGAGATGGCTCGGCCGATTCTGTGGATGTGCTCGGACGACGCCTCATACCTGTCTGGCGAGCTGCTCGTCGTGGACGGCGCGATGACGGCCGGAATCCCGGAACCGGGCACCCTGGACGTGCCGATGCCAGGCGTCGTCCGCTAGATGAACACGGCTCCGAAAGTCTCGCTCGCCGACTTCGAGGAGATGTTCGAGGCCGTGAAAAACTGGGGCCGGTGGGGCAGCGACGACGAGAAGGGCACCCTGAACTACATCACCCCGCATCACGTCAAGCGGGCGGCCGCGCTGGTCCGCTCGGGCCGCTCGGTCTCGATGGCGATCCCTATCAATACCGTGGCCGGTCCCGACAACCCTCACCCGGCCATCCACTACATGACCCAGATGCACGACTGGGACATCGGCTCGGGGAAGCTGCGGTTTGCGATGGACTTCCTAGGGATGGAGTGTCATGGCGACTGCCACACGCACATCGACGCGCTGAATCACATTGCCTATGGCGATCGCCTGTACGGCGGACGCCCGGCATCCGATGTCAAGAGCAAAGGCACCCAGGGGCTGGACATCACCACTTATGCGAACGGCGTCGTCGGGCGCGGCGTGCTGCTGGACATCCCGCGCTTCCGCGGGGTGCCGTGGCTCGAGCCCGGCGAGGCGGTGACACGCGCGGAGCTCGAGGCGGCCGAACGCGCGCAGGGAGTGGAGCTCGGCGAAGGCGACATTTTCGTTTTCCGCACCGGTCACCATCGACGGCGCCTCGAGCGCGGTGCGTGGGACAACGGTTATGAGGGGGAGGGCAAGGCGGGCCTACACGTCGACGCGATTCCCTGGATGCACGAGCGCCGGATCGCGGCGTTCCTCCCCGACGGAGACGGCGAGACCGTCCCCAGCACCGTCGACGGAATGCTGTACCCGATCCACCCTCTCCAGGTCGTGGCCATGGGCATGGTCGTCTCGGACAGCCTCAACCTCGAGGACCTGGCGAAGGCGTGCGAAGAGGAGAAGCGGTGGGAGTTCATGGTCGTCGCGGAGCCGCTGCGACTCCCCGACGGCACAGGCTCGCCGTTCAACCCGATCGCGATTCTTTGAGATCACCAGAACACAACGCAGGAGGTAGCAATGCACAGCCACGGTGACGGCGGAAGCGGTGCGGCGGCGCCGCCGGGTGGGCTGCCCATCAGCCAGATCGCGATCGTCGTGCGGGACATCGACGAGGCCCTCGAGCGCTACCACCGAGCGTTGGGTTGGGGCCCCTGGAACGTGTACGAGCACAAGCCGCCGGCGCTTCATGACACGTTCCTTCACGGCAAGCCGACGCACTTCACGATGATCGGCGCGGAGACCCACGTCGGTCCGATCGTGGTCGAGCTGCTGCAGCCGGACGAAGGACCCAGCATATATAAGGAATGGCTCGACGCCCATGGCGAGGGCCTGCATCACATCGCCGTGATGCGTCCGACTCCCGCAGAGTCGGACTCGACACAGCAACATTTCAGCGACCTCGGGGCCAACATCCTGATGGAGGGCCGGATCGGCGAGACGATCCGCTTCTACTACCTGGACACGGAACCCATGCTGAAGGTGATCTTCGAATCCGGCACCGGGCACGCCGTGGATTTGAAGCCAAGCCGGGTTTATCCCTAAAGGCGCGCAGAGGCCAGCATGAAAATCCTGGTCGTCGGAGACTCGTTCGTGCCCGTTTCCGTTTTCGAGCGCGGGCTCGCTGTGCTGCGAGGCGCGCATCGACTCGACTTTCTCCAGCTCGACGAGTCCCAGGAGCTCGTACCGGTCACCGCTTCCGAGTGTTCGATTCGCGAATACCTTGGCACGCCGGCGCAGCTCGCGGCTCGGGCCGCCGACGTGGACGTCCTCATCGTGCACGGCGCACCGGTGACAGCCGAGGTGCTCGAGGCCGCGCCCAGGCTGGCACTGATCTGCTGCGCTCGGGGCGGCCCCGTCAACGTCGATGTGGCGGCTGCGTCGGCGAGGGGGATCCCGGTCGTGAACACGCCCGGCAAGAACGCGGAATCCGTGGCCGACCAGGCGATCGCGTTCATGATCATGCTGGCCCGCGGGTTCCCTCGAGCTCAGCGCTTCCTGCTCGATGGCGGCACGCTCGGCGAGTCGGCCTTCGAAGGCGCGCGATTCCTTGGGCACGATCTTGGCGGGCACGTGCTTGGACTTGTGGGCTTCGGGAACGTCGGGCGCCGCGTCCATAAGCGTGCGGTGGCCTTCGGGATGCGGGTGATCGTCTACGACCCATATGTGCGCGCCGGCGAGCTGGCATCGACGGAGCAGGTGCCGGCGCTGGCAGATCTGCTGTCCACGGCAGACTTCGTCTCTCTCCATGTGCGGGCAACTGCCGAGACCGAGAACCTCTTTGGTTCCAGGCAGTTCGCAGCAATGAAGCCCGGCGCCTTTTTCTTGAACACTGCACGCGAGTCGCTCGTGGACGAGGAGGCGCTCGATGCCGCACTGGAGTCAGGCCATCTGGCGGGAGCGGCCCTTGACGTCGTGCGGCCGCGGGTGGGGAGCGGTCCTCATCCTCTCCTCAGGCACGAGAACGTCGTGATCACGCCTCACATCGGCGGCGCCACGCACGAAACACTGTTGCGCGGGGTGACGATGGTGGCTGAGGACGTCGCGCGATTCGCCGCCGGCGAGCCCCTGCGCTCCGTCGTCAACAAGGAAGCCGCCAAAGCGTGAGCAGCGAGCTCCTGCTCGCCCTCGATGCCGGCACCGGCAGCTGCCGAGCGGTCCTTTTCGACCTCGGCGGTCGCCAGGTCGGCATGGCGCAGCGCGAGTGGTCACACAAGGAGCTAGCGGGAGTGCCGGGGTCTCAAGTCTTCGACACCGAGACCAACTGGCGCCTCATCTCCGAATGCGTGAGGCAGGTTCTCAAACGATCGGGCGTGGACCCATCTTCAATCCGCGCTCTCAGCACGACCAGCATGCGGGAGGGGATGGTCCTGTACGACAGGTCCGGAGGCGAGCTGTGGGCATGCCCGAACGTGGACTCACGCGCCGGCCTCGAAGCGACCGAGCTGGTCGAGCAGGGGCTTGCGGAGAGGATCTACCGGCAGGGCGGCGACTGGGTGGCCATCACGGCGCCGGCCAGGCTGCGGTGGATCCAACGGCACGAGCCGGCTGTCTTCGCCGAGGCCGCCCATTTGACGATGCTCGCGGACTGGATCACACAGCGGCTCACCGGAGAGTTCGCCACCGATCCCTCGATCGGCTCCAGCTCGGGCATGTTCGACCTCACTCGGCGGACCTGGTCCTCGGAGATCATCGACATCTGCGGGATGCGGGCGGACATCTTTCCCTCGGTGCTCGAGCCTGGCACCGTCGCAGGCGTGGTGAACGCCGCCGCGGCGGGAGCCACCGGGCTGCGGGAAGGCACGCCGGTGGTGGTGGGGGGCGCCGACACGCAGCTCGGCCTGGTCGGCATCGGTGTCGTCGAGCCCGGGCGATTCACCGTCATCGGGGGCACTTTCTGGCAGCAGACGATTGGCCTTTCCAAGGCGATGATCGATCCTCAGGCGAGGCTGCGGACCCTCTGCCATGCGCTGTCGAACCAGTGGATGATGGAGGGCATCGGCTTCTACTGCGGCCTCTCGATGAGGTGGTTCCGTGACGCGTTTTGCGATCTAGAAAGGCTCGAGGCCGACCGAACCGGAACCGATGCGTACACGCTGATGGAGCGCACCGCGATGAGCGTCCCGCCCGGCTCGAACGGGGTCATTGGCCTCTTGTCCAACCTCATGGTGGCCAGTCGATGGATCCACGCCTCGCCTGGGTTCGTGCAGTTCAACCTGGGGGATCCCGCGAACTCCGGCAAGAAGGAATGCATTCGGGCCATCGAGGAGGCTGCCGCCTATGTCTCTTACGGCCACCTCAAGGTCATCGAGGAGATAACCGACCAGCCGATCGACCACGTCGTGTTCACCGGCGGTGCATCTAAGGGGACGCTGTGGCCGCGAGTACTGGCTGACGTGCTTGGCCTACCGGTGAGCGTGCCTCGCGTGAAGGAGTCGACCGCGCTCGGCGCGGCCATGTTCGCGGGCGTCGGCGCTGCTGTTTACCCCGATGTGGCCACGGCGGCACGCGAGGTCGTCAGCTTTGAGCGGACACTGGACCCTGATCCTGAGGTCCACGCTCGCTACCGCGAGCTCTTCGACCAATGGACCCACGTCTACAACGCCCAGTTGGCCCAGGTCGAGGAAGGCCTCCTCAAGCCGTTGTGGAGAGCCGCCGGCACCTGACCTCTGCCTCGGAGCACGCGCACGTCCTCTTATCTATGCCGCCGAACAACCCTGTCGCCACCGGAGGCGTAACTTTCCGCTGTAGTTGGCAAGGAAACCTGTGGAACCGGCTCACGCTTCTCCGCAATCGCAGCTGCCCGTGATGGAGCCGCTCGCGCGGGCGTTCGACCGTTCTGTTTTGGACCAGCCGGCGGATGCCGGCCTGTTCGGCCCGCGCAGCATTGTGTGGCGCGTGCACCGCGACCGCAGCTTTCCGCTCGCGGCCATCCGCTCGCTGATGATCCAGGCGCTTCACCCCCTGGCCATGGCCGGTGTTGCGCAGCACAGCGACTGGCAGCGTGATCCGTTCGGGCGGCTCGCCGCCACGGCCGGCTACGTCCTCACCGTCACGTACGGCGATACGGCCGCCGCCGACAGGGTCGCAGCCAGGGTGCGGGCCGTGCACACCCACGTGCGCGGAACCGATACGGTCACCGGGCTCGCTTACCGCGCCGAAGACCCGGAGCTGCTCCTGTGGATACATGCCGGGATGGTGGATTCGATCGTCGAAGTCGTCCAGCGCTACGGCCGCACGCTCGACGTCGCAGACGCGGACCGCTACGTGGCCGAGATGGTGCGTTTCGCGGAGATCATCGGGGTTCCCGCGAACATGATCCCGGCCAGTGTTGCTGCGCTGCGCGACTACCTCGAATCGGTCGTCCTGCGGCAGCTGACGCCGGCAGCGTCCGAGGCGATCGAGATCATCCTGGATCCACCGGGCCTGAACCAGGCCACGCGTGAGCTGTGGCACGACCTTGGGCAGGTGGCTGTCGGCACTCTTCCCGCGTGGGCGCGGACCATGTATGGCTTCGGCGAACCGCCTCGCGAGCTGATGGAACGAGAGCCTGTCCGCCAGCTCATCGGTGCACTTGATTTCGCCTTCGAGTCTTTGCCTGGCGTGCTGGAGGCGCGAGAGCGCATAGAGCTGCGTATGCGGCAGTGAGCCGCGCCCGGCGCCGCAGCCCGATGCTGCAGTCGCGACTTGGCCGAGGCGCATCGCTTGCGCGCCTGGCGCTGCGCATAGGCGGCCGCTACGTGGCCCGGTCACCGCGCCTGATCTTCGCCTCGGTGGAGCGTCGCAGCGACCTTCGCCATGAGCTGGCCCTGCGCACCGCCGAAGACGTCGTCGAAGAGCTCGGCTCCATGAAGGGCGCCTTGATGAAGCTTGGCCAGATGGCGAGCTACATCAGCGAGGACATGCCTCTGACCTATCGCAACGCGATGGCCCGACTGCAGCACAACGCTCCGCCGATGAGTCCCGAGCTGGCAAGCTCGGTGATCGTGGACGAGCTGGGCGACGTCCCGGAGCGGATCTTCGCCCGATGGGACCCGTTGCCGTTCGCGGCGGCCTCGATCGGACAGGTGCACAAAGCCATCACGCACGACGGCAGAGCGGTGGCTGTCAAGGTCCAGTACCCAGGCATCGCGCGCACCATCACGTCGGACGTGAGGAACGTCGCCTTGTTGCGGCGGGTCGCCGCCGCCGCCTTCCCGGGTCTTGATACCCGCTCGCTCATCGACGAGCTGGGCGATCGGCTGCGCGAGGAGGTCGACTATCTCCTGGAGGCTGAGAGTCAGAGGCTGTTCGCCCGGTACTACGAGGGCCATCCGGTCATTCATGTTCCTCACGTGGTGGACGAGCTGAGCACTTCGCGGGTCCTGAGCAGCGAGCTGGTGGCCGGGGCAGGCTTCGACGAAGTGCTGCAGTGGAGCCAGGACGAGCGAAACCTGGCGGCCGAGACCATAAATCGCTTCGTCAGTCGCAGTCTGTACCGCCTCCACGCGTTCAACGGGGACCCGCACCCGGGCAATTACCTGTTTGGGGGCCGGGGCCGAGTCAGCTTTCTGGACTTCGGCCTGACCAAGCATTTCAGCGCCGACGACCTCGCCCCGCTCGTCGATGCCGTTCGTTTTCTTGTCATCGAGAACGATGGAGAGCGCTTCCGGGCATCGCTGGAGCGAGCGGGCTTCCTCCGCCCCGGCGCGCCGGTGCCGACCGATGCGGTGGTCGATCGCTTCGGGTTGTTCTACGCCACCGTGCGGCGTGACGCTCCGATGACGATCACTCCGGGGTACGCATCGGCGATCGTGCGCCGGTTCTTCGATGCGGGCGGCCCACTTGCCCCATACAGCGACGTGCCGCGCGCCTATGTGGTTCTACAGCGAATCAACCTGGGGCTCTACGCCGTGCTCGGCAGCCTCAACGCGACCGCCAACTGGCGGCGGATCGCCGAGGAGTTCTGGCCCTTCGTGGAAGGACCGCCCTCGACGCCCACCGGGGAAGCCGAGGCTCGCTGGGAGCAGCACCGCAAGGCGCAGGAGCTGTCGCTCGACCGCAGCGCCTGAGGCGGCCCCGTTCAGGACACCGCGCTAGTTAGCCGGCATCAAAGCAAGCGCGCCTCGGTATAGTGAGGCTCCTCACTATGGGGAAGCCTGATTTGAAGCACCATCCGATCCCGACCTGGGGAGAGATCCAGGTGGACGAGGCCGGATACCTCCATGACGCTGCCCTGCGACGCGCGGTAGTTGACATGGGCGGCGGCGGTTCGGTCGAGGTTCTCGAGGCCCTGGCCGCTCTGCGGCTGGCCGCCAAGCAGATCCACGATGCGATGCAGCGCTTCGCCGAGCGGCAGGGACTTTCGGAGAGCCGGCTCCGCGTGCTGATGCGCCTCCACCACAGCTCGACCCGGCAGCTTCCGTTGGGAACGCTCGCGGAGGCGCTCAACGTGACGCCAAGAACAATGACCGACATCATCGATGTCCTGGAGCGCGACGGCCTGGTGAAGCGCGTTCCAGACCCTGTTGACCGGCGCTCGATTCTCGCCGCGCTCACCGAGACCGGCCTTTCGCGTGTGGACGCTGTGCGCCGCGAAGCGGTCAAGACCCAGGCCTCCGTAGCCACCGGATTCACCGGCGAGCAGCTCGTGCAGCTGCGCCACCTTTGCCTGTTGCTGGTGCGCAATCTCAGCCAGCACGAGGGAGGCTGACGCGACGTGGCCTTCGTAACGCGCCTGTCGCTTCGCTTGGGAGTCGTCGTCCTGTTGGGGGTCGTGCTGCTGTTCGGAGCTGGGATCTTCGCCGCCACCCAGGTCCAGCAGGACCTGCTGCCGGACATTGCGGTTCCCGCCGTCATCGTCATCACTCCGTACCCGGGCGCCTCGCCGCAAGTCGTCGACGGGCAGGTCTCGGTACCCGTCGTCAACGCCATGCAGGGTGTGAACGGCACCGACACGGTGCAATCCACGTCAAGCCAGGGCGCCTCGCTGGTGATCGTCCTTTTCAAGGACGGTACCGACATCAAGTCGGCCGAGCAGGACGTCAACAGCGCGTTATCGAGAATCCGTCCGCTGCTGCCTCCGCAGGCGGCATCCTCCACTGTTCAGACCTTCTCGACCAACAGCCTGCCGATCCTCGAGTACGCGATCTCGGCCAACGAGCCGCTCGGCGCCCTGGCCGGCCAGCTGCGAGCGCAGGCCGTGCCGAAGCTCAAGGGCCTGGCCGGTGTTTCTTCAGTCGTCTTGTCCGGAGCCCCGACCGACGAGGTAGATGTCACCCTCGATCCCGTCAGGCTGGCGGCCCACGGCGTCACCGTCACGCAGGTTGCCGCCGCATTGCAGCAGGCCAGCATCGTCGCGTCCGTCGGGTCCCTCAAGCAGGGCTCCGCCACCATCCCGCTTCAGGTCTCCGGGTCGCTGACCAGCCTTGACCAGATCGGGAAAGTTACCGTCACTCCGCAAATCAGCGCGGCGGGTGGGCGGCCGGCCGCACCGGTGCGCATCGACCAGCTTGGGTCCGTGCAGGTGGTCTCCGTGCCCGCCGACACGATCACCCGGACGAACGGCAAGCCGACCATCGGCCTGCGGATCATCAAGGGCCCCAACACCAACACGGTGACGGTTGCCAACGAAGTCTGGGGTGCGCTTCCAGGCATCGAGTCGACGATCGGCCAGAGCGTCCACTTCGAGTCGATCCAGGATCAGGCCACGCCGATCACGCAGGCCATCGGCAACATCCTTCGCGAGGGACTGCTAGGCGCGGTCTTCGCCGTGCTCGTCATCTTCGTTTTCCTGCGCAGCGCGCGGGCGACCGTCGTCGCTGCGATCTCCATTCCCCTCTCGCTGCTGGTCGCCTTGATCGTTCTCTGGTGGCAGGGGATCACGCTCAACATCCTCACCCTGGGCGGCATGATGGTCGCGATCGGCCGCGTGGTGGACGACTCCATCGTCGTCCTCGAGAACATCAGCCGGCATGTCAGCGAGGGGGAGCGGCCGCTCGTCGCCGCCTACACCGGCGCGCGCGAAATCATCACGGCAGTCGCCTCGTCGACGCTGACGACCGTTGCCGTCTTCCTGCCGATCATCTTCCTCACGGGCATCGCGGGCAGCTTCTTTCGACCGTTCGCGCTCACTGTCGTGGTGGCGCTGCTGGCCTCCCTCGTGGTGGCGGTGACAGTCGTGCCGCTGCTTGCGTCACGCCTGCTGCCGGCGATCCGCGCCGAAGGGGTCGAGCGCCGCCTGCGCTGGAACTGGACGCAGCGGGTATACGTGCCTGTCATCCAGTGGGCCACCGGCCACCGGTTGCTGACTCTCGGTGCGGCGGCCGCCTTCTTCGCCGCCTCGATGGCGCTGATCCCTCTCCTGCGCGTGAACCTGCTCGACCAGTCGTCGAGCCCGACCTTTCCGATCGCCATCACCATGCCGGCGAACTCCACCCTCTCCGACACGGATCTCGAGACCCAGAGGGTCGAGACGCTGATTGCCGTGGTGCCGGGCATCACGGCCTACCAGGCCACGGTCGGCGGCCAGAGCGATCCGTTCGCGCCGGCGGGGACCGTCCCGGCCGATCCGAGTCAGGCTTCGGTGCTGGTGCTGGTCGGCAACGGGCAGTACGACGCGGCGCTGGCCGGCGTGAAGCATGCCCTGGCCTCGTACACAGGCTCTGCCAAGCTGCAGGTCGGACAGGCGCAGAACAGCTCCAACGCCAGCAGCACCCAGATGCAGGTCGACGTCCGCGCGGCCGATCCTGCCAACCTCCAGCTGGCGAACGATCAGGTCCTCGCCGCCCTGTCCAAGGTGCAGGGCCTGGCCGAGGTCAAATCCAACCTGGTCGCTTCCAAACCGCAGTACCAGCTGGTCCCGACTGACAAGCTGGCCGCGTCCGGGCTGAACATCCAGACCCTGGCAGCGTTCATCGCCCAGCAGATCAACGGCCAGGTCGCTACCCAGGCCAATCTGGTGCAGGGCACGATGATCGTTCGCGTCCAGCTGCCGCCGGGAACAGCCGACACCGCGGCCACTCTCGCCGCCCTGCCGGTTCCGACTGCGTTCGGGGTCGTCCCTCTGTCCACGCTCGCTGTCATTCAGGAGGTCACCGGCCCGCAGACGGTCAATCGCGTCAATGGCGACCGGGACGCGACGATCACCGGGACGATCACCGCCAACGACACGCGTGCCGTCCAGACCAACGTCACGAATGCCCTGGCCGCCGTAACGCTGCCGTCGGGTGTATCGCTGTCCACGGGCGGCGTGTTCGCGCAGCTCTCGACCGTTCTCACGCAATTTGCGCTCGCGCTGCTGGCTGCTATCGGCCTTGTCTACCTGATCATGGTGGCGACCTTCCGCTCGCTGCTGAAGCCGCTGGTGCTGCTGGTCGCGATTCCCTTCGCGGCGACGGGCGCCGTCATCGCGCTGGTGGTGACCAACACATCGCTGTCGCTGCCCGGCCTGATCGGGATCCTGATGCTCACCGGCATCGTCGTTACCAATGCCATCGTTCTGCTGGACCTCATTGAGCAGTACCGCGATCGCGGCCTGAACCTGCACGACGCCATCATCGAAGGCGGCCGTCATCGTCTGCGCCCGATATTGATGACCGCCTTCGCCACCATGCTGGCCCTGGTGCCGCTGGCGGTGGTCGGTGGGGGAGGCGGCGTGGGCGGTGCATTCATCAGCCGGCCGCTCGCGATCGTGGTCATCGGCGGGCTGTTCACGAGCACGCTGCTGACGCTCGTTCTCGTCCCCGTCCTCTACTCGATTGCCGCTCGTTTCGCGAGCCGGCGGTCGACCAGGGAGCTCGACGACCTGCTGAGCGCCGCCGAAGATCGACGCTTCAAGCCTCTCGGCCTCCGTGCGGGTGGGGCGCTGCAGACGGCGCCGGCCGCGGCGTACGCGTTCAGCCTCACCCTCGAACCAGAGCCTGGGCGCACTGGTGACCCGAAGGTCCTTGAAGTCCTGGCCCAGAACGGATTGACCGTCGAGCCAGTGGCCGGAACGGCGAAGATGCGCATCGGCGTCGCTCCGGTGCAGGCGGAGTCGACGGCGGAGGCGTCGGTCAAAGCGGTCGACCGGGTGCGCCAGCTGGTGCCCGCCTCGGGATATCGACTCTCCGAGCCGGAGCAGGTCAATATGGACAAGAGCGAATAGGGTCCATGGGCACAGTTACGATCGCGGCCACCTTCGGCTCCGCCGGCAGCGTCATCGGTCCGGCGGTGGCGGAACGACTCGGTTTGCCCTTTATCGATCGGGCCATCCCAGTCGGCCTCGCGGAGAAGATCCACGAACCGCTGGCAGCGGCCCTGGCCGACGACGACGATCAACCGAGCGCGGTGCGCCGGCTGTTGAACAGCGCTGTCAACTACAGCGGGCTGTTCGTGGGCATCCCGGTGGACGCCGAGCAGCTTGGGGTCGCGCCCGACGTAGCCCAGACCGAGGTCGTTATCCGCCGGCTCGTCGACTCGGGCGGAGCCGTGATCCTAGGCCGAGCCGGCGTCTTCGTTCTGAAGGATCACCCCGACGTTCTTCACGTCCGCCTCGACGCCGCAGTCGAAGCTCGTCGGCGCGCCGCAATGGCGCGTGACGGCCTCGACTACAAGACGGCCGCCAGGAAGCAGCAGGAGACGGATCAGGCGCGTCGGGCTTACGTGGCCCATTTCTATCCGAGGGCGGGTGCGTGGGAGGATCCTCACCACTACCACCTGGTCATCGACAGCACGGCGATATCGGTCGACGCCTGCGTCGCGATCATCACGCGCGCCGCGCAGGACCTGTTCGCGAGATCAGCGGGCGCGCATGCGTCGGCTGCGTCGCATGCGTCGCCTGCGTCGGCCGCGTCGCATGGGGAGGGCTGACCGCTTGGCAATCGCTGCGCCGAACGGCACCGCGCCGTTGTTGATCTCACTGCCGCCACGGCGAAAGCTGGCGATCCTTGGCGCGATCCTGCTGACCATGTTCCTGGCCTCTCTCGACCAGACCGTCGTCGGCACCGCCCTGCCGCGAATCGTCACCGACCTCAATGGCGCCAGCCTCTACTCGTGGGTCGTCAGCGCCTACCTCCTGGCCTCCACGGTCACGGTCCCGATCTACGGGAAGTTCTCGGATGTTTTCGGACGCAAGGTCATGTTGATGATCGGAGTCAGCCTCTTCCTCGTCGGTTCCTGGCTCTCCGGCGCCTCTCAGAACATGAACCAGCTGGTCGCGTTTCGCGCCATCCAGGGCCTCGGCGCGGGGGCCTTGTTCCCGATCGTGATGGCGATCATCGGCGACCTCTACAGCCCACGCGAGCGCGGCCGCTTCCAGGGCCTGTTCGGCGCGGTGTTCGCGCTCAGCTTCATCGTCGGCCCGTTCATCGGCGGCTGGATCACCGACCACATCAGCTGGCACTGGGTGTTCTACGTGAACGTGCCATTCGGGATCGCATCGCTGATCGTCCTGGCCACCGTGCTTCCGAGCGCGGGTCGCCGTCAGGCATCGATCCGCGACCTCGACTACCTGGGAATCGTGCTCTTCACAGCGGGACTGGTTCCTTTCATGCTCGGTCTCACCAACAAGGGCAATGTGAACGGCTCGGGGCAGCTCGCCACCTGGACCGACCCCGACGTGGGCGGACTGATCGTGATCGGGCTCGTGATCCTGGCCGTCTTCCTATTCGCGGAGACAAAGGCGAAAGAGCCGATCATCCCCCTGAACCTGTTCAAAGACAGGGACTACGCCGTCAGCATGGCGGCGGTGTTCGCCTTCGGGATGGCGATGTTCGCGGCTGTGATCTTCCTGCCCCGCTTTTACCAGACTGTTCGCGGCGTCAGCGCCACGGCCTCTGGCTACTACATCTGGCCGCTGCTGGTCGGCCTGATCGGCGGCAGCATCGGCACCGGAATCCTGATCAGCAGGCTCGGTCGCTACAAGTGGCTCATGACCGGCGGCGCCGTGGTGATGATCGTCGGCGGCTTCTTGATGACCCATCTGACGCCCGGAGTGCCCGATTGGCAGCTCTGGTTGTGGATGCTCATCCTGGGCCTCGGCATCGGCCCCGCGATGGCGGGCTACACGGTTGTGGTGCAGAACTCCGTGCCGCCGACCCGGCTCGGCGTCGCCACCAGCACGCTTACCTTTCTCCGCCAGATCGGCGCCTCGATCGGGCTGGCAGTGGCCGGAACCATCTTCTCTTCGTCCTTCGCCAACCGGCTGCCGACCAGCCTTGCCGAGGCGGGTGTCCCGCAGCCTCTGATCCCTGTGCTGGTCAAGTTCTCGGGTGCGCTGCAGAACGTAGGCAACGGCCGTGCGCTGCTCGAACAGATCCTGCAGGGCCCGCAGCGGGCGCTGATCCCCAAGATCATGGAGGGCGCGAACACCGCCCTGGCGCTGTCGATCGGCGACCTCTTCTGGGTCACGGTCGTGGCGGGTGCGCTCGGGCTGGCTTGCACATTGCTGCTTCGCGACCGGCCCCTGCGAAGCGCCAGCGAGCTTCGATCGGACTCGCTGACCGAAAGCGGCGACGGGCAGGCCGCCGTGGCGGAGCCTGTCATATCCGAGCAGGCGTAGCGACCGGTCGCGATCGGCGAGAATGTTCTCGGCAGTCAGCCCCTGCTTGGAGGCTCACATGGACCAGACGCTCGACGACGTGACCGCTCGGTGGAACCTCTTGGAGCACAGCTTCTACCAGCGTTGGACGAAAGGAACGCTGACCCACGACGAGCTCTGTGAGTACGTTGGGCAGTACGCCCACATCGTGCGAGCGGTCCCGGCCTGGCTTGAGAAGGTTCGCGGAGGAGACGAGGCTGAGGTCGCCCGCCACGTCGCGGAGGAGCAGTCACACGTTGCGCTCTGGAACAAGTTTGGCGAAGCCCTGGGTTTGAGCGCGGACGCGATTCTCTCGACGCCGGCCAACGCGGCTACAGCGGAGCTCATCCGCCGCGGCGACGAGTTGGTGGCGAGGGGCGAAGCTGCGCC
>DATINX010000186.1:0-2918 GCA_035473835.1 Candidatus Dormiibacterota bacterium | reverse complement strand
ACCGAGGTCTCGACCTGGCGATCGGGGATGGTCCAGTACGTCTTGAGCAGGGTGGCTTTACGGTCTGGCGAGACCAGCTCGAAGCCGTGGCGGCGATAGAACCGGATTGCCCAGTCGGCGGCGGCCCACGTTCCGACGAGCATGCTCCGCGATGTCAGTCCTCTCAGGTGCAGGAGAAGCGCCGTGCCCACTCCCTGACCCTGACTGCCAGGAAGCACATACGCGTGGCGTATGAGGTCGACGTCGCGCACCGGCTGAATGCCCATGACCCCGATCCAACCGTCGTCTGACTCGTAGCCCCAGAACGCAACCCTGGCTGTGATCTCGTCATCGAGCTCCTTCCGGTCCATGTACGGGTCGTGCCAGCCGTCCGCGGGGATCACACCCCGATAGGCCTCGGCGGCGGCGTTGACGATCTCGAGCATGGTGGGGCGTTCGTCATCGCGACATGGCCGGATGGCGGTCATCACGTGAATCTATACGCCTGCGGGCAACTCCTACGATGCGTGCCGCGCTCCGAGTGGGATGTCCGCCTCGAGATAGCCGGCGTCGAAACGGATCCTGGTTTTCGAAGAGAGGCCGAGGACAAGCCTCTGAGCACGACGGTTGTCGCCGAGCATCGTCGCCTGAAAGCTTGTGATCCCGCGCGCCCGTGCGATGTTCGCGAGCCGGCGGAGCAGGAGAGCGCCGACGCCGCGGCCCTGCCACTCGTCGGCGACGACGACCGCGACATCGTGCCTGGAACCGAGTGTGCCATAGCGCGCGATCCCGACGATGCCGTGTTCGTCCAGCGCGATGAGCGCCTCGCGACTGCAGTGGTCGATGTCGACGAGCCTCGCGACCAGGGTGTTGGCGGGTGGCTTGATGGGAGACAGGAAACGGCGGTAGAGCGACTCGGCCGATAGTCGCCAGAAGAACAGGCGGATCAGGTTGGCATCTGTGGGTTCGAGCAGCCGCAGCCACAGCCGCCGGCCGTCGACGATGGTGCTGGTCATCGTTTGACCACGAGGCAGGTCGTGGTCCCGTGCGCGAGCAGCTTGCCGCTCTCGTCCGCGACCAGCCTGCCCTCGGCGGTGACGACCTTGCCTCCGCGATGGACGACCACACCCTCGCAGCTAACCGGCCCGACATCGAGGGTGATCGGCCGGACGAAGTTGACCTTGGTCTCGAGGGTCGTGTACATCTCGCCGGCCGCCATCGTCGTGTGCACCGCGCAACCCATGGCCGAGTCGAGGATGGTCATGGCGAAGCCGCCGTGCACCACTCCGATCGGGTTGTACAGATACTCGCCGGCCTCGCCATGGAAGGTGGCCTTGCCCTCCTCGGCCTCGCCGCCCGTGAACCCCATCGTCGCGATGATCGGCGGCGACGGCAGCTTGCCCGCGCAGATCGCCTGGATGAACTCGAGACCGGTCATGCCGTCGGCCTGGCTCATCGCAGCCATCGGGTCTTCCCAGGTGATGGTTCGGGTTCGCGGTTTGACCTGCATTTCTTTCACCTCATACCGCCTGGGGTAACTTGTGCCCCTTTTCCACAACCGTGGGAGCCGGCTGGACGTTGCCGATGGCCGCGGCGGCGATCGCGCTGGCGAACGCGATGCCGGCGATGACCTCCCAGCCGGTGCGGAACGCGTTCATCACCTGCGCACCGCTTGGGGTGCCCAGCACCGCGATCAGGACGGCCACGCCAAGGGCGATGCCGAACTGGCGCGTCATGCCGTATACGGCGCTTCCCGTCGCAAACCGGGCCGGCGGAAGGGAAGCCGCCGCCGCACCGGCCAGCGTCGGGATCACGAATCCGACACCCGCACCGCCGATGATCCAGCCGGGCAGGAACGCGGTCGCATAGTGTGGCTGCAGCGTCATATGTGAAAGCCACCACACTCCCGCGGCGACAAAGAGAAGCGAGCCGATGGCGGCAACTGTGCGCTGGCCGATGCGCGCCGCCAGCAGCGTGGCCGGCACCGCAATAAGCGCCGCGGTGACGGGTCCTGGCGTGATCTGGAGTCCCGCGGTGAGCACATCTTCATGCCAGACGCGCGACAGGAAAAGGACGCTGGCGAGCAGCATCGCTCCAAATGCGGCGAAGAAGAGCGTGCCGGCGACATTTGCCATCACAAACGCCCGAGCGCGAAACAGCCCGAGCTCGATGACGGGCGATGGATGCGTGAGGCATCGATAAACGAAACCCGCGAACAACGCGGCCGAGGCCACGAACAGGCCGTCTGTCCGCGCGTCGACCCAGCCCCACTCCGGTCCTTTGATGATGCCAAGCATCAGGGCGCTCGATGCGACAACCAGCGTCGCCGCGCCGACGAGGTCTGGAAACCGCTTGCCTTCGGGGTCGCGCGACTCGATCAGGACACGCGACGCGAGTAAGGCCATCACCAGGCCGATCGGAAGATTGACGAGGAAGACCCAGCGCCAGCTCGCCTGCACCAGGGCGCCGCCGATAGGCGGGCCCGCGGCGGCGGCGACCGCTCCCGTCGCCGACCACACGGCGACCGCAAGCGCTCGCTGGCGCGCCGGAAACTCCGCGAGCAGCAAGGCGAGCGAGGTCGGCATCAGGGTCGCCCCGCCGATGGCCTGCACGCACCGCGCGGCGATCAAGAAACCCGGCCCCGGCGCCGCCGCGCACAGGGCCGAAGCCCCTACGAATGTCACCAGGCCGGCGAGGAACAGGCGCTTGCGCCCGAGCAGGTCGGCGATGCGGCCCGCCGGCACCAGGAGGGCGGCGGTGACGATCGCGTACGCGTTCAGGACCCAGGAGAGGGTCGCGTCGCTCGTGCCACCGAAGTCGTGCTTGATGCTGGGGAAGGCGATGTTGACGATGAACAGGTCGAGGCTGGCCACGAACGTGGCGGCGGAAACGATGATCAGAACCCGGTAGCGATGCGCCAATGGATGAGCCTCCCCAGG